>NZ_JAVROT010000648.1:0-7340 GCF_032162605.1 Mycobacterium sp. | reverse complement strand
CGAGCACCCAGGCGATGGATAGGGTGGCCAGCGACGTCCCGAGCTCGGATGCGATCTTGGTCAACTGATCGATGGTGTCGAATGCCTTGGTATGCCAAGTAGCGTTCGTTGTAAAGGTCGGCGAACTGCTGGCCGACTTGCGCTGAGAACCGGCCTTCGGTCGGTTGGTCGTCACGTCCGTATTTGCCGCTGAGTAGACCCCCTGCGAGCGGGTTTTACGGGATCACCGCCATGCCGGTCTCGGCGGCCAGGGGCAGCAGCTCGCGTTCGATCTGCCGGAACAGCAGGTTGTAGCGCGGTTGGACGGACGCGATACGCGTGAGATGCAGCGTCTCGGTGCGCCCTGCAGCGAGGGCCAGCCGGTAGGCCAGAAAGTTCGACACCCCGATGTAGCGGGCTTTCCCGGCGATGACAATCGCGTCGAGGGTCGCCAGCGTTTCGTCGAGAGGTGTTCGGGGTCGTCGAAGTGGAGTTGGTAGATGTCGATGTAGTCGGTGCCCAGTCGGCGCAGTGAGCCGTCGACGGCGTCCAGCAGATGTTTGCGCGAGGCGCCGCGCTGCCAGCGGGCGGGGCCCATGGGGCCTCCCGCTTTGGTGGTGAGGATGATCTGGTCGCGCTTGCCCTGCAGCCAGCGCCCGACGATCTCCTCGGTGCGTCCCACCTCGGCCCCATCGGGTAGATGTCGGCGGAATCGAAGAGGGTGACGCCCGATTCGGCGGCGGTGTCCATGATCTGATGGGCGACCGCTTCGTCGGCCTGATGACCAAACGTCGCGGTCCACCTCAGGGTTCTGCGACCACGCCGTGGGACGTGCTCCTCGCTTCGGCCGGGGCAGGCCTGGTCGGACGATATCTTTTGCGGCCCGTCATATCGTGGTCTGGGGCGAAGCTGTCCAGTCTGATGCCGCTGAGCTACCACGGGGACAACTGGTGGATCAGCGCGCGCATCACCACCGAGATCGGGGGCCGGGGCGTCTCGCTCGCCAGCATCGAGAGGCAGATCGCTTCCGGTGGGGTGCAGGTCTCGATTAAGCAGGCCCGCGGTAGTGCCGGCAGTTTCCAGCCGTTGGCCACCCTGACCCTTGACGAAGGTGCTACCGGCAGGCGTTGGCGACACTGCCTTCGACCCGACGAGGTGCAGCGCCCCCGAGGTAGACCTCTTCCCGGGCTGATTGACCGACCTGCGCCGAGATGCCTACCGGCGCAGCCGCGAGGGGCGCGCCAAGAGCGCAGAGCACGTCCCCGGCGACTGACCGCCATCACCGCACGTTTCGTTGGTCGAGGAAACGCACCACTGGCCTGATGGATGGAAGCGCGCTGAAAGGCGTTGAGGCAGCAGATGATTCGATACCGTGCGCGCCGCGAGACCAGTCGCCACACCGGTCCGACCATCACGGACACCACTACTAGTCCCCGCGAAGGACGCGCTCACGCCATCACCTGCGAACGTGTGGCCCGACGGCCGTGCGGATGAGGACTGCCTCCAGCCGGGGCTGCACCGGTGGCCCGCAGGTACGACTGGGCACCGTGTCGCCACCCGGCCGTCGCGAGCCGGCCGGTCCGCCTGCTCGTGTTTTGCGCCAGCATGGGACGGGAAGACCTTCGACGTGGCACAGCCAACCGATCATCAGCTCGCCGTGCGCATGGCCGACTTGGCCAGAGCGATGGCCCCGCCACGCTCGATCGAGGACATACTCGCCGAAGTCACGTCAGCCGCCGTGGAGCTGATCGACGGAGCCGACACGGCAGGCATCTTGGTGGTCAAGGATGACGGTGGCTTCAACTCCCTGGCCACGACCAGTGAGGTGCCGCACCAGCTCGACATCTTGCAGATGACCTTCGGCGAAGGCCCGTGCGTTCAGGCGGCGCTCGCCGATACCATGGTTCGGACCAACGACTTTCGGGCGGAGTCCCGATGGCCCCAGTACTCCCCCGCCGTCGTGGAGGCCGGTGTCCTCAGCGGCCTATCGTTCAAGCTCTACACCGCTGACCGGTCCGCTGGCGCACTCAACCTCTTCGGGTTCGAACCAGTGAGTTGGGACACCGAAGACGAAACCATCGGCGGCGTACTGGCAGCGCATGCCGCCTCGGCGATTCTGGCCAACCAACAGGAGCGGCAACTGAAGACGGCGTTGCGCACTCGAGACCGCATCGATCAGGCCAAGGGAATCATCATGGAGCGCTTCGGGGTGGCGGAGTGCGGCTACGCGAGCAGGCCCAACTCGACCCGCTGCCCTTGCTGAGCAGCCTCGTCACCGAACTCGAGGCGCACGGCGGCCGCCTCTTCCAAGGCTTCCGCGCCGAATCGGTGTCCGGACTGAAGCGGCTAACCATCACCGTGCGGCCGGACCGCGGTGCCGGCGACCCCGAACCGCAACGCGTCTCGCTGATCACCGATCGGATCGTGCTGGCCACCGGCACTCCGATACTGGACCGCGGCGGATTCTTTGCGAGGGTCAAAGCGCAGCGTTCATACTGCATGGCGTTCGACGTGCCCGGAGACCTCACCGACGCGACGTTCAATACAGTCGACTCGCCGACGCGGTCGGTGCGATACGCACCGACCGCCGGATGAAACAAGCTGATCGTCGGAGGTGCCGGACACCCGGTCGGCCGAAGTGATGGCCCCTCGAGGTCGATCGACGAGCTTCGTCGCTGGACGGTCCTGCACTATCCCGGCGCCCAACAGACCCACTTCTGGTCGGCGCAGGACTACCACCCCATCGACGAGCTGCCCTACGTCGGACCGATCTTGCCGGGCAGCGACAAGATCTGCGTCGCAACGGGTTTCGACAACTGGGGCATGACCAACGGGGTAGCCGCGGCGCTGGCTCTGTCCGCGCGCATCCTCGGCGGTCGGATGGACTGGGCCCGCGTGTTCGCTAGCTGGAGCCCACGCGAGCTGGCGGGTATTCCCGCCGCCGTGCAGGCCAACCTCGAGGTGGGCTTCAATCTGGCCAAGGGCTGGATCACCCCGATCACCGCACACGCCGCCACCCTCACCGAGAGACACGGCGTGGTCAGCGGACCGCCGTGGCGGTTGCAGGCCACCAGCCTCGTCGACGGGACACTGCGCACTACCTCGCCGGTATGCCCGCACCTCGGGGGCATCGTGACGTGGAACGACGCCGACGAGGCGTGGGAGTGCCCGCTGCATGGTTCTCGCTTCGACGCGGACGGCGAGGTGCTCGAAGGCCCCGCCACTCGCGGGCTGTCCCACCACGAGAAGCGGCTGCCTCGATCTAGTCACCGTGAACGATTTCGCGCTCGCGCCGTGGCGGGCGCTCGTCGAGGTCAGGCTGTGCACTGGTCTCGGACAGGGCGTGGCTGCACCCCTGAGGCGCGGGAACGAATCGTGTTCGGCAGCGGTTCGTGGCGGGACGTTTAGCGCGCAGCGGCGGGGGCATTTCGGTAGAACGTCGACCAGCGTGGTGCCCACGAACTGGTCATGGACCAACGCCAGGGTGGTACGCAATGAACGTCGAGTCGAAACCGCACGCCGACCCCTCGATCGGTGAGTTGGTGAGCCAACTGTCGGCGCAGACGTCGCGGTTGGTTCGAGATGAAATGAAGTTGGCGCAGACCGAGTTTCGAGAAGCGGCCAAACACGCGGGCCTCGGCGCCGGGTTGCTGAGCGTGGCGGGTCTGCTGGCCATCCTCGGCCTCGCGACCCTCGTCAGCTCGGCCGTGGCTGCCCTCGCACTGGTGTGGCCGCTCTGGGCGGCGGCCCTCGTCATCGGAGTCCTGCTGTTCGCCGCTGCGGGCATCGCGGGTCTGGTCAGCAAGAAGCAGCTACAGCAGACCGCCCCCGTTCCCCAGCAGACGGTGGACAGCGTCAAGCAGGACATCAACGAGGTGAAGGAAGCCCGCCATGACCGACCCTGATCCAGGCAGGCCCGAACCCGGCCCCGACGCCGGCGTCGAGGACATTCAGGCCGACATCGAAGCCACCCGAAACGAGCTTGGTCAGACCGTGGAAGTCCTGTCGGCGAAGCTCGACGTCAAGCAGCAAGCCAAGCAGAAGGTCGATGACACCAAGGAACTCATCGCCGAGACGGCGCAGACCGTGCGAGCGAAGGGTTCGGAGGTCGGCTCGCACGTCGTCGACGTCGCCACCGATGACGAAGGTTCCGTTCGTCCCGTGGTACCGGTGGCGGCGTTGGCCTTGGTCGCCGCCGTCGTGGGGGTCGTCATATGGAAGCGCCGTCGCAGATGATCACACCCTTAGTCCACAGCACGTTGAGGAGGCGGCATGGCCGTGAATGAACCCAGCACGACGGCGAAGATCCTGTACCGCCCGGTTGGGCTGCTGAGTTCGGTTCTCGGCGGTCTCGTTGCGGGCGCGATCTTCAAGCAGGTGTGGCGGCGGGCCACGCCAGGCCAGAAGCCTGACCCGCCAACGGCGTTGGAGACCAGCTATCCCTTCAAGGAAATCCTGGTGGCCGCCGCCGTCCAAGGGGCGATCTTCTCGGTCGTGAAGACGGTGATCGACCGTCAAGGTGCTCGACTGTTCGAGAAATGGTCCGGCGAATGGCCAGGAAGTTGATAGCTCACCGCGTTGTTCGGACATCCGTGTGAGCGGCGATGAGGCAATCAACGACGACGAGACAACGGATGAAGAGCACGCTCCCGATCCGGATGACCCGCGTAAGCCAGACTCTCCGACCGATCTCACCAAACCGTCGGTCTTCTTCGTACTGAGGAAGACGGCACGTGAATTCGGTGGCGATCAATGCACCGATCTCGCCGCGGCGCTGACTTATTACGCGGTCCTGTCGATCTTCCCTGCGCTGGTGGTGGTCGTGTCGCTGCTCGGGGTCTTCGGCGAAGGCAAACGAACCACCGACGCGCTGCTGCAACTCGTCGGCGACCTCGGACCTAGCTCTACCGTCGACACCTTGCGTGCCCCGATCGAACAGCTCGTGGAATCGCCCTCCGCAGGTCTCGCTCTGCTCGTCGGCGTCGTGGGCGCGGTGTGGTCTGCGTCGGGCTATGTCGGAGCGTTCGGTCGGGCCATGAATCGCATCTATGAGATCGAGGAGGGGCGACCGGTGTGGAAGCTGCGTCCCCTGCAGTTGCTGATCACGTCGGGCGGACTCGTCTTGGCGGCGGCCGCGGCATTCCTGCTTGCCGTGAGCGGACCGGTGGCGTCCGCGGTCGGTTCGGCGATCGGCGTCGGCGACGTGGCACTCACCGCGTGGAGCATCGCCCGCTGGCCGATCATCGTGATCTTCATGACTCTGGCGGTGGCGACGCTTTATTACGCAACGCCCAACGTTCAGCAACCGAAGTTCCGGTGGATGAGTATCGGTGCGGGCGTTGCGATCATCACCTGGGTCGGCGCCTCGGTGCTCTTCGGTCTCTACGTCGCGCATTTCAGCAGTTACAACAAGACCTACGGCGCACTGGCGGGTGTGATCGTGTTCCTGCTCTGGTTGTGGATCACCAACTTGGCGCTCCTGTTCGGTGCCGAGCTCGATGCGGAGCTGGAACGCGGACGTCAGCTGCAGGCCGGGATGGCCGCCGAACGGGACCTTAAGCTGCCGCCACGGGACACCCGCGTCGTCGAAAAGAATGAGGCCAAGGATGATCAGGACATCCAACGCGGTCGAGAATTGCGCCGGTCTCGAGGCCGGCACTAGTAGGTGTCGCATCGGGCCAAGGCGGAAGGCGCCGCCCACGATCGGCATCACAGCCCCCATGTGCTGCGCGCGCTGTAGGCGCCGGACCCATGTGCGGTCGTGACGGGCCAAACGAACCGCTTGACCTTGGGTCCTTGTCGTCGTCAAACGGAACGATTGAGGACTCGCTGCCGTCTTCACGTGGTGTATGAGCTGCCTGCCACGACCTGACCCTCGACATAAAGGGCAAGGACCACTTGGGCGTCGCCGAGATCGCACCGTTGACACACGCTTGCGCGCAGGGGATCCGGTACGGGCAGCACCGCGGGATAGAAGCCAGGCGAGGTGGCGTTGGTGTCCACCGCTGAAACCTAGGTCCACGTACGGCCGCGGACGTTCGGTCATTCCGCAGCATCACCGCCCTCTCGTAGCTTCCGGTTGTCCGCCTCCAGACCTGTATTGGCTTCCCGGAGTGCGTAGTTGGCCGTTCGCAGCACGGTGTTGTGGTCCTCGACCTGCAGGATTCGTGCGATGCCGGCGATGTTCACGCCGACATCCACCAGGCGGATGATTCGCCGCAATCGGTCCAAGTCGTCGGCACTGTAGCGGCGAGTTCCACCGCCGGAGCGGGAGGGGTTGAGTAGACCATGGCGCTCCCAGAGCCGCAGTGATTGGGTACCGGCGCCGGTCAGCTCGGCGGCCACGGAGATGCCAAATACGCCCTGGTCGGCGGCGGGTAGCTCTGCACCCACGCGGTCGGTTTTGTCTGTCATCACCACCTCCAAGAAGTAATCCAACTCATGCACTTGCACTCATCTGTCCGGAGTGCTAAAACAAATCTGTGCCAACTGGCACAGATAATAACAGGGACTCGACACCGAAGTGGAGGTAAGAGGTGACCACCATGCTGATGCGTACTGACCCATTCCGAGACCTGGACCGCATGACCCACTACGTGTCAGGCACAGCCGCCCGCCCCGCGGTGATGCCGATGGACGCCTGGCGCGAAGGCGAGGAGTTCGTCGTCGAATTCGATCTTCCGGGGATCGCCGAGGACTCGCTCGACCTCGACGTGGAACACAACGTCGTCACCGTGCGAGCCGAGCGGCCACGCCTGAACCCCGATCGCGAAATGCTGGCCTCAGAACGCCAGCGCGGGGTGTTCAGTCGGCAGCTGGTACTCGGAGAGAATCTCGACACCGAGCGGATCGACGCGTCCTACCAGGACGGTGTGCTGCGCCTGCGCATCCCAGTCGCCGAGCGGGCCAAGCCCCGCAAGATCGAGATCGGGCGAACCAACGGGCCCGCGGTCATCAACGCCTGATCGGCCGGTAGACGAGTCAGGTACTTGCGATGACGCACACCGACGTTGCGCCGACTCCTGTGAGCAGCGACATGTCAGACCAGGCCCTGCGCCTTCTGGACCAGGACGTGATCGACTTGTTCGCCGAAGTCGACGCCATCTTGTGCGCTGCGCTGCGACCGAGCCGACGCCATCCCGGCCCCCTGACCACCGGGTGCGCCTTCTCCCGGCCCCGGTTGGCCGGCCGGCCCTCGGGTGGCTGCGCCCACCCCCGTCGCGCGCGAATCCACCAGCGTCGTGCCACGCAGCGTGGCCCTCCGCCCTAGGCGCCCAACCGAGTCAACGAGAGGCAGGTGATGACATCCACAAATGACACTGCGGCCGCGGTCTGCCCCGCTCTACTCAGTGGGGCGTCGC
>NZ_JAVROT010000647.1:0-9559 GCF_032162605.1 Mycobacterium sp. | reverse complement strand
AGTGATACAGCAACGCCCCGAACGGCTCCGGCCGCACCGCCACCTGATGGTGCAGCCGCCAGCGGACGTCGGGATCGAACGCCGGGGCAACGGCTCGCGCCTCTGAAAGTGCGGACACCGTCAGTAGACCCCGCACATACCGTCGATCGAGACCTCTTCGACTAGGGACTCGGTGACGAGCTCGGCTTCGGTTTCATCCTGCTGATTCGGCTCCATGATTTACGTCCTTCCGGTTTCGTGGGTCTCGACAGTTGTGACCGAGATCGCAAGAATATGGCATCGAGTGCCGAAATGGAAGGGTGGACCCCGATGAGTCGTGAACCCGCCGCTCGCGAGGGTCCTCGCGTTGGCCGGAAACGGTCCACCACCGGTGACCACATCACCAGCGTGGCGCTCGACCTCTTCACCGAACGCGGGTTCGACGAAGTCAGCGTCGACGACGTCGCACGCGCCGCAGGCATCGCGCGACGCACCCTGTTCCGCTACTACCCGACCAAGAACGCCATCCCGTGGGGCGACTTCGACGCGCACCTCGATCACATGCGCGAACTGCTGAACGAGGTTCCCACCGACGCCCCCACCAACGTCGCCCTCCGCTCGGCGTTGTTGGCGTTCAACAGTTTCGACGAAGCCGAGACCGCGCATCACCGCCAGCGCATGCGCGTGATCCTGGAGACAGCGGCGCTGCAGGCCCACTCGATGACGATGTACGCGGGCTGGCGCACCGTCGTCGCCGACTTCGTCGCCCGCCGCCTCGGGCTCAAGGCCACCGACCTGATCCCCAGGACCACCGCGTGGTCGATGCTCGGCGTCGCGTTGTCGGCTTACGAGAACTGGCTAGCCGATGAATCGGTGTCCCTTCAGACCGCCCTCGGGGAGGCGTTCGACACCGTCAGCGCGGGGCTCGCGGCACTCGACCGAAGAAAACTTTGAGAACGGGCGTCGGAGTCAGTGCCCCGACGGCGACGATGAGGGTGTGAGCGCCGAACCGGACTCCAAGGACGCGCAGCGCGCGCTGCTCGTGCTGTACGACGAAGCGTTGCCCGCCGTCTACGGGTACTTCGTCAGGCGGTGCGCCGACCGCGGCGCGGCAGAGGATCTGACGTCGGACACCTTTCTGGCGGCGATGGACGCCACGAGGAAGGACTCGCCGCCGCCGATCACGTTGCCGTGGTTGATCGGAGTGGCCCGGCACAAGTTGGCCGACCACTACCGTCGAAGGCACGACCGGTTCACCGTGCCGGTAGCGGACCTACCGGAGCCAGTGGACCCCGCAGACGGGTGGGACGCCGAACTCGACCGCATCGTGGCCGAAGGCGTGCTGGCCCGGCTGCCCGAACATCACCGCGCGGTGCTGGCACTTCGCTACCTGGACGACCGTTCGGTGCCCGAGTGCGCCGAGCTGATCGGTCGCACCTTGCACGCCACCGAAGCCCTGCTCGTGCGGGCCCGTCGAGCGTTCAGATCGCAGTACCCGGAAGGAGGGACGTCATGACCGACGAGGCGAGCGGAGCGACGGGGGATGTCCCAGGCAGCCACGACCCGCTGACCGTGCTGCACGGCGACGACCTTCCGGTTCACCCCGATCCAGAGTTCGCCGCGCGGCTACGCGCCCGCCTCGAATCCGCGCTCTCACTACCCGATCGAACGGAAGGAATCATCATGAGCGGTACCGACACGGCCATCGCCGCGCTCAACGAACCGAGCACCGAGACTTTCGCGGCGGCTCCGCCCCGCGCTCGACAGACGGTCGCGGCGGCTCCGCCCCGCTCTCGGCAGACTGTCGCGGCGGCTCCGCCCCGCTCCGCCGCCCTGCCCTACCTCTCCGTCGCGGGGGCACGGGAGGCCATCGCCTGGTACGTGGAGGCGTTCGGCGCCGTGCTGGCCGGAGATCCGATCATGATGGACGACGGCCGTGTCGGCCACGCGGAACTCTCGATCGCGGGCGGGACACTTTACCTGGCCGACGAGTTTCCCGAGATGGGACTGAAAGCCCCTGCACCGCAGGCCGTCTCGGTCAGCCTGATGCTCCACGTCACCGACACCGACGCCGCGTTGGAACGGGCCAGAGCGCACGGCGCCGAGGTGGCGCGGGAGACTTACGAGAACCACGGTTCGCGCAACGCCACCATCATCGACCCCTTCGGTCACCGGTGGATGTTGAGCGGGCCGGTCGTCGGGTCGGTGAACCAGATCCGGCACGGCGACATCGGCTATGTGTCGGTGTGGACGGCAGACCCCGCCCTGTCCGCCACGTTCTACGGCCACGTGCTGGGCTGGCGGTACGACCCGGCGTCGCATCAGGTGACCAACACGACTCAGCCCATCGGAATCGTCGCCGTCCCTGGTCCGCGCACGTTGTTCTGCTGCTACGCGGTCGCCGACGTGGCGGCGGCGCGGGAAGCCATCCTGGCGGCGGGCGGAGAGGCGGGCGAGATCTCGAGTGCCCCCCATGGCCCGACGGTGGACGCCACCGACCCGTTCGGCACCGCGTTCGCCGTGTATCAGCCGATCGGTGCCGATCCTCGTCCAGCGTTGAATGGCACTGGTCCAGGCGAACTCTCGTACGTCACGTTCCAGGTGTCCGACTCGGGGACCTTCCGCCGGTTCTATGCGGCGGTGCTGGGCTGGACGTTCGAGCCCGGCCGAATCGACGACGGCTGGCAGGCGGAGTCGGTGCACCCCATGTCGGGCGTCGCCGGGGGCAGTGACGAGCAGGTGACCGTCCCGATGTGGACCGTGGCCGACGTCGACGCCGCGGTGGCGCGGGTCCGCGAGGCCGGGGGCACCGTGGTCGAGGAGCCGTCACAGCAGTCCTACGGGCGCTCAGCGCAGTGCGTCGACGACCAGGGGGTGCGCTTCTACCTCGGCCAGCACTAGCGATTTCGGCGCGCACATCCGCGGTGAGCGCGGTGGAGCGCGCCCGAATCGCTAGAGGACGTCGGCGATGGGCGCGCCGCTCGCGATCTTGCCGCGGGCTTTCATCACCTTGCCGGGCATGCCACCGCCGACCACGCCGACGACCGCGCCGTCGCGCTCGTAATAGGCCAGGAACTTGCGGCCGTCGTCTGCGACGACGTGCACGACGTCGTCGGGCTCGGGCTCGCCGAGGCACTGAATCTTGACGTCGTACTGGTCGCTCCAGAAGTACGGCACCACCACGGCGGCCGTGGCTTCGGTGCCGAGCATCGCGGGCACGATGACGCGGGCCTGTTCGGCGACGTTGCTCCAATGCTCAACGCGCACTTGATGTCCCAGGGCATCACGCCAGGAGGCGACGTCGCCGACGGCCCAGACGTTGGGTGCGCTGGTGCGTCCGGCGACGTCGCAGACGACGCCGTTGTTCACCTCGACTCCGCTGCCGTCGAGCCAGTCGGTCGACGGCCGCGAGCCGACACCGACGACGACGATGTCGGCGTCGAGTTCGGTGCCATCCGAAAGCACGACGCCTTCGACGTGGCCGCTGCCCTTCAGCTCGGACACCCCGACGCCACATCGGACGTCAACGCCCTCCGTGCGGTGAAGGCGGGCGACCAGCTCGCCGATCTGCTCGCCGAGCACCGAGGCGAGCGGCGTCGGCTGGGGCTCGACCAGCACCACGTCGACGCCGAGCTTGCGCAGGCTCGCGGCCACCTCGCAGCCGATGAATCCGGCTCCGATGACCACCGCGCGCCGAGCCGAGCCGGCATGCTTGCGCAGCGCCAGGCTCTCACCGAGAGTGCGCAGCACCCGGACGCCCTCGAGATCCGGGAACGATGGAATCCGCTTGGGCACCAGTCCCGTTGCAATGACGAGCTCGTCATAGGAAATGACTTCGCCACTGGCCAGTGTCACCGTCTGCGCGCCCGTGTCCAGGCTGGCCGCACCCGAGCCCAGTCGGACGGTGATGTCCTTCTCCTCATAGAACTCGGCGGGCTTGAGCAGGACGTCGTCAGTCTCCGCACGCAGCACTTCCTTCGACAGCGGCGGCCGGTCATACGGCAGATGCTCCTCGTCGCTGACGAGCGTGATCGTTCCCGCGTACTCGGCGCGGCGCAGCTGCTCAGCCGTACGCGACGCGGCCAGTCCGCCGCCGACGATGACGATGCCGCCACTAGTAGTCACGTGGGCTGTTTTACACGATGCCCTCGAACTGTTGTGCGCCACCCGTCAGGCGCGGGACCGTTCGATGATGTTCGACAGGACGACGATGCTCTCGCTGCGCTCGATGTCGGCGCTCGCCCGGATGCGCTCGAGGGCCTCCTCCAGGTGGCGCATGTCCCGCGCGAGCACGTGCAGGATGGCATCCGCTGTCCCGGTGACGGTGGCGGCACTGACGACTTCGGGGATCCCGATCCAGGCCTGTCGGAGCTCGGCGGGCGCAATGGTGCCGTGGCAGAACACCTGTACGTACGCCTCGGTGTTCCAGCCGATCGCGTTGCGGTCGACGACGGTGGTGAAGCCGCGGATGACACCGTCGTCGAGCATGCGATCGACGCGCCGCTTCACTGCCGGTGCGGACAGGTTCACCCGCTGTCCGATCTCGGCGTACGTGGCGCGGGCGTGGTTGGCCAACTCGGCCAGAATGCGTTCGTCGGTGTCGTCGAGCCTGTCCATGTGACCCCATTCGCGTCTGCGCACAACAAAACGCCGCAATTCTAGCTTCCGCGCAATGAAATGCGCGCCAACACGCAATGAGTGGCGATTGATTGCGTGACGTGGGACCCATATCGTCTATTTCATGACGATCTCAGATCTGGCCGGCACGCCGACCGTCGATGTCGCCGAAACGACGCCGCGCATCCGCACGCCCCGCCTCCGCCGGTACGCCATGACGGCACCGACGTTCTTCACCGTCGAGTACGCGATCAACCCGTGGATGGACACGTCGACGCCCGTCGACACCGACCTCGCGGTTCTGCAGTGGAAGAACCTGCTGGCGACCTACCACGCGCTCGGGCACACCGTCGAAATGGTCCAACCCGTGGCGGGCCTGCCCGACATGGTCTACGCGGCCAACGGTGGCCTGATCGTCGACGACAAGGCCGTCGTCGCCCGCTTCGCCTTCCCGCAGCGCGCGGGTGAGGCCGTCGCCTACGCCGAGTGGATGAGCAGTCGGGGGTTCGAACCGAAGTACACCCACCACACCAACGAGGGCCAGGGCGACCTGTTGGTCGTCGGCTCGATGATCCTGGCGGGCCACGGTTTCCGAACGGACAGGCGAGCTCACGACGAGGTCGCCCACATCACCGGCCTGCCCGTCGTCAGCCTCGAGTTGGTCGACCCGCGCTTCTACCACCTCGACACCGCACTGGCAGTGCTCGACGACACCACGATCGCCTACTACCCCCCCGCGTTCGGCGACGACGCCCGTGCGCGCCTCCGGGAGCTGTTCCCCGACGCGATCGAAGTGTCCACCGCCGACGCCTACGTCCTAGGCCTCAACGTCGTCTCCGATGGCAGGCACGTCGTCCTTCCCGCGGCGGCAAGCGGGTTCGCCGAGCAACTCGCCGCCATCGGCTTCGAACCCGTCGCCGTCGATCTCTCCGAACTCCTCAAGGGCGGCGGATCCGTCAAATGCTGCACGCTGGAGGTGTACTCGTGAGCATTCTGGATACCGTCATGACTCAACCGGGGGATCTGACCGCGGCAGCCATCGCGGTGGACGATCAATACGCGGCGCACAACTACTCGCCGCTACCCGTCGTGGCCGCGTCCGCCGAGGGCGCCTGGATCACCGATGTCGAGGGCCGCCGCTATCTGGACTGCCTCGCCGCGTACTCCGCGGTGAACTTCGGTCATCGCAACCCGGAGGTCATCGCTACCGCGCACGCACAGCTCGACGCCGTCACGCTGGTGAGCCGCGCGTTCCACTCCGACAAGCTCGGGCCGTTCTGTGCGGCCCTCGCCGATCTGTGCGGCAAGGACATGGTGCTGCCCATGAACAGTGGCGCCGAGGCCGTGGAGAGCGGTATCAAGGTTGCGCGCAAGTGGGGGACCGACGTCAAGGGGGTACCCGTCGATCAGTCCAACATCATCGTGGCGAACAACAACTTCCACGGCCGCACCACGACCATCATCAGCTTCTCCGACGACGAGTCCGCCCGCCGCGGGTTCGGTCCCTACACACCCGGCTTCCGTGCGGTGCCCTTCGGTGACGCCGAGGCACTGGCAGCGGCGATCGACGACAACACCGTCGCCGTCCTGCTGGAACCCATCCAGGGTGAGGCGGGCATCATCGTGCCGCCCGAGGACTACCTGCCGCGGGTTCGCGCGCTGTGCACCGAGCGCAACGTGTTGATGATCGCCGACGAGATCCAGGCGGGCCTGGCACGCACCGGCCGCACCTTCGCCTGCGACCACTGGGGCGTCGTCCCTGACGTGTATCTGCTCGGCAAGGCGCTCGGCGGTGGCGTGGTCCCGCTGTCGGCCGTCGTCGCCAACCGCGACGTGCTCGGGGTTCTGCACCCTGGCGAACACGGCTCGACGTTCGGCGGCAACCCACTCGCCACGGCGATCGGCTCGACCGTCGTCGCAATGCTTCGGCGAGGCGAATACCAGTCCCGCTCAGCCGAACTCGGCGATCGGCTGCACAATCGCCTGCGCGCACTGACGGGCCACGGCGTCCTGGCCGTGCGCGGTATGGGGCTGTGGGCGGGCGTCGACATCGACCCGCGCATCGGAACCGGAAAGCAGATCAGCTTGCGGTTGGCCTCACTCGGTGTTCTCGCCAAGGACACGCACGGGTCGACCTTGAGATTCGCCCCACCGATCGTGATTACCGAGGAGGAGATCGATTGGGCCGTTGATCAGTTCGCCGCCGTACTGACAGACGCCCTCACCACCCAACCCATCAACGCTTGACGCCTGCCCGAGGAGGCACCATGGCATCACTTGCACCAACGGTGAGCTTCCCCCAACAGATGCTGCGGCGTCGCCCCATAATCGGGGCACCGGTCGCTCATGGCGCCTCCGACCACCTCAAACGCACGATCGGCGTCTTCCAACTCACGATGTTCGGTGTCGGCGCGACGGTCGGCACCGGCATCTTCTTCGTGCTTTCCGCTGCGGTACCCGAGGCGGGTCCCGCCGTGATCCTCTCGTTCCTGCTGGCGGGCGTGGCGGCCGGCCTGGCGGCGATCTGTTACGCCGAAATGGCTTCGGCCGTACCGGTTTCGGGATCGACGTACTCCTACGCCTACACCACCCTCGGTGAATTCATCGCCATGGGCGTCGCAGCCTGCCTCCTGCTCGAGTACGGCGTGTCGACGGCCGCGGTCGCCGTCGGCTGGAGCCAGTACCTCAACAAGCTCCTGACCAACATCTTCGGAGTCCAACTGCCGCAGGCAATCACGGCGGCACCCTGGGATACCGAACCGGGCATCGTCAACCTCCCCTCCATTCTCCTCGTCGTCATGTGCATGCTGCTGCTCATCCGTGGCGCGTCGGAGTCCGCCAAGGCCAACACCATCATGGTGCTGATCAAGCTCGGCGTGCTCGGAATGTTCATCATCATCGCGTTCACGGCCTTCCAGGCCGACCGCTTCACCAACTTCGCCCCGATGGGCACTGCCGCGATCGGACTCGCCGCAGGCACGATCTTCTTCTCCTACATCGGACTCGACGCAGTATCGACGGCCGGCGACGAGGTCAAGGACCCGCAGAAGACCATGCCGCGCGCCATCATCGCCGCGCTGCTCATCGTCACCGCCGTCTACGTGCTGGTCGCCTTCGCCGCGCTCGGCGCTCAGAATTGGGAGGACTTCGAGGGTCAGGAAGCCGGCCTGGCCGTCATTCTGGAAGACATCCTTCAAAACCAGTGGGCCAGCACCGTACTCGCGGCAGGCGCGGTGATCTCCATCTTCTCGGTCACCCTGGTCACGATGTACGGCCAGACCCGAATCCTGTTCGCGATGGGTCGCGACGGCCTGCTGCCGTCGATGTTTGCGAAGGTCAATCCGAAGTCGATGACCCCCGTCAACAACACCATCATCGTGGCGATCGTGGTCAGCATCCTCGCGGGCTTCATTCCGCTGGACAAGCTCGCAGACATGGTGTCGATCGGTACGCTCACCGCGTTCATCGTGGTGTCCATCGGCGTGATCATCCTGCGGGTCCGCGAACCCGATCTGGCGCGCGGATTCAAGGTGCCGTTCTACTACGTCATACGCACCAGCAGCCGCAATATCCACATCCCGGTCGTTCCGGTCCTGTCGGTCCTCGCCTGCGGCTACATCCTGTACAGCCTGCACTGGTACACCTGGATCGCCTTCGGCGCCTGGGTGATCGTCGTGCTGGCCTTCTACCTGGCGTGGGGTAGGCACCACAGTGCACTGAACGACGGTGGGGACGGCATCATCTCCTCTGCCGCTCCCGGCATCGAGGACGTCGAGATCGTGACCCCACCGCAGGGTCGCGCATGACTTCCCAGCGAGTAGCGAAGGCAGGCCGCGCATGACAGTCGTCGTGGGCTACCTTGCCGGGAAGGGAGGGTTGTCGGCGCTGAACCTCGGCGCAGAGGCGGCACGGACTTTGAAGACCTCGCTGTCGGTCGTCACCGTGGTCCCGAAGCCGTGGACAACTCCGTCGCCGGCGCGCATCGACGCCGAATACGCCCAGTACGCCGACAGATTGGCGACCGACTCCGCCGCCCAGGCGCGCGAGTGCATCGCGTCCCTGGATGGTCAGCTCGACGTCAGCTTTCACAAGTACGCGCACCGATCGGCGTCCGGCGGCCTGGTGGACGCCGTCATGGAGCTCGATGCCGAGGCGTTGGTGCTGGGATCGGCGGCGGACGGCAGCCTCGGCCAGGTGGTCATCGGGTCGACCGCAGACCGGCTGCTGCACTCGTCGCCGGTGCCTCTCGCCATCAGTCCGCGTGGCTACCGCGGGTCGAAGACCCACGGGTTGACCCGACTCACGTGCGCGTACCCAGGTACGCCGGAGTCGCTGCACGTCGTGGGGCGTGTCGCGACCCTCGCCGAACAGCTGGGGGTGCCCATGCGCGTGATCACGTTTGCGGTGCGTGGGCGCACGATGTACCCGCCTGAAGTTGGTCTGCACGCCGAGGATTCGCTTCTGCAGTCCTGGGCCGCGCAGGCTCGAGAGACGTTGGCCAAGTTGAAGTCCGACGGCGGGGTGGCTGATGACGTCCAGTTGCAGGTGGTCACCGGCAACGGATGGGATCAGGCACTCGACGCCGCCGAGTGGCTCGATGGTGAACTGCTGGCGCTGGGCACGTCGCCGCAGGGCGCGATCGCCCGGGTGTTCCTCGGCTCGAAGGGCGCGAAGATCGTGCGCCACAGCCCGGTTCCGGTGCTCGTGCTGCCCAACTAGTGCCTTGGATGGCAATTCGTTTGTAGTAGTTGGCCCTTCGCAGGCAACGGCTATTCGACAGTGTTGCGCTGGGGCGTGTGCGCTGTAGGCTCGACGAGCCCCCGGGCATGAGCCAGGTCTATTGGCCGATGGCGGGTTGGGGACTCGGGACACCAGAACGGTGGGGTCGAGTCGGGGGCTGCGACTGCACCTGCGGCTTCGGCTGCGGTTCGGTTGAGTTCGCGTTCGTCGTTGATGCGGCGGG
>NZ_JAVROT010000646.1:0-13363 GCF_032162605.1 Mycobacterium sp. | reverse complement strand
CAGACCGGGCCTACCAGACCAGGGTGCTACAGGCTGCGGCCGACTGGACGGGCGTCCTGATCAACATGAACTCCGGCACGGTCACGCAGAGCATGACGACGCTGCACGACGGCACCATCGGCCTGCTCAACGCAAACTTCGAGACCGCGGTCGAACCGTTCAGCCAGGTGGTCCAGAAGCTGCAATCCCAGACGGTGGGCCAGGTCGAATCCGCCGCGATCGAGTCGCTGTTCCACGCGTCACCCGGCGACGCGGGTCTGGCGCCTCTGCCGCCGCCCGAGCTTGCGACCGTGGCGTCGCGCACGGACAACGTCATCGTGGTGGCCACGTCGGTGAGTCAGAACGTGGGTGCGAAGCCGCTGACAGTGCACTGGACCCTGCGCCTGGCGGTCTCGGACGTCGACGGCAAGCTGCTCATCTCGCGGCTGGAGACCATCCGATGAGGAATCGATTCCGGGTCCTGGCCTTCGACGTTCTCGCGCCGCTCGGAGCGATCCTGGCGCTGGTGTACCTCGGCGTCGCGCTGGCATGGCCGCTGTGGTGGGTGTCGGTGTGCTCGGTGCTGTGCCTGCTGATCGTGCAGGGCGTCGTCGTCAACGGCGTGCTGTTCCGCCGCGACGGTGTCACGATCGGCACCGACGACGACGGACCAGGTCTGCGGTTGGCGGTGGTGGGCCTGACCACCGTGGCGCTGACGGCGGCCGTCGTGGTCGGCTATACGCGGTGGACGGCGCCGGAGTCCGCCATGCACCGCGACGGCATCGAGGTGGTCGGCATCGCCAGCAGTGCCGCCGAGGCATCGGCGACCTTCACCCCGCAGAGCCCGAACGCCAACTTCGACCGGCTGACGGCGATGATGACGCAGCATGGCGCGGACGGATTTCGCGGCGAATTCGACGCCATGGCAAAGGATCTGACGAGCAAGGGCCTCACCGTCCAAGCGAGCACCGTTTCGGCGGGCGTGGAGGCCATCGGTCCGGCGGCGGCCATCGTCGCGGTGATCATGCGCGGCACGCAGAACGCGCCTGGCAAGCAACCGGCGACCGTGCCACTGCCCCTGCGCGTCTCGCTTCTGAAACAGGACGGGCGGTGGCTGGTGGACGACCTTTCGCCCATCAACTCCCGCTGAGCGGCGCGAGCAGGCGGGCCGCGAGTTCTTCTGGCCGACTCAGGGCCATCAGGTGCCCGCCCGGCATCACGTCGACGTCGCGACCCAGTCGTTCGCGGACGACGCGACGCTGGAACTCGAGCGGGAAACAGCGGTCGTCGCTGCCCTGCACCACCCGCGTCGGCACATCGGGCCAGGATCTCAACGGCCATGGCCGCTCGAAGGGAGTGTCCGATTGCCGCGGCTCGGGTTGGCTGAACGCCTCGGCTCGCACCGCATCGGGAACATCGTGAAAGAAGTCCTCGACTTCGTCGAAGTTCCTGTCGCCCAGGCCGATTCGCGCGAAGTACGCGACCCGGTCGGCTCTCTGTCCCGTCGCATCCCACCACGTCCCAGGCGACTCGCCCGCGGCGGGCACCATCGGGTTGACGAGGACGATCGCCGAGGTGGGCACCCGAGTCGCCACGATCGGTGCGGTGAAGGCGCCCATCGACTGGCCGACGACGACGAGCGGACCGGTCACGTCGGCCACGGCCCGACAGACCACGTCGGCATAGGTGTTCAGATCGGCGGAATCGTCGGCGGCGGGAAGGTCGACGGCGACGACCTCGGCGCCTGCATCGGTCAGTAGGGGAGTGACGCGGTGCCAGTACCACGCGCTGCCACCCGCACCGGGGATCAGCGCGAAGGTGGCCATCACTCGGTGTCCGGCCCTAGTCGGGGCGACCGTCGCGCATCTTGGCGAAGCGGTCGGACAACCGGCGCATCCTGATCATCAGCGACGCCGACGGACTGGTCGCGCCCTCGAGGAAATCCGCGAAGTCCTCAGTGGGAATGCCGATGCGCGACGCGAACTCCTCCACGCCGAGACCGGACCTGTGGAGCAACATGTGGATGTGGCGCGCCACCTCGGCACACTCGTTCGCCTCGAGGTGGGCGCGGGCGCGGGTCAGCACCTCGTCGAGGGCCTTCGAGACACCGTAGGGCTGCGCGGTCTCCAGGACCTCTTCGACCTGGCGGGCGGTCCTACCGTAGGGGTCGCGCTTGATCGCCGTCACGATGCTCTGCCACACCGTCAGATCGTCGGTCTCCAGCGCCGCGCGGATCGACGACGTCGGCCAGAACTCGACCGGCCGTTTGTCGACGGGTTGACGCTTACGCGCTGCCGTCGCCGCGGACTTCGGGCGTCCGGCGGCGGCATCGCTGCGCGTATCTGAAGTCAACGTCACCTCGCCTCCTCCAACATCGCCACTGCCACTGACAGGCAGCGCTGCCTGACGTGTGCCCAATCGGACTCCGCATCGGGGCCCATCCAGTCCTCGTCGTCATCCGACGGGTGTGGGTCGGCTAGGCGCCGTACTAGCTGCGTCGCCACCCACTGGCTCCTTAACCGTTGACCACAGTAATACCGGTCCATTCCGGCCAGCACCACCGCTGCCGTCTGAGTCTCCATGGACTCGACCAGATCAGCAAACTCGGCGTAGTCCCTGGCGTTGTTCCGGCACATGATCAGGTAGCTCTTCAGGCGCAGCGTCTCGGCGCCCGTCGGGATCTGCAGCCGGTCACCGGTCGGCAGCAGGACATTGGTGGTCTCCATCGGGCCGAGCCGTCGCACCGTGGGCCGGTCGGCGTCCGCGGCCGTGGCCAGTGCGTCGAGCGCCACCGCGAGACGGCCGCGCCACATCGTCACCGGGTGCACGGGATGGCGTGGAAAGAACCGGCCGACGGGCTTGCCGCCGTTCTGCTGGCCCGACCCGTTCCTGCCGTTGCGTCCGCCGTTGCCCCTGGCTGCCTTCCCGTTGCCGTGGTAGTTGGCGCTGAGCCGTGCGGTGTCTCCGGGACGCAGCGCGGCCAGGGGTTCGTCGCCACCCTTGACGTGGTCGCCGAGGGAGCCCTCCGGCGGAAGGCAGCCGCTGAACGCCAGCGGGTCGGCGACCGTGATGGTCTGCGGCGCGAGGATCTTCAGCTTCGCCGCCGACTTCACCACGTTGCGGATGTCCGCGCCGGACGGTCCCATCGTGGAGATGTCCTCGGGGATGACCACCAGGTCGCCGATGTCGGCCTTGGGCAGGGGCTTCTCGAAGTCCACCGACGGCAGGACGCGGTCGAGCCAACCCGGAAGCCACCAGTTCCACTGCGAGAACATGGCCATCAGGGCGGGCACCAGCACCAGCCGGACGATGGTCGCGTCGACGGCGATGGCGACCGCGCAGGCGACGCCGAGCTGGGCCACCAGCGGCATGCCCGCGAACGCGAAACCGATGAACACGGCGATCATGATCAGCGCGGCGCTGGTGATCGTGCGGGCGCTGGTGCTCACGCCGTACGCGACGGCGTCGCGCGTGTTGTTGGTCTGGAGGAAGCGCTCCCGGATCCGGGTCAGCAGGAAGATCTCGTAGTCCATCGACAACCCGAAGGTCATCGCGAGCACCAGGGGCGGGATGGTGCTGTCCAACGACTCGAGAGGTTGGAACCCCAATGCCTCGAACCAGCCCCACTTGAAGACCACGACGAGGCTGCCGTAGGCGGCCGCCACCGACAGACACGTCATCAGCACGCCCTTGAAGGCCAGGAACACCGAGCGGATCGAGATCAGGAGCATCACGAACGCGATCAGTGCGACGAACACGAAGACCATGGGCTGGGTCGTCGCAACCCGATCGTCGAAGTCCTTGAGCAGCGCGGTGGGTCCGCCGACGTCGACGACGGCAGGCGATCCGGGCGCCGCGCGGGGCAACTCGGCCCGCATCCAGTCGACGGCCTCGCGCGCCGCCGGGTCCTCGGGGTCGACGGACAGGACGGCCGACAGCAGGGCGCTGCGATTGTCGCTGGCGAACACCGGCGGCGTGACCGTCATGATGTCCGGACCCTGCGTCATCTTCTGCTGCAGCGTGTCAAGGGCACCGGTGTTCTCCGGTCCGTTGGCATCGCCGTCGGGGAAGGTGACCAGGACCCGGATGGGGCCGAGCGCGCCGGGGCCCAGCGCCTGGGCGGCGGCGTTGATGCCGCCACGGATCTCGTGGGTTGGCTCGAACTGGCGCTGCAGACTGTTGCCGAGCGTCATGGCGAAGGCCGGCGTGGCCAGCACCAGGAGGACGACCGTCGCGCCGAGCGCCGACAGCCACTGGCGCCGCATGACCCAGCCGACCCATCGGGTCCAGAACCGTGACTGCGTGGTCTCTGGCCGCCGGGACACGTGCAGCCACGACGAGCGCTTGGACGCCGCCTTGCCGACCGTCGCGAGTACCGCCGGAATCAAGGTGGTCGACGTCAGCACGGCGACGGACACCGCGAGGATCGCGCCCGTCGCCATCGACGCGAGGACGGGCGTGTTGATCAGGTAGATGCCGGTCACGGAGGCGATGACGGTCAGGCCGGACAGCAACACGGCGAGGCCGGAGGTCGCCATGGCGGCGTCCGCCGCCTGCGCCGGATCACGCCCGGAGCGCAGCTCCTCCCGGAACCGCATCAGGATGAACAGCGAGTAGTCCACGGCGAGGGCGATCCCGAACATCGACACGGTCGACGTCACGAAGACCGACATCTGGATGGCCATCGACAGCAGATAGACCAGGCCCATGGTCACCACGACGGTGCAGATGCCGAGCATCAGGGGCATCGCGGCCGCGGCCAGCGATCCGAAGACCGCCAGCAGCACGATCAGGACGATCGGCAGATTCCACTTCTCAGCCTGGGCGATGTCGTGTTTGGTGGCCTCGCTCGCCGCGGCGCCAAGGGCGCCCTGGCCGATGACGTACAGCTTGACCTTGCCGTTGTCGGTCTGACCCGGCTGGTCACCGTGGATGCCGACCTGTTTGCGCAACTCCTTCGCCACGTCCGAGCTGCCGCTGTTGAAGTCCGTCTGCAGGCTGACGACGTAGGGCCGGTCGGGCTGTGGCGGCGGCTGCTGCGGGTTGGGCACGACCTTGACGCTTGGTACTCCTGCGGCGATGCGCTCGAGTTGCGTGACCGCGCCGGTCATGTCCTCGAACGAGGCATCCGCGCGGGGCGCCGCGACCAGCGCCAGGGGGGAGGCGCCCTGGTCGGGGAAGTGATCCTGGACGGCGTGCTCGACGGTCAGCGACTGAGAGCCGGCCACTTCGAATCCGCCACCGGTCAGGTTGCCCGACTGGTTGAGTGCCAGATACACCGACGGAACCAGAAGGAGCAGCCATGCTGCAAAGACCGCCCAGCGGTATCTGCGCAGCTTGCTGCTCAACCGCAACATGAACTGCTGGATGGCGGACCCCTGCCTTCTCCCCGCGTTTCGTAGCGTGAGCGTACCCCAGCACGAGGTAGGGTAGCCGCTCCTCGCGAGGGCACTGCCTGGTCGGGCCGGGGAACGGCGGAACGGGGACGCCGCGCGCGGTGGATTTGCGGCCAGCTACCTGTCTGACTGACCTGGGTATTTGCTGTGCAGATTGGTAGCGGGGCTTTGGTGATGGCAGTATGGCGCTTGGCCGTTCGGGTAGGGGAAGACTGCCGGACATGATTGCCGCCGATGGATGCGTGTACAGGGCAGTTGACGATCGCATCCGTTAAGGAGTGACCCATGAAGACGACCGCGACGATCACCCGCCGTTCCCTCGGTGCCGTATTCGCTGCGTCCGCAGTCGGTGGTGCCGTAGTGGTCGCGATGGCGATCCCGGGAACGCCGTCGGCGACGGCTGCCGCCGATCCGTGCGCAGCGAGCGAGGTCGCCCGCACCATCGGTTCGGTGGCCACCTCGACGGGCAACTACCTCGATTCGCACCCCGGCACGAACACGGCGCTGACGACCATCTCGCAGCAGCAGGCGGGTCCGCAGTCCCTCGGCGCGCTGAAGACGTACTTCGACGCCAATCCCCAGGCCGGCAAGGACATGCAGGCGCTTCAACAGCCTTTGATGAACCTGTCGGCACGCTGCAAGCTGCCGGTGACGCTGCCCCAGGTGATGGGTCTGCTCCAGGGCGCGCAGTCGCAGGCCGGTTCGCTGCCAGGGGCACTGCCCGGCAGTTTGCCAGGTGGGGTCCCAGCGGCGCAGGCCGTCGGTGTGCCGGGGACCTCCGTGCCCGCTCAGTCCTCGCCGGCTGCCGCGGTCGCGCCGGGCATGGGTCCGCTGCCGGGGCCCGCGACGATCACCGTCGGCACTCCAAGGTAGTCCGCAGCGACTCGCCGGCTCGCTCACGAGAAAGCCGTGAGCTGGGCTTTCGGTCTTTCTCAGGATTGGTTCATCGCAAGGCAAGAAAGTCGTGACCCTTTCTGCTTAGCTTTTCGATGTCGGTAGCCGCTCGAGGTTACGGTCGCAGAGGTTTTTCGGGGTCTCTGAGGAACTCTGCACATTTGATGAAGGAGCTTGGCCATGTCAATCTCGGCCCGTGCTGGGCGACGTGCGGTAGCTGGCGCGATGGGCGCCGGTGTGATTGCAGGCGCCATGTTGTTCGGTGCGCTTCCGTCTGCGACGGCAGATGATCCAGCCCTCAACCCCCCGAACTGCAGCGCCGGGGACCTCGCGGGCGTGTCGTCGGGCGTGTCGGCTTCGACGTCGGCGTACCTGTTCACCCACCCCGACGTGAACTGGTTCTTCACCAGCCTCGAAGGTCTTCCGCGTGACGCGGTCCGTACTGAGGTGGCCACGTACTTGGACGACAACCCAGGCGTGAAGACCGACCTGACGGGCATCCGCCAGCCGTTGGTCGACCTGAAGAACCGCTGCGGCGCAGCGCCCGCGCCAGCCATTCCGTAACCCGGTGCGGCTGGCAGAGCCACCTGCGCTTGACGGTGCGGGTCGGACGGTGCTGATGGTCGACGACGACCCGGACGTCAGAACGTCGGTGTCCCGTGGCTTGAGGCACTCGGGATTCGACGTGCGGGTCGCGGCGAACGGTAAGGAAGCGCTGCGGCTGCTGTCGAACGAGTCGCACGACGCGCTGGTTCTGGACGTCCAGATGCCGGAGCTGGACGGCGTGGCCGTCGTGACCGCGTTGCGGGCGCTTGGCAACGACATCCCGATCTGCGTGTTGTCCGCGCGCGACACCGTCAACGATCGCATCGCCGGGCTCGAGGCGGGTGCGGACGACTACCTGACCAAGCCGTTCGACCTCGGCGAGTTGGTCGCCCGACTGCACGCGCTGCTGCGCAGGTCGAGCCTCTCGGAGCGTTCGCCGGACACGATGACCGTCGGGCCGCTGACCATCGACACCGCCAGACGTTTGGTGTTCGTCGAGGGTGAGCGGGCGGACCTCACCAAACGGGAATTCGACCTCCTCGCCGTGCTCGCCGAGAATGCTGGGGTCGTTTTGTCGCGGCAGCGGTTGCTCGAGCTGGTGTGGGGTTACGACTTCGACGTCGATACGAACGTCGCCGACGTGTTCATCAGCTACCTGCGGCGCAAGCTCGAACGCGATGGCCACCCACGGGTGATCCACACGGTTCGCGGGATCGGGTACGTCCTGCGCGACGAGCCCTGAGGTGCGATTGCCCCGCTTCGGCCAGTCCGCGTCATTGCGCACCCGAGTCGCCCTCGCCTCGGCGGCCGCCGCGGCTGCCGTCGTCGCAGTGTTCACGGTGCTGACGTCGGTGGTGTTGGCCAACAACGACGCCGCGCAGCTCGACCGTCGGTTGGACTCGATCGTCGACGCCAGCGTTTACGACCAGACCAATGGCGTACTCCAGACCGGTCGGTCACGTTCTTCGGGCCAGGTGGTCTTCCAGCGTGGCTTTCAGCTCCCGCAGCTGCCGCCGGGCAGCGAGACCGTCCAGGTCAACGGCATCGAGTACCGGGTGCGCACCATCCCCGTCGACCAGCAGGGCGGGGTGCTGATGTCGGTGGGCATCCGTGCCGACAGCATCTTGCTGAACCGCGCCAGGATCCCGCTGTACACCCTGGTCGGCGTCGTGACGGTGCTCATCGCGGGCGGGCTGGGCTGGATGCTTGCGGGTCCGGCGATCCGGCCGCTGCGCAGGCTCACCGAACAGACGATGCGCCTCGGCAAGGGCGGCGAGCAGATGACGGCCGTGAGGGGTGCCAGGGAGGCCGAGGAGCTGTCGGACGCGATGGCCGGCATGCTCGCCCGCCTCGCCGCGGCGCAGCTGGCGACCTCGAATTCGCTTCAGGTCGCACAGGACTTCGCCGCCAACGCCGCGCACGAGCTCCGGACTCCGCTGACTGCGATGCGGGCCGACCTCGACACGTTGCGCATCCACGACCTGCCCGCCGACGAGCGCGGCGAGGTGGTCGGCGACCTCGCGCGCGCCCAGCGCCGGGTGGAAGCCATCGTCACCGCCCTCGGGCAGCTCGCGTCGGGACAGCTCGCGCAGGCGGAGGAACGCGAACTGATCGACGTGACGGACATGCTGGACCGGGTGGCCCGCGAGAACGGCCGGGTCGGCGGCATGGAGATCGTCGTGCAGAGCGACCACGCCATCGGCACGATCTGGGGTTGGCCGGGTGGACTGCGACTCGCGGTGGACAATCTGGTGCGCAACGCCGTCGCTCACGGGGGCGCCACCCGGATCGTGTTGGCCGCGCACCGGCACGCGGCGATAGCGGGCCGCGGTGAGGTGCTCACCGTCGTCGTCGACGACAACGGATGTGGGCTTCCCGCGGAGGAGCGCGAGTTCGTGATGGGCAGGTTCGCCAGGGGGAGCACCGCAGCGCCGGGTGGATCGGGACTCGGCCTCGCATTGGTGGTGCAGCAAGCCGCCTTGCACGGCGGCGGAATCGAGCTGTCGGACGGACCGCTCGGCGGTCTGCGCGCCACCCTGACCGTATCGACTTCGCCTGCGCCCGAGGCGGATTCGGCCAGCAGAGAAGCGGTCAGCGGTGAGCCAGGGCCCTTGCGCCGAGGCGCCACCCGAGTAGCAGGATGGCGGTCGAAAGCGAAGCGACCACCACAAAGCTGAGCGCCGTTCCCGCAGATGTCGCCTTGCGCAACAGCATTCCGAGGATGACGGTGCACAGCCAGATCACCATTCCCGTCGGGGCCAGCGAAGCCGGTCGCTGCCACGCTCGTGCTGCCAGCCAGCCCACCGCCGTGCCCGACAGAAACGGCCACGCCGTCTCGGCGACGCCCGCGACGGTGATTCCCTCCGCGTGACTACGCCTACCGATCGCGCAGAACACGAGGACGCAGACGACGTCGGCGAGTAGGGCGATCGCCACGGCACGCGCCGGCCTGCGGTCACCCCTTGGCATAGGTCATCACGTCGAGCACCAATGGGCTGAGGTTCTTCTCGTCCCGCGCGGTGAACCCCGGAGCCATCGGCGCGGGCGTTCCCGTCATCAGCGGGTCGAGGGCGTCCTCCGAGGCCAGCCTACCGTCGAGCGTGAAGTCCTTGAAGACGAACGGCAACCCGTTGGAGTGCAACGGGTCCGGTGTGCTCATCACATGGAAGTGAAGGTGCGGAGCGTCGGTGTTGCCGGTGTTGCCCAGGTTGGCGATCACTTCGCCGGTGGTCAACTGGTCACCCGGCTTCACCTTCACGGTGCCGGTCTTCAGATGCGCATAGAAGGCGTAATTGCCCCCACCGATGTCCTGCACGACGTGGTTGCCGCCGTACTGATCCAGTGGGAGTCCGGTGGGGTTCTTGCCTGCGGCCTGCTCGGGCAGCCCGTCGAGCACCGCGACGACGGGTCCGTCTGCCACCGCGTGGATGTCGGCGCCGAAGGACGGGTAGCTCTCCAACTTGGACCGGTCACCGGTGAATACGGTGTCGTCGGCGCTCAACTGCACGTAGTCGATGGCGAACCGTTCAGCGGCCCAGAGGTTTCCGTTGAGCGGATTCATCGCCATCCGGTGTGCCGTCATGTCGCAACAGCTATTGCCGTCCAGCCAGCGCGGCCCGTCCAACGGAGGGGATATGACCGCTGGCTCGTGCGTGGACACCGTCACCGGCGCGACATCGTCCTCGGTCATCGTCGCGGGCATGAGCGGTGGCATGGGCTTGGCCAGGTCGACGACGATCGTGTGCGACAGTTCGGTGGGCACGGGCGCCTGTGCGTCGAGCACCACGTCGAGCCAGACGAGGCCAGCCTGCCCCGGGCCGAGCATCGCGGTCGGGGTCTGGTCGCCGCCGAGGGCACGCGTCCAGTGCGCCAGCTGATCGCCAGCCAGGATCAGCAGCTCGTCGTCACCGGCCTTGACGGACAACGACTTCAGCGTGACATCGCCGCCGAGCGCGTTGGTCAGCTGCAGTTCGTATGCGAGGTGCTTCCTGCCGTCGGTGGTGGGCACCGGTACCGGTGCCGCGACGACACTGACGAGGACGGGGGTGAGTTGCGCCGTCCCGGCCGTGGCGGGCGTCGATTCCGCCGGGCCAGAGGCCGCGGTCGACTGGGTCGGTGATTTGGTCGAGGTCCCGCACGCGGCAACGAGGGCGGCCGCACCCAGAATCGCAAGCGTGTTCCGGGTGATGCGGTGCATCTGGCGATCCTACGGCTCCGGTTCAGGCTCGTGCCTTGCTTCTGGATCGGGGCTCAACGGGTGAGACCGTCGGATCTCGGCCTCGTACACCGCTTCCGGGTCGGGGCTGAACTGCGCCGCCACGGCGCCGTCACCGCCGTGGTCGTCGTCGAGTGGGGCGTCCGGGTCGATGTCCTTCTCGGTGCGGAACATGAAGAAGAACACCACCCAGCCGATCGACGAGATGAAGATCCAGCTGACCAACCGGTAGATGAGCATCGCCGAGATCGCCGAGGCCAGCGTCATCCCGCTGGACACCAGCCCGGGGACGAGGACGGCCTCGACCACCAGCAGACCGCCCGGCATCAAGGGGATCGAGCCGACGGCGCGCGCCGCCGCGTAGGCCACGGTGAGGCCTGCCAGGGACGGCTTGCCTCCCGCCGCGTACGCCGCGAAGGCCAGACAGGCGACGTCGGCCACCCAGTTGAACAGCGACCAACTGAACGCCGTGCCGAGTGCGCGCCGACTCAAGCTCACAGAGTCCAGCTGCCTGAGCATCTCGCGCCACTTGGCCAGGCCGGTGTCGGTCGGCCTGCCCCGGACGGAGTTGAACCAGGACAGCAGACGCACCCCGATGCCGTCGATCTGCTGCGGGTTCGACGCCACCGACTGGCCGAGGACGAGCAACGCCACGAAACCGCCGAGCGTGAAGATGAGCGACAGCGGGTTCTTGCTGGCGCCGAGAAGGAAGGCACCTGCGAGGCCGAGCAGGGCAAGACCGACCACCTGCAGAACGCCGGACATGACGAGCTGCCACGACGCGACCATCGGTGACGCACCCCAAATGCGTTGCTGCCGATAGACGAACGTCGCCGAGAGCACCGGGCCGCCCGGCATCGTCGTCGACAGCGCATTGCCTGCGTAGAAGGCCGACTCCGAACGCCACTGCTTGACGATGACGCCCGCCGACTTCAGCAGCGTGCGCTGGATCTGGGCGAAGCTGTGCATCGACGCCAGCGCCGCGAAGACCGAGGCGAGAACCCACCACCAGTTGGCCGACAGCAGGCTGCGCCATGCCTTGGCGAGCTGATCCCAGACGAGCACCACCTCGACGGCGAGCACGGCCACGGCGACGCCGATGATCACCCAGCGCAGCCACCAGTACTTGCCGCGTTGGCGAACTTCCGGGGTCGCTTCGCCCCTGCCCTCCTGCGTTGGTTCCGCGGTCGCTTCGCTCCTGCCCTCCTGCGCGTCGTGCGACACGGGTACAGGCTAGCGGCGACAGTCCGCCCGACGAGCATGCCAGGAACGGGCGCGCCGAGTCGTTACGCTACCGGGATGCCAGAGGGCTTCTCGCTTGACTCGGTGTTCATCGACGCGAAGGCCGACGCGTCGGTGCATCCCCTCGTCCGCAAGGCCGCAGCGTGGTCATGGCGACTGTTGATCATCCTCGGGGCCCTGATCGCATTCTTCTGGGTCGTGATGCATCTCGAGGTCATCGTGGTGCCGATCTTGCTGGCGACGATGGTGGCGGCGATGCTTCTGCCGCTCGTGGACAACCTCGACCGTCGGGGACTACCCAGGGGTGCGGCCGTGGCGGGCGTCCTGCTCAGCAGTGTCGTCGTAGTGGGCGGGATCCTCACCTTCGTTGTCAGCCAGTTCATCCAGGGTGCACCCGCACTCGTCGACCAGGTGGCTCGGAGCATCGCCGGCGCCAGGGACTCCCTCAACACCGGGGTGTTGTCGCACTTCAGCAACGACCAGGTCAAGAGCGCGACCAACACGGCTCTCGACGCGATTAAGAACAACCAGGGGAAGCTGACCAGCGGGGCCCTGTCGACGGCGGGCACCATCACCGAGATCGTCACCGGTGCGCTGCTGATGTTCTTCACGCTGATCTTCCTGCTGCATGGTGGGCGAAACATCTTCGCGTTCGTCACGAAGATCTTCCCGCTGACCGTCCGCGACCGGGTGCGCGACGCGAGCCGGGCCGGCTTCGGATCGCTCATCGGATACGTCCGCGCGACGTTCCTGGTGGCGTTCGTCGACGCGGTCGGCATCGGTACCGGGTTGGCGATCATGGGCATCCCGCTGGCGCTGCCGCTGGCGTCACTGGTCTTCCTCGGCGCGTTCATTCCGCTGGTCGGCGCGGTGCTCACCGGCGGGCTCGCCGTCATCGTGGCGCTGATCGCGAAGGGCTGGGTGTATGCCGTGATCACGTTCGGACTCGTCATCGCCGTACAGCAGCTCGAGGCGCACGTCCTGCAGCCGCTCGTGATGGGTCGCGCGGTGTCGCTTCACCCGCTGGCGGTGGTGCTTGCGATCGCCGCGGGCGGAGTGTCCGCAGGCATCGTCGGGGCCCTGCTCGCGGTGCCGATCGTGGCGGTGCTCAACAGCGCGGTGCGAGTGCTGCTGGCCGACGATCCCGGTTCCGAGGAAGGGGCCCTCGCGGCCGACGTCGGACCGCCCATCGCGGGCGAGAGCGATGACGTCGACGCCATCGACGCCGACCGCAAGGCTGATTCCTAGAGCCGGCCCTCGCGGCGGAGCAGATCCGCAGCGCTCACCCCGCCACCCCGACGCTTGGGGTTCTCGTTGGCCGCTTCGCGCGTGTCGATCTTCTCGGTGGCGTCGGCGTCCGCAGGCCGCTGGGCCGGGATCGCTGTGGTCGGTGGTTCGACGCCTGCAGCCGGGGTCGGAGGTGGTGGCTGTCGCCGCTCGCGTGGCGGCCGCTTGGCGTCACCCGTCGGAGTCGAGCCGTTCGCTCCGCCGCGCAGATCGCCCAACCAGGACTCGATCTCTCGGCTCCCGGTGACGTTCGACCCGCGCGCAGACGACGATCCCCGACTGGGCGATGCCGCGCCACGGGTAG
>NZ_JAVROT010000645.1:0-4696 GCF_032162605.1 Mycobacterium sp. | reverse complement strand
TACTGGGCACCGCGATGGACTGGCTGGCCGACAACACCGCGAGCACCAATCACATCCTGGGCTTCCCGTTCACCGAACACGGGTTGCGGCTCGGCGTCGAGGCGTCGCTACGCGGACTGGCCAGGGTCGCGCCCACCCAGGCGCACCGCTACGCGCTGGTCGACCTGGCCAACAACATCCGGCCGATGAGCACGTTCTAAAGCGCGAGCGGCCAGTCCGACGCCGCGGCGAGTGCGGACAACGCGTCGGCCTCCCGTGCGGCCTCGTCGGCATCCTCCTTGCCCCCACGCGACACCAAAGCCTCGATCAGCACCGCCGAAGCCACCCCGCGGTAGAGCAGCGCTCCGCTCTCGACTTGTCGTTCGATCACGTTCCTGGACAAGGTGATCGCCGCATCGGCGTTCCCGCTGCGGAGTTCGGTTCTGGCGGTCTGGATGTCGGCGACGAGCACGGCGCTTGCCATGAAACGGTCGGCCAAAGCCGCCGACCGCGCCACTCCGAGGAGCGCAATGCCCGTCGCGTGATCGCCGTCGGGCGCGTCGAGGAGCACGAGCCCCCGCGTGAGTTGCGCAGTGTGCAGAGCGAAGTCCTCGCTGCAGCGCTGCGCAGTCTCGAGCGCGTCGGCCGTGTCGGCAGCGGCCTCGGCGTCAACGTGCAATGCCCCGGTGAGGACTCCGAACACATACTTGAACATGACGATCGAGATGTACGTAGTGGGGTCGACCTCGCGGGCCAATTCGGCGGCGAGGCGGAAATCCTCCCGCCATCCCGCCTGCCCCAGACCTGCCCGCGCAGACGCCCGCATCGCGAGGGCGAAGGCAAGCGGCGATCCGGTGAGGAAGTTGCCCGCCTTCGGGTCGCCGTCCGCCATGTCGACGACCCGCTGGGCCAGCCGCGCGACCTCACTCATCGCACCGGACTCGTATTTCAGGTGAATGACCGGGTATAGCAGGCCGACGGTCAGCGCCGGCTCGTCGATCGCGTCCAACAGCGACAGATACTCGTCGCACAGTGCGACGGCCTGATCGAGCTTGAGATGCACGCTCAATCCCGAGATCAGGCCCGCCATCCCGATCGCCAACGGCACCCGGCTGGCGGCACTCGTGCACAATGCGCGCAGTTCGTCGAATCCGGTGTCGGCAACGCTGCCGCCCGCTCGCCAGGTGCTTCCGCACAACAGCGCACGCGGACCGACCCGGAGAAGTTCGCGGTCGGGTTCGGAGACGCTCATTCCGTCGGCTATCGAACGGGCTCGTGCCCAACTCGATCGAGCCGCCCCGATGTCCCGATTGGCCAACCACGTGCCCGCTCGCATATGCCATCCAAACGCGTCGCGCTGTGCACCCGCGGCCTCGAGGTGAGCGGCAATCAGCGCCGAGTTCTCCTCTACAGCTGCGGGATTGCGCTCCTCGATGATTCGGGCGAGGCGGCTGTGCAGTTTGGCGCGGTGCTGTCTGAGTTGCGACTCGTACGCGACCGCGCGCACCAATGGATGACGAAAGGCGTACTCCGCCCGAGGCGTGAACAACACCTGGTCGATCAGTTCCCCGTGGACCAGTTCGGCGAGCGCATCCGAGCCGGCACCGTTCGGCTCGTCGAGCACGGAGCACAGGAGTTCGGTGTCGAACCGGGACCCGATCACCGCAGCGGCGTTCATCGTCCGTTTCGCTTGCGGGGTCAAGCGGTCGATACGTGCGCCAATCGTGGCCTGCAAGGTGGGCGGCACGCTCACCTCGTCGAGCTCGTGTGCGAGGCGGTACGCGCCACGTCCGCCGACGATCACGCGTCGCTCGGCGAGCTCGCGCACGAGCTCCTGGACGTAGAAGGGATTCCCAGCTGACTGCTCGGTGATCCGGGCCACAACACCCGCGACGCTGGGGTCACCGCCGAGTAGTTCTGCGGTGATCGCCGACGCCGCCGAATCATCAAGCGCGGCAAGTGCGAAGACACGTGCGCCCGGCGTCCGGGCCAGCACACCGGTGTACTCGGTACGGTAGGTCACCACCATCACCGACCTGCTCTCCTGGATCACACCGACCAGGTCGACGAGCAGCGATTCGCTCGCGTCATCGATCCAATGCACGTCCTCGACGACGTACAAGGCTGGCGTGATGCGGCTCAGGGCAGCGGATTTCAGTAACGCGGACAGGCGTCGACGGCGAGCATCGGCCGAGACGTTCGGCACGGCGCCCGAGGCATCGCCGATGCCGAGCAGGTCCTCCAGCAGTGCGATGTCCTCGGAATCCGCGCCAACCAATCGGGTCCGCAATGCGGTTCTGGCCTCGGAAGCTTTCTGCTCACCGACCTCCAACGTCTCCCGCAACAACTGGGCGATGACGCGGAACGAGACGTCGCTCGTGTGCGACTCACTTGCAGCGGAGAACACCCGCGCGCCAATACTTTCCGCACGGTGCGCGAGCTCGCGACACATCCGACTCTTGCCAATGCCGGGCGGTCCGACCATGCAGATCACCGCGCCGCGCCCGGCCACCGCGGCCTCGATGATCGACGCAGCCTCGGCGAGTTCGCGGTCGCGGCCGGTCAACGTCGACTCCCGTCGGCCGCGCGGGCCTCGCTTCGTTGCCATTGCCAGCAGACGCCGAACGGGTACGGATGCGGCCGCGCCCTTGATGTGCACCAGCTCGGGGGGCCCGAGCTCTGCGACGTGTTCGACCAGGCGGGCGGTGGCCGCGCTGAGCGTCACACCGCCGGGTTCGGCAACTGACTCCATGCGCTGGGCCATCCCAACCTGCACGCCGACCGCGGTGTAGGTCGACGTACTGCCGTCAAGCCGGCCCGCAACCACTTCGCCGGAATTGAGTCCGACCCGCAGGGCAAGCGCCACCCCGTCGCGACGAAGCACCTCGGCGGCCAGAGCGCTCGCCTGGGTCTGCAGCTCGAGCGCGGTCGCACACGCGCGAACCGCGTGATCCTCCAGTGCGATGGGGGCGCCGAACAGCGCCATGATGCCATCGCCGGTGAACTTGTCCACGGTCCCGCCGTACCGCTGCACGACGGCGCCACAGCGGTTGAACAGTTGCCCCATCAGTTCACGCAACCGCTCAGCGTCGAGCACCGCCGCGAGGTCCATCGACCGCACCACGTCCGCAAACAGAACCGTCACCTGCTTGCGCTCGGCAGGCACGTCGACCTCGACGATCGCCAGCCCGCAGGCGTCGCAGAAGCGCGCGCCTGCGCGTGGCGCGGTACCGCACCTCCGGCACGCAGACGCACTGCTCACATCTCAAAGGTTAGAGCCGAAACAGCAGGTCCGATGGGTTTGTGCAGATAGAATCCGTCCCACCAGCAATCAAAATCGTTGACAAATGGCCACCATCCTCGCGTACACCTCACCAGCCCTCGGAAATCTGCTCCCGATGGCCGCATTGCTAGCCGAACTGCAGGGGCGCGGCCATCGCATCGTGCTGAGGACACACGCCGCAGGCGTGAGTGCGGTTGCCGCGCTCGGCTTCGACGCCGGGCCCATCGACCCTCGCATCGAGTCGATCGAGATGACCGACTGGATGGCCTCAAACCCCATGCAGGCCCTTCGCATGGCATTCGAAGTGTTCGGCAGGCGCGGCGGCTACGAAGTCGACGACCTGCGCGCGACGCTCGACGAGGTGAGTCCCGACGCGCTGCTCGTCGACCCGAACTGTTGGGGGGCTTCGGCGCTCGCCGGCGTCTCGTCGCTTCCGTGGCTGGCGTTCTGGCCATTCACGCCTTTCATGCCGTCCCGGGGTACGCCGCCGTTCGGCCCCGGTTTGCCGCCGTGGCCAGGTCGGCTCGGCCGATTGCGCGATGCGCTGCTGCGCCCGTTGGTGATGGGCACCTTCGAGAAGACGATTCTCGGTCCGCTGAACTCGGTCTGCGCCGCCGCCAGCGCAGCGCCGGTCGCGACGGCCCAAGAGTTTCTGCGGCGCGCACCGCTGATGTTGGTAGCCACCGCGGAGCCGTTCGAGTACCCGCACCCGGACTGGGGCGACGCGGTCCAGCTGATCGGCGCCTGCGAATACGAGCCGCCCTCGACCGTCGCGATGGGCTGGCTCGACGAGGTCGACGCGCCCGTCGTGCTGGTCACGACGTCCTCCGAGCATCAGAAGGACCACACGCTCGGGACGTCAGCCATGGAAGCCCTTGCCGACGAGCCGGTACATGTCGTCGCAACGTTCCCCAGTGGTGTGCCCGATGGACTGGACGTGCCGTCGAACGCGACCGCGCTGCGCTTCGTGCCACACGGCGCCTTGCTCGACCGCGCGGTGTGCGCCGTCACCCATGGGGGCATGGGTGCGACGCAGAAGGCGCTCGCCAGGGGCGTCCCGGTCTGTGTCGTCCCATTCGGCCGCGATCAACTCGAGGTCGCCCGGCGCGTGCAGGTGTCCCGAAGCGGAACCCGCTTGCCGGCAAAGCGATTGACCGCGCTGCGCTTGAAAGCCAAAGTTCTACAGGCGATGTCGATGATCGACGGCGCCCAGCGGGTCGCGGCGGGACTCGCTGCGGCGGGTGGGGTCAGTCGCGGTGCCGACCTGATCGAACAGCGGCTACTGAAGGATGGGTGACGTCACCCGTCGACGGCCGCCGCGCAGGCCCGCGCGATCGCCCCCTCCTCGTCGGTGGGGACGACGAGCACCGTGACCGGAGACATGTCGACCGTGATCCGCCGCGGCCCCTTGGCGGGGCTGTTGTTGAGGTGCTC
>NZ_JAVROT010000644.1:0-8478 GCF_032162605.1 Mycobacterium sp. | reverse complement strand
TCACCGGCGCGGGTGGTGCAGTGGCTGGCCCCTCGCCCCCGTCCGCGGTAGGTGCCGACGTACCGTTCTCCCCTGCGGGCGCGGCCCAATTGCTTCCTGGACTTCCGGCCGGGATGTACTGCCCCTCGGCGGGCGCCGGGCGCCATTCGGTTCCCGTCGGAACGTACCTGGCCGCCGGGCGCTCGGGGGGTTCGGGTTCCTGCCTATGCGGTGGCTGCTGCGGCGGTGGCGGTGGCGGTGGCGGCGCCGGAGTCCACGGCCCGCGGACGTCGGACGTCGGGACGGGTTCCGGTGCGGGGCTGGGCTCGGGTGCGCGTCGCCGGCCTTCCTGCCAGGGCGGTGGCTCCTGGCGCGGCGCTCGCCACCCGCTTTCGACGGATTCGGGTTCTGACGGCCTGCGGTGTGCACCACCCGGGTTCTGCAGGGACCAATGGTCGTCCGGCGGCTGCGGTACCGCTGGCACGTCGATGATCGGGCTCTCCTCGGTCTTGGGGTCGGTGATTGCGTCGAAGTCCTCCGGCGCCTCGGTGTCGATGCGGCTGCTGATGACCCGCCCGGGACCGATGCTCCGGTCGCCGCGTTCCGGCGCCGCAACACCCTGACCGACGCTGCCCCAGTCCCCGAACGTGTGTACCGTGGTGCGCTCGGTTTCGATGGCAGGCCGACTCTGCAGATCGGTGTCGAAGATGATCTCGAGGTTCGCGCGCAGGGCGGCCAGCTCCGCGCGCAGCGCGGCCACCTCATCGGAGGTCTCGGCGCGCAGTTCCGAGGCGAGCTCGCGCCGCAACTGCGACTCGATCGACAGCTCGTACTCGCGACGCGCGGAGATCTCGCGATCGAGTTGCAGGTCGTACACCAGCTTGAGGTCGCGCGACTTCGCCTGGTCGATGTCGGACTGCCGCCGGTAGATGAAGGACACGAACGCCGCGACCACCGCCGCCCACAGCGCGACGATGACGGCAAGCTTGAGAAGCTCGACCTTGTTGGTGAAGACCAGCACCGAGCTTGCCACGATGGCGAGCACCAGCAACGTCGTCAACAGCAACGACCCCGGCCTGCGGTTTCCGCGACGAGCGCGGGCCCCACGAGTCGGTACGGTCATGCGCCGACTGTACCTGTGACACGCCGCATCGCGTGACGACCGCTTCGGCGATTCATACTGGTCAGCAGCTGCTCACGGCAGCTACCCCGGGGCACCGTCGGCGTCCTCCGGTGGCTCGTCCGGCGACTTGCAGCAATGCTGGAGCCACAGCGCGCCGATCACCAATGCCAGCGCACTCAGGGCCGCCACCACGGCGCCCGCGCTGTCCGCCGCCGCGACCCTCAACACACCTCGTTTGGGAAGCACGTAGACCAGCACTCCCAACCACCAGCCGAGCGCAAGGGCGCCCACCCATGCCGATGCCTTCGCGATCATCACGGCACGTGCCACGGCAAGCGGGTGCAGCCAGCCCGAAGCGTCGCCGATCCTGCCCTCGCCGATCTTCGACCGGACGTGAAAACCCCAGCCGGCCTCCGCCGCCCCTACGACGAGCAGCGACAGCCCCGTCCACTCGGTGATCGGCGGGAACCACCGGTACGACAGGCTCACCACGACGTAGCCGACGGCCGTGACGAGGACCGCCCCGACCGCGAGGTCGCGCTTGCGCGTCGGCCCCATCAGGTCACCAGCGCGAGATCCACGAGACGTACGCCGGCCCGCTCCGCCGCATCCAGTTCGGCCAGCAGCTCCGCGACGGGTCGCGTCGCACCGTTCACCGCCAACGTCGCCTCGGGGTCGGCGGCGAGCCACGGGGTCAGCACGAAGGCCCGCTGATGGGCGTACGGGTGCGGCAACGTCAGCTCCTCGTCGTCACTGGACACCTCGGATTCGCCGTCTCGGCAGGAGATCACGTCGACGTCGAGAGTTCTGGGTCCCCAATGCCGTTCGCGCTTGCGGTCGGCCGCTTGTTCGATTTCCTGACCTCGCCGCAACCAGCCGTGACAGTCGAGCGACGGGTCGTCGGCGATGAGCACGGCGTTGAGGAACGGCCCCTGCTCGACCCCTCCCCATGCGTCGGTCTCGTAGACCGGCGAAACGCCGCGCACGGACGAGCCGAGACCGTCGACCACCGACTGCAGATGCGCAAGGCGGTCACCGATGTTGGAGCCGATCGAGAGCACGACGGAAGTCATCGGATGCCGCGAGTCAACGGGTGCCGCGGTCGTTGCGCCGCGACCGCCGCGCCACCACCGCCACGTCGGAGAAGGTGAGCGGGATCGGCGCATCGGGCTTGTGCAGGACGACCTCGACGGCGTGCAACCGCCCGTCGGCCATCACCGCGTCGGCGATCTCGGCGGCGACCGTTTCGATGAGGTTGCGCGGCGGCCCAGCGACGACGTCGGCGGCCAGCTGCGCCAACGCTGCGTAGTCGACGGTGTCGGCGAGGTCGTCACTCACTGCGGCGGCGGCGAGGTCGAGCCAGACCGTGACGTCGACGACGAAGTCCTGACCGTCGCGCCGCTCGTGGTCGAATACGCCGTGGTTGCCGCGAACAGTCAAGCCGCGCAACTCGATTCGATCAGCCACGATGCTGCTCACCCTCCCACGCCTCGACCACCTTGAGGGCGTCGACGGATGCCTGCACGTCGTGCACGCGGACGCCCCACGCCCCGTGCATCATGGCCAATGCGGAGATGACCGCGGTGGCGGTCTCCCTGCCGTCCGGCGGCCGCAACTCGCCGTCACCGTCCGCGAGCAACGCTCCGAGGAAGCGCTTCCTGGAGGCGCCGACCAGCACCGGGATGCCAGTGCCGACGAACTCCGGCAGCGCCGCCAACAGTGTCCAGTTGTGCTGGGCAGACTTCGCGAAGCCCAGTCCGGGATCGATGATCAACTTGGTCGGGTCGACACCCGCGGCGACCGCGGCGTCGACGCTCGCCAGCAGCTCGTCCCGGACATCGGTCACCACGTCGCCATACGCAGGCACCGCGTGCGGGTTGTCCAGGTCGACCGAGCGCCAGTGCATGAGGATCCACGGCGCGCCCGCCTCGGCGACCAACGGCGCCATTGCGGGATCGGCCCGGCCGCCGGACACATCGTTGACGATCTTCGCGCCGTTCTCGAGCGCCGCGCGCGCGACGGCCGCGTGCATCGTGTCGATGCTGACCGTGACCCCCTGTCCGGCAAGTTCTTTGATGACCGGCAACACTCTGGCGCTCTCGACGGCCGCGTCGACCCGGGTGGCTCCCGGGCGCGTCGACTCGCCGCCGACGTCGACCACCGCGGCTCCGGCGGCGGCGAGGGCGAGTCCGTGTTCGACGGCACGGTCACGGTCCAGGAACAGACCGCCGTCCGAGAAGGAGTCGTCGGTGACGTTCACGACCCCCATCACCTGCATGCGCGTCGCGTTCACTTGCGCAGAATGAGATCCAGCGCCTCGGCACGCAGGGTGGAGTCGGTCTTGAACTGCCCGCGCACCGCCGAGGTCGTGGTGGTGGCTCCGGGCTTGCGGACTCCGCGCATCGCCATGCACAGGTGCTCGGCTTCGACGACGACGATGACACCGCGCGGATTCAGCTTGCGCATCACCGCGTCGGCGACCTGACCGGTGAGCCGCTCCTGCACCTGCGGCCGCTTGGCATACAGGTCGACCACCCTGGCGAGCTTCGACAAACCCGTGACCCGGCCGTCCATCCCTGGGATGTAGCCGACGTGTGCGACGCCGTGGAAGGCCACCAGATGGTGCTCGCAGGTGGAGTACATCGGAATCGACTTCACCACCACCAGTTCGTCGTGCTGTTCGTCGAACGTGGTGTTGAGCACGTCGTCGGGATTGCTGTACAACCCGGCGAACATCTCCCGATACGCCCTCGCCACGCGGCCGGGTGTATCGAGGAGGCCGGGACGCTCCGGGTTCTCGCCGATCGCGTACAGCAACTCCCGGACGGCCTTCTCGGCGCGCTCCTGGTCGAACTCCGCCGGAACGAAGGGGTGCGAATTGTTGACCGTGGCGGAGTTCGTCTTCGAACCGGGCTTCGTCATCGGAGCCTTCCGTTCCTGTCAGCCGGGTGGCGGCGTGGCGGGCCCATCTTCGGAGCCCTTGTCGTCGTGCGGGTTCGGCGCCTGCGGCTTGACGGGCGCGCTACCACGCGGGCCGGGCTGCCCCGGCTGCGGCTGCGGGTACGGCTGATACGGGGGGTAGGGCTGATACGGCGGCGGATAGCCGTAGCCGCCCTGGTTCGGCGGCGCCCAGCCGGACGGCGGTGCAGGCGGATACTGGCCCGGATTCTGCGGTGGCCAGCCCGGCGCGTGCCAGCCTGCGGGCGCCCCGTAGTTCGGCTGCGTGGCTCCGCCCGGTGCGCCGTTGGGCGCCGCGCCGTTGGTGGGAGCACCGGATCCGTTGCCACTCGAGCCGTTGGAACCGTTATTGGCATCGGCCGCCCGGCTCGCCGCGGCGATGGACGCCTTGAAGGCGGGCTCGGGCATCGGCGGCGGCCACGGCTCGCCACGCTCGATCGCGAGTTCTCCCGGTGTCTTGATCGGCGGCTTGTCCGACGGCACGCGGCCACCGAAGTCGTCGAACATGGTCAGGCGGGGACGCTTCTTGACGTCCTTGAAGATGGCCGCGAGCTCGGCGCGGTGCAGCGTCTCCTTCTCCAGCAATTCGCCGGCCAGGATGTCGAGCACGTCGCGATACTCGGTGAGCACGTCCCACGCCTCGGTGTGTGCGGCCTCGATCAGCTTGCGCACCTCGTCGTCGATGTCGCGCGCCACCTCGTGGCTGTAGTCGGCCTGGTTGCCCATGGTGCGGCCGAGGAAGGGGTCACCGTGCTCGGTGCCGTACTTGACTGCGCCGAGCTTGGAGCTCATGCCGTACTCGGTGACCATGGCGCGGGCGATCTTGGTGGCTTGGTCGATGTCGGACACCGCGCCAGTCGTCGGCTCGCGGAACACCAGTTCCTCGGCGGCGCGGCCACCCATCGCGAACACCAGGCGCGCGATCATCTCCGAGCGGGTCATCAGGCCCTTGTCGTCCTCGGGCACGGCGACGGCGTGACCGCCGGTGCGCCCGCGCGCCAGGATCGTCACCTTGTAGATGGGCTCGATGTCCGGCATCGCCCATGCCGCCAGGGTGTGGCCGCCTTCGTGGTAGGCGGTGATCTTCTTCTCGTGCTCGCTGATGATGCGGCCCTTGCGGCGGGGGCCACCGACGACGCGGTCGACGGCCTCTTCGAGCGCCGCCCCTGCGATGACGGTCCCGTTCTCGCGCGCCGTCAGAAGCGCGGCTTCGTTGATGACGTTGGCCAGGTCCGCGCCGGACATGCCCACCGTGCGCTTGGCCAGTCCGTCCAGGTCGGCGTCGTCCGCGATCGGCTTGCCCTGCGAGTGCACCCGCAACACGGCACGCCGGCCCGCGATGTCGGGGTTGGACACCGGGATCTGCCGGTCGAACCGGCCGGGCCGCAGCAGGGCCGGGTCTAGGATGTCGGGCCGGTTGGTCGCCGCGATCAGGATGACGCCCTGACGCTCGCCGAAGCCGTCCATCTCGACCAGCAGCTGGTTGAGCGTCTGCTCGCGTTCGTCGTGCCCACCGCCGAGGCCTGCGCCGCGCTGGCGGCCGACGGCGTCGATCTCGTCGACGAAGATGATGCACGGACTGTTCTGCTTGGCCTGCTCGAACATGTCCCTGACCCGAGAGGCGCCGACGCCGACGAACATCTCGACGAAGTCCGAGCCTGAGATGGTGAAGAACGGCACCCCCGCCTCACCGGCGACGGCGCGGGCCAGCAGCGTCTTGCCGGTACCGGGCGGGCCGTAGAGCAGCACGCCCTTGGGGATCTTGGCGCCGAGGGCCTGATACCGCGTCGGGTTCTGCAGGAAGTCCTTGATCTCGTAGAGCTCCTCCACCGCCTCGTCGACGCCTGCGACGTCGGCGAACGTGGTCTTGGGCAGGTCCTTGTTGAGCTGTTTGGCCTTCGACTTGCCGAATCCGAAGCCCATCCGGCCGCCGCCACCCTGCATGCGGGAGAACATCACGAACAAGCCGACCAGCAGCAGCAGCGGCAGGAGGTAGATGAGCAGGGAGCCGACGACGCTGCCCTGGTTGACGACCGTGTTGGTCTTGGCGTTCTTGGTGCTCAGCGCGTCGAACAGCGGCACCCCGTAGCCGGTGGGGTACTTCGCGATGATCTTGTCGCTGTTCTGGGTGTCGCCGTTGCCGTTCTTCAGGTCGAGGCGCACCTGTTGTTCACGGTCGTCGATCTGCGCGGACTTGACGTTGTCGCCGTTGATCTGGCTCATCGCCACCGACGTGTCCACGGACTTGTAGCCGCGGGTGTCGTCGCTGAAGTAGAAGAAGGACCAACCCAACAGGAGCACGACCGCTATCGCGGTGAGGGTGCGGATGACGTTCTTCCGGTTCATCGTCAGTCTTTAATTCGTCGTCGTCTTTGAATCATGGTTGTCTTCGGCCAGCGACGGATGTGTCGGCCACGTCCTTCCGATAAGCACAGGTTGGGTTCGTTCAGGCTACCGCTAGACCAACGACCGGCAGTTCCCGGCAGGTGCGCCGAGGGCGAACGGACAGAACTCGGCGCCGGACCGCCGGCCTGTGCTTGGCTGAGACGGTGAGCACATCTAGCGGTGCTGGGGGTCCCCCCGCTTGCGGGGGAGAGCTCAGCGACCGGGGAATGGGTACCGTTCGGTTCGTCCACACCAACGGAGTGACGTTGAGGTTGACCGAGGCAGGTGAGCGCGGCGCACCGGTGGTCGTCCTCGCCCACGGCTTTCCCGAACTGGCCTATTCGTGGCGTCACCAGATCCCGGCCCTCGTCGCGGCCGGCTACCACGTCCTGGCCCCCGATCAGCGTGGCTACGGCGGATCGTCGCGGCCGCCCGCGATCGAGGACTACGACATCGTGAAGCTCACCGGCGACATCGTGGGTCTGCTCGACGACGTCGGCGCAGAGAGCGCGGTGATCGTGGGGCACGACTGGGGCTCCATCGTGGCGACCAACTTCCCGCTGCTTCATCCGGACCGGGTCTCGGCGTGCGTGGCACTGAGCGTCCCGCCGGTGCCGCGCCCACCCTCCCCTCCGACCGAGCTGTGGCGGAGCGCCTTCGGCGAGAACTTCTTCTACATCCTGTACTTCCAGGAACCGGGACCTGCCGACGCCGAACTCGGCGCTGACCCCGCCCGCACCATGCGCAGGTTGATGGGCGGGATCCGCTCGGCCGACGGCACGAACGTCTTCCTGCAGATGGCGACGCCCGGTCCCGAGGGCTTCATCGAGCGGCTGCCCGAACCCGACGGCAGGCCGGAGTGGATCACGCAGGACGAGGTGGACCACTACGTCGCCGAGTTCACCGAGGGCGGCTTCACCGGACCGCTGAACTGGTACCGCAACTTCGACAGGAACTGGGAACTGACCGAGGCCACGCCGTCGCCGACGATCGACGTGCCGACGCTGTTCATCGGCGGCACCGAGGACCCGGCGTTGGCGATGACGCCGCGCGACCGGGTGCGCGACGTCGTGTCAGGTCCGTACCAGGAGGTGCTGATCGAAGGCGCAGGGCACTGGCTGCAGCAGGAGAGACCCGCCGAGGTCAATGCCGCGCTAGTGGAGTTCATCGACGGACTGGAGCTCAAGTGAGCGCGCCATCCGGGAAGCCGCTCGACTTCGGCGTCTTCATCACACCGTTTCACCCCGTCGGCCAATCCCCCACCGCGGCACTGGAATACGACCTGGAGCGCACCGTCGCCCTGGACCGGCTCGGGTTCGACGAGGCCTGGTTCGGCGAACACCACTCGGGCGGGTACGAGCTGATCGCCTGCCCGGAGGTCTTCATCGCCGCGGCCGCCGAGCGCTCCAAGCACATCAGGCTCGACACCGGTGTCATGTCACTGCCGTACCACCACCCGCTGATGGTGGCGGACCGGTGGGTGCTGCTCGACCACCTCACCCGCGGCCGGGTGATCTTCGGGACGGGGCCGGGCGCGTTGCCGTCGGATGCATACATGATGGGCATCGACCCGGTCGACCAGCGACCGATGATGCAGGAGTCACTCGAGGCGATCCTCGCGCTCTTTCGCGCCGCCGCCCGATGAGAGGATCAGCCGCGCCACGGAGTGGTTTCACGCTACGCGATGCCGCTCTGCACATCGGGCCCTACACGTGGCCATACCCCGAAATCGCCTGTGCGGCAATGGTATCGCCATCGGGGCCGAGGTTGGCAGGTCAGCTCGGCACTTCACTGCTTTCGCTGTCGATGTCGGTACCCGGCGGCGTCGCCGCCGTGGAGACGACGTGGGACATCGTCGGCGATCAGGCCACGAGATCGGGATGCGAGACACCGGACCGCAAGGACTGGCGGGTGTTGGGAATCGTCCACCTCGCCGACACCCGCGAGCAGGCGATCGAGGACTGCACCTACGGGCTGCAGGACTTCGCGAACTACTTCGGCGCCGCGGGCTTCGTACCACTGAACAACGTCGT
>NZ_JAVROT010000643.1:0-2635 GCF_032162605.1 Mycobacterium sp. | reverse complement strand
CGGCCACCGACGTCGGCGCGCCCACGGCCGTCGGCCGGCTCGTCCAGGGTGCACGCGAGATCGGCGAGCAGCTGGTCGACGACCCCCGGGTGGCGCTGGTCTCCGCGACCGGTTCGGTGCGGATGGGCCAGCAGGTCGGCCCGCGGGTGGCCGGGCGGTTCGGCAAGGCGCTGCTCGAACTCGGCGGCAACAACGCGGCCATCGTCACCCCGTCGGCCGACCTCGACCTCGCGGTGCGCGGCATCGTCTTCTCGGCGGCCGGCACGGCCGGGCAGCGCTGCACCACGCTGCGCCGGGTGATCGCGCACCGGTCGGTGGTCGACACCCTCGTCGAGCGGGTCGTGACGGCGTACCGCAGCCTGCCCGTCGGCGACCCGTCCTCGGACGGCACGCTGGTCGGGCCGCTCATCCACGAGCGCTCCTACCGCGACATGGTCGGCGCCCTGGAACGGGAACTTCTGCGCCAGTACGAGACGCGTGGCGACTTCATCATCGATGCCGACCTCGAAGACGTCGGCAGGCCGACGTCTCAGGCGCTGCTCTACCGGGCGGCGCGCGAACTGCTCGCCAACATCAACAAGCACGCCGGCGCGACGGAGGTCACCATCCGGCTGTTCCGGGCAGGGGACCGCATCGTGCTGACGGTCGCCGACGACGGAGCGGGCTTCGAGCCGTCGATCGTCGAGCAGCGGGTCGCGGAGGGGCACATCGGGCTGGCCTCGCTTCAGGCGAGGTTCGACTCGATGGCCGGTGCGATGGCGATCGAATCCAAGGTTGATCATGGGACATTGGTGACCGTCACTTCGCCGCCCGAACAGGCTTGGTCGGCGTAACGCGCAGCGAGCGCCGGAGGCGGTGCGAACTCAGGCGCAGTCGGCGCAGATGAACTCGCCACCCGTCTGGACTGCCAGCCGGTTCCGGTGGTGCACCAGGAAACAGGACGAGCAGGTGAACTCGTCGGGTTGTTTGGGAAGCACTCGAACGGTCAGTTCCTCACCGGAAAGATCCGCGCCGGGGAGCTCGAATGCGTCGAACTCATCGCCGTCGTCGACGTCGAGCACGGCAACCGCCACGTCATTGCGCCGGCCCGCGAGTGCCTCGATTGACTCGTCGGCGGCGTCGTCGGATTCGGTCTTGCGGGGTGCGTCATAGTCCGTTGTCATCGGCGTTCCTTCGGCTCCTGGAGTGACGTACCGACAACGCCGTCCGGTGGGCGCTATGTTCCCGCGATCAGGCTGGGTCGAAACGTGCGCCGAAATCCCCTATGGGCGTCCGCAGGAGGCGCCTCATGCGGCGTTGCCGCGCAAGGCGTCGCGTGCACGGTCCAGCAGCGAGGCGAACGGCCCGACGGCGAAGTTGACGAACGCCGACTCGACGCCCGCGTGGGGGTGGGTGGGTGCGATCCGCTCGGCAACCTGGACGGCAGTCGTCAGCTTGCGGAGTTCCTCGTCATCGAGATGATCCTCGAGCAACGTGAACTCCTCGGCCTCTTCCCGCTTGGCGTGGTCCAGCACCGCGGCTTGCAGGTGGACCAACTCCTTGGAGAAGTCGGCAGTGCCGCATGGGATCTTCTCGAGTGCTCCCAACGCGAGCTTGGCGTCGTGTTCTTCGGCCAGGCGGGCGTCGACGACCTCGGCCCCGCCGACGACTTTGCGACGCACACGTGGGTGAACCATCATCTCCTCCGCCGTTTCGTGCACGGCGAGTAGCGTCCGCAGCCGCGTGAAGGCCGCCCGTTGGGTGTCGGCATCCGTTGCGTCGAGGGTTTCGATGAACAGTGCCTTGATGGCTTCGTGTTGGTCCTTCAAGTAGGTGACCACGTCGTTTGAATTGGTGATGTGCTTCTGGACCACGGCAGTTGCCTCCGAGAGAATCGAATGGGTGATGGCGCGAGGGCTGCGCGCCGAACGGCTGAGAACTACCCGCACGAGCGCGGCAGAAACCTGACGGCAGGCGCAGGGCCTTACCCAAGAGGCCATGACGTTGATAGGTTCGGATCGGGTTCGGGTGACGAGGGGGACGGTGATGTGTCGATTGCACTCGTGCCGCCCTGAGGAGCCGTCGTGACGATGGAGCGGTGGAAGCCGCGGCAGGACCACTACTACTGGTTGACGGCCATCCTCGCGGCGCGGGGTCTGCAGGCAAGTACGTGCCGGGTCGTCGCGGGCGTCATCGCCGCCCTCGGCCTCATCCCGATGATCTCGCTGATCAGCCCACTGGGTCCGAAGGGCCTGGTCGGCAAGGCGCTCGCCGTCGTCGTAACGGCGTGCTGCGTGGCGATGGCGCTGCGCTGGTTGCGCCACCGTTGGCCCTCGAGGGCCGAGTCGGCGGCGTGCGTCGTCTTGGGCGCGGTCTGCATCGCCACCGCCTGCCTCATCCCGACCAGTCCGGTCGCGGGTCTGCTCGGCGCCTCCTCGTTCGCGGTGCTCTCCGCCTACATCACGTGCTTCCACGGCTTGCGCCTGCTGGCGTTCACCTGGGCGGTCGCGGTCACGACGCTGGCCGTCCTCGCGATCCGGCTGGCGCCCCTGGACACGGCGCTGGCGATCGGCAGTGTGTGCCTGGTGGCGCTGGTCAACGTCTTCGCGGCCGCCGTGTGCCGAGCCGGGATTCGGCTGATCGGCGGGGACGTGGA
>NZ_JAVROT010000642.1:0-3215 GCF_032162605.1 Mycobacterium sp. | reverse complement strand
GGGCGAGCCTGGTCACCACGCACGACAACATCAACGAATTCGACCAGGTCACTTCGGACGCCCTCGAGCACCTGGCGCGCCGGGTGGTGACCTTCGCCGACCGGCTGACGTCATAACGAGATCGACGGCAGCGTGACGACACGCCGAAAGTCGGCGCGCTAACGTCGATCTCGGCGAATACCCGGCTAGGCCGTCTCGGTGATCGGGCGATCCACCCAGCTCATCAGGTCACGCAACTTCTTGCCGGTGACCTCGATGGGGTGCTCGGCGTTCTCCTTGCGCCGCTGCTCGAGCTGCTTGTTGCCGCCCTCGACGTTGGCGACCAGCTCGGGCGCCGCGTAGAACGGCCGGTTGGCGACTTGACCGTCGCGGACTTTCACCACGATCGCATCGATGAAGATCGCGGCGTAGGTTTCATCCAAAGGTCTTGCGGCCCAGTCGTTCATCTCCTCGATCACCTTGTCAGTGATCCGGCTGATCGTCTCCTTGGACACTGACGCCCCATAGATCTCGGCGAAGTGCGCCGAAATCTGGGGGCACGGTTGTAACCTTTCCGCATAGCCCCGCCGCCCTTTGGGGCGCAGACTTTCGGACCAGGAGTTCCGACAAAATTGGCCCTCCGCTCCATAATTGGGGCTCGCCTGGCAATCGCCCATGTGCGGTCTGTAGGGGTCATCGCGCACGGACTCGTCGATGCAGGTCTGGTGGGCAGCGGGATCGGTGATGTTGTCACAAGGATCGTCGGCGTGTGCTTGTGCGGGTGGAATGCAAAGGGGTGCCAGTGCTATGACCGCTGCCGCCGACGCGCTCATGAGTTCCTTATTCATCAGCTTTCCTATTCTGGCCTAAACCCCCAGCCAATAGCGGCTCCCCGCGAGGGCGGTGCCGAGCAACATAAAGCACAGCCTCAAAAATGAGCAAGCAGATGACGTTGACGTCTATGCGAGTTCGTTCCCCATGAAGTTGGCTCTCGCCCGATGACGGCACCCACAATACTCGTGGCGACGCAGTAGCGCCGCTGTGATTTTGTTGGTTCAAACGAGTTTGCTGGCCGGCGCCGTGCTACCTCGAAGCCGAACCTTTCACCCCCATTTGCGATAGTGCGCCGGTGAGCAGTCCGGTGCGCTTCTCAGCGGTTTCTCAGCGGGCCGCTCGTAGTGTGGCGTTTCTCATGCTTGGCGCACGACGATGGCCGTCTTGCCCGCACCCGATCCGGCCGAAGCCGCATCGAGACGATCGATGCTGAGCTTTGACAGGCTAAGCCTGGATTTCGCGGCTCCTCCGGAGATCACCTCGGCACTGATTCATTCAGGGCCGGGGCCCGGATCATTGCTCACCGCTGCCAACGCCTGGCGCCAGCTGGCGAGCGAGCTAGGACAGACCGCCGCTGGCTACACCTCGACCGTGGCGGGCATTCCTTGGCAGGGGCCGTCAGCGACGGCGATGACCTTGTCAACCCTTCCCTACACCGCCTGGCTACACGCCACCGCGGTCCAGGCCGCTCAGATGTCGATGGCGGCGACCAGCATGGCCAGCTCGTTCGCGGTCACCTGGGCGGCTGTGGTGCATCCGAGCGTGGTTACCGCCAACCGCACGCTGCTGGCTCAGCTGATCGCAACGAACGTCTTCGGCGTCAACTTCCCCGCCATTGCGGCCACCGAGGCCCAGTACATGCAGATGTGGGCGAATAACACCACGGCCATGCTGGGCTATCACGCGACCAGTCTGCAGACCATGGCGTTACCGCCGTTCACGCCTCCTCCCACCATGACCCGCCCGGTTGGCAGGGCGGCCCAGCCCGCGGCGGTAGCCAATGCACCAGCCGCTGCCGCGCCTGCCGCTTTAGACCTTCCCACGGATGCGTTCTTCTCCAATCCGACTATTGGGTTCTTCCTTGGTCAGGAAGCCAGCGTCATCCAGAGCGGCTTCCCGTTTAACTTCCTTAGTGCTGTCACCGGGGGTCATGATTTTCTCCCCGGTCAGTACCCAGACGTCCTGGCCGCCACCCCGCGCAACCTTGCTCTCGCGTACAACCTCACCGGTCCCGAGGCCGTGGGAGGGGCGCCCAATGTCTATGCCCCACCCGCCGCTGCGGCCAGTGCAGTGCAGACTTCTGTCACCGCTTCTACGGGCAGGGGAATGTATGTCGGCAACCTTGTGGTCCCGCCTTCGGCGGTCACCTCCCCCATCCAGCTGGCTGCCGCAGAAGCGCCATTAGTGGCAACATCAGCGGACGGCGCTCCACTGATCCCGATGTTCGTCCCGCCGATGCCACCGGGAGCACGCAAAGCCCAGCGGGACAAGCCGGCAGAGAAAGGCTATGGACCGCCGATCCCTGGGACCATCATGCGTCGACCTCCAGCGGGCGGATGAGAAAGGCCCACGCCGACCCGCCGGGTTCCTCATCAGCGCAAGCATAAGATCAGGCACCGCCCGCTCGGTCAATGTCCGTGCCACCGCCAACCCGGCCGCAACGATTCTGTGCCTCCAGGTCGTTGCTCAAAACGTCTGCAGCGCTTGGCTTGCCAGATGTACGAAGTCGGTCGCGGCGGCCTGCCCAGGGCGCCCAGCCCAACTGTTCACACCGAGCTGCGCGAGTTCCTCGCCGAACACGGTCACCACGGCGGTCTCGGCTGGTTCCTCGACGCCCTCGGCTTCACCACCGCTAACCGCGATGTCCTGGACAATAACCTCGGTGACGCGCCACAGTCAGAGGCGAACAGCCCTGTCCCAAGCCAAGCATCGCCGCAGGGCTCAATAAGGTTTCCTCAGCGCCGGGCGCAGGCGCGGCGGTGAGATCTCGGCGCACGCGGTAAGGTCGTCGACCAGCGCGGCGGCCCAGCCGACTAGACCGTCTACGTCGGCGTGCCCCGCATCCCAGACGCGAGTGAGCACCATCGCGTCCCTAGCATCGCTGCGATGCGACAGCCGAAGTCGCGCCCGTTGCTTGCATTCCACGACCGTCAGCTCACGGACAGGCGTGAGGCCATGCTCCTCTCGCTCTACCTGACGCTGATCCACTTCGGCGGCATCATCGTGCCAACGGGATACACCGATCCGTGCAAGTTCGTCGACGGCAACCCGTATGGGGCGAGCCTGGTCACCACGCACGACAACATCAACGAATTCGACCAGGTCACTTCGGACGCCCTCGAGCACCTGGCGCGCCGGGTGGTGACCTTCGCCGACCGGCTGACGTCATAACGAGATCGACG
>NZ_JAVROT010000641.1:0-24173 GCF_032162605.1 Mycobacterium sp. | reverse complement strand
TCGACGGCAAGAAGACCACCGGATCCTGGCGCGCACACCAGGTTCCGCTCGCCAACGCCCGCGACACCCCCGAGCACCTCCAGGTGCTGGCGGACTGGTTGGCCTCATACCGGGCCGAGGAACTCTTCGACGAGAACGGCACCCTCGACCCGAACATCGCCGCCCTCGCGCCGGCTGGCCCGCTGCGGATGAGCGACAACCCACACGCCAATGGTGGACTGCTGCTGAAGGACCTGCGTCTGCCCGACTTCCGTGAGTACGCCGTCGACGTGCCCGCGCCCGGCGCGACGGTCGCCGAGGCCACCAGGGTGCTCGGCGGTTGGCTCACCGACGTGATTCGGCGGAATCCCGACAACTTCCGCATCTTCGGGCCCGACGAGACCGCGTCCAACCGTCTGCAGGGCGTGTTCGACGCGACCGACAAGCAGTGGAACGCCGAATATCTCTCACCCGAGGTCGACGACCACCTGGCCCGGATCGGGCGGGTGGTCGAGATGCTGTCCGAACACCAGTGCCAGGGCTGGCTCGAGGGCTACCTGCTGACCGGGCGGCACGGCCTGTTCAACTGCTACGAAGCGTTCATCCACATCATCGACTCGATGGTCAACCAGCACGCCAAGTGGCTCAAGGTGACCAATCACATTCCGTGGCGTCGACCCATCGCGAGCCTGAACTACCTTCTGTCCAGCCATGTCTGGCGCCAAGACCACAACGGGTTCAGCCATCAGGACCCCGGTTTCATCGATCACGTGGTCAACAAGCGCGCCGAGGTCGTCCGGGTCTACCTACCGCCGGACGCGAACACGCTCCTGTCCACCTACGACCACTGTCTGCGCTCGCGTCAGTACGTCAACGTGGTGGTCTCTGGAAAGCAGCCTGCGCCGAACTACCTCACGATGGAGGAGGCCGTCGCGCATTGCACCAGGGGACTGGGAATCTGGGAGTGGGCGGGCAGCGAGACACTGGGTGAGGAGCCGGACGTCGTGGTCGCGACGTGCGGCGACGTTCCCACCCTTGAGGGTCTCGCGGCGGTGGACCTGCTCAAGCAGAACCTGCCCGACCTGTTGATCCGGTTCGTCAACGTGGTGGACCTGATGCGGCTGCAGGACGAGGGCGAACATCCCCACGGACTGTCCAATCAGGCGTTCGACATGGTGTTCACCCGCGACAAGCCGGTCATCTTCGCCTATCACGGCTATCCGTGGCTGATTCACCGGCTGATCTACCGCCGTGTGGGCGCCAACAACTTCCACGTGCGCGGCTACAAGGAGGAGGGCACGACGACGACCCCGTTCGACATGGTGATGTTGAACGACCTCGACCGCTTCCATCTGGTCATCGACGTCATCGACCGCGTTCCGTCGTTGCAGAACAAGTACGCGACGTTCCGTCAGGAGATGGTCGACCGGCGGCTCGCGGCTCGCGAGTACACCCGCGAGCACGGCGACGACGTCCCCGAGGTGCGCGACTGGGTCTGGCCCGACGCACGGGCCGCCGCCTCAGGAACCGCCGTCGCGGCCACTGTCTCGACCGGTGGCGACAACGAGTAGCGAGGACCCGCCACGCACTCCTCGTTGGCGCTGAACGATACTGATCGGCATGCTTGACAGGTGTCAGCTCTTGGCGTCGGTGCGGGTGCTGGACCTCGGTGGCGCGGCGTCCGATGGCGTGAGCAGGCTCCTCGCCGACCTCGGTGCGGACGTCCTGAAGGTCGAGCCACCCGGCGGCGCCGATGACCGCACGGCCCGGCCCTCCGTCGCGGGCGTCGGCATCGACTTCGCGCTGAACAACGCCAACAAGCGGGGCACCGTGCTCGACCCCGCCGACGGACGGGACAGGGACCGCTTCACCGACCTCGCAGGCGGGGCCGACATCGTGATCGACGACGGCCGGGTGCGTGGGACGGCGGAGTTCGGCACGTCCGTCGCGCAACTGGCGCAACGGTTCCCACACCTGGTCGCACTCGAGGTCACCGACTTCGGCGCGTCGGGGCCGCACGCGGGGTGGCGGGCCACCGATCCAGTGTTCTACGCGATGTCGACTGCGCTGTCGCGGTCCGGTCCGACGTCGGGCCGCCCCGTTCTTCCGCCGACCGGGATCGCGTCGGCCACCGCCGCGGTCCAGGGCGCCTGGGCGGCGCTCGTCGCGTATTACCAACGTTTGCGCACCGGCCGAGGTGACTACATCGACTTCTCCCGGTTCGAAGCGGTCCTGCAGTGCCTGGATCCGCCGTTCGGCTCGGAGGGCCAGGCGGCGGTCGGGCAGAAACACTCCGGTGAGCTGTGGCGGGGCCGCCCACGCAATCAGCAGATCTACCCGACCTTTCCCTGCGGGGACGGTTTCGTCCGGATCTGTCTGCTGTCGGCGCGACAGTGGCGGGGCATGCGCGCCTGGCTCGGCGAACCGGAACAGTTCGCCGACCCGAAGTTCGAGAGCATCGCCGCCCGGTACGTCGCGTCGAAGGAACTCAACGCTGCGATCGCCACTCTGTTCAAGACGGAGACGATGGAATCCCTTGTCGCCGAAGGCCAGCAGCGTGGCGTTCCGATCGCCGCCGTGTTGAGCCCGGCCGAGGCACTGGCGTCGGATCACTTTCGGTCCGTCGGCGCGCTGACCGAGATTCGGATCGCACCCGATGTCCCGTTGGCCGTACCAACCGGCCCGTTCGTGGTCGACGGCCGCCACGCCGGCATCCAAGGTGGCAGCCCGGAGGTAGGCGCCGACGAACCCCGCTGGCTCGGCACGCCGCGCGCGGCGGCGAGCGAAGCCGTTGCCGGAGCGGGCGAGAGACCGTTCGACCGACTGCGCATCCTCGACCTCGGCGTCATCGTCGCCGGGGGTGAGCTCGGCCGCTTGTTCGCCGACCTCGGCGCCGAGGTGATCAAGGTGGAGAGTGCGGCGTATCCCGACGGATTGCGGCAGACACCACCCGGCCAGCCGATGAGCCGGTCGTGGGCACTGACCCATCGCAACGAGCTCAGCCTCGGTCTCGATCTACGCCACCGCGAGGGCGCATCGATCTTTCGCCGCCTGGTGTCGGCATCCGACGCGGTGTTCGCCAACTTCAAACCCGGAACCCTTGCCGCCCTTGGGTTTGCCTTTGACGAGTTGCGCGGCGTGAACCCGCGGGTCGTTCTTGCCGAGAGCAGCGCCTTCGGCTCGACGGGGCCATGGAGCGACCGGATGGGATACGGCCCACTGGTCAGGGCCACCACCGGCATCAGTCGTCTGTGGGCCTCGAAGGAGGTGGGTGACGCGGGCTTCTACGATGCGACCACGATCTTCCCCGACCACGTCGTCGCGAGGATCACCGCGATCGCCGCGCTCGCCGCGCTGATCGACCGTGACACCACGGACTCGGGCGCGCACGTCCACATCTCGCAGGCCGAGGCCGCGGTCAATCAGCTGACCACGTCCTACGTGAGCGAGGCTGCTCGCGCAGCCGGGCTCGACGTCGTCGACGACGAGGCCATCCACGGCGTGTACCCGTGCGTGGGCGACGACGAGTGGTGCGTCATCTCCGTAGGTTGCGACGACCGCGTCGCGTTGGCCAAGGTGCTCGCGGTGAACGAACTGCCAAGCACCAGAACGGAATTCATGATAGCCGTCTCGGAGTGGACGGCCGTTCGGTACAAGGCCGACGTCGTCGCGGCGGTCCAGGACGCGGGTGTTGCGGCGGGACCGATGAACCGGGCGGTGGACGTGCTCGCCGATCCCCAGGTCGCCCACCGCGGGCTCTACGCCGAGATGGTGCACCCGCTGTTCGCGGCGCCGATGCCCACCGAGACGCATTCGGCCCCGTTCCAACGGATACCCGATGCCGATCTTCGGCCCGCACCGATACCAGGGGAACACACTCGGCAGATCGCGGGTGAACTCCTGCGCCTTGACGCCGACGAGACCGAGCGATTGATCGGCGAGGGCGTGCTGTTCGCGCCGCCGGATGACGACTCTGGCTGACTTCGACGGCGGCAGGCTGTTCGTCGGCCCCGCCATCTAATCCCGCGAGCGTGCGTGTCTGCACGGCGACACGCCGCCCGAAATGAGCAAACGCGCACCCTCGCGCCACGAGAAAGGCCCTTCGTGCCCATCGATCCCAGAACGCCGGTCCTCGTCGGCTACGGGCAGGTCAACCAACACGACGGCGACCCGGCGATCGAGCCGGTCGACCTGATGGAACGGGCCGCTCGGGTGGCGGCCGACCCGCGGGTGCTCGAGGCGGTCGACTCGGTGCGCATCGTGAACCTGCTGTCCTGGCGGTACCGCAATCCGGGTCTGCTTCTTGCGCAACGCCTCCGGGCGTCGGGGGCAGAGGGACGTTACACCAGCATCGGTGGCAACGTGCCGCAGGCGCTCGTGAACCAGGCCTGCCTGGACATCCAGAGGGGCAGCGTCGACACCGTCCTCATCGCAGGTGCGGAGACGTGGCGGACCCGGACGAAGGTGCGCGCGGCCGGAGGCAAGCTGGACTGGACCAAACAGGATGACACGGTGCCCCTCCCACAGGGCGCTGACGACCAGTTCCCGTTGGCCGGCCCGGTGGAACTCCGCATCCACCTGGACCGCCCCTCCTACGTCTATCCGATGTTCGAGCAGGCCCTGAGAATCACGGCGGGGGAGACGCCGGACGAGCACCGCCGCCAGATCGGCGAACTCTGGGCCGGGTTCAGCGCCGTCGCCCAGGGCAACCCGCACGCGTGGAACCGCGATCGCGTCACCGCGGAGGAGATATCGCAGCCCAGTGCAGGCAACCGGATGATCAGCTGGCCGTACACCAAGCTGATGAACTCGAACAACATGGTCGACCAGGGCGCCGCCCTGGTCCTGACGTCGACGGAGAAGGCGACGCACCTGCAGATCCCCGCCGAACGGTGGGTGTTCCCGTACGCCGGGACCGACGCGCACGACACCTATCTGATCGGTGAGCGCGCCGCGTTCGATCGATCGCCTGCCATCCGCATCGCGGGTGAGCGCGTGCTCGAACTCGCAGGCAAGACCATCGATGACGTCGACCTGGTCGACGTGTATTCGTGCTTCCCCTCGGCGGTCCAAGTCGCTGCGCGCGAACTCGGACTTACCCTCGATGACCCCGACCGGCCGCTCACGGTCACCGGCGGCCTGACGTTCGCAGGCGGCCCCTGGAACAACTACGTCACCCATTCGATCGCCACCATGGCCGAGCTGCTGGTGGCGACGCCCGGCGAGCTCGGCCTCGTCACGGCCAACGGCGGTTACCTGACCAAGCACAGCTTCGGCCTCTACTGCACGGAGCCCCCGCGTTGTGAATTCCTCTGGGAGGACGTGCAATCCGCCGTCGACGCGGAGCCCACCCGGGTGGCCGAGGACGAGTGGCATGGCGTGGGCACCGTCGAATCGTGGACCACCCCGGTCAGCAGGGACGGCGCTGCGGAGAAGGTCTTCCTCGCCGTCCGCACGCCCGCCGACAGCCGCGCGCTTGCGGTGATCACGGACGCCTCCCAGGCCGAGTCCAGCACCCGCGAGGACATCGCGGGGGCCAGAGTCCGGGTCGACGTCGACGGGTCAGCCACCCTTCTCTAGGCGATTTCGGCGCGAAGATCCGCGATGCGCGCGGGTTTTCGCGCCGAAATCGCGGGGTTTGGGCGGTGTTGACTTCGTCACACGGCATGCCTACAGTCAGCCCCACCACTTGTTGAAACGTTTCAATTTCGGGAGAGACGCCATCATGCCGGACAACGCGACGGAGCGCGTGTGCTTCGTGCTGCACGTCCGACCCGACCGGGTCGACGAGTACGTGGCCGCTCACGAGCACGTCTGGCCCGAGATGCTCGGGGCACTGAGCAGAGCGGGCTGGCACAACTACTCCCTGTTCGTCCGGCCCGACGACGGGCTCGTGATCGGTTACCTCGAGACCGACGACTTCGCCGCGGCGCAGTCGCGGATGGCCGCCACCGAGGTCAATGCCCGCTGGCAGGCGGGCATGGCCGACTTCTTCCAGAACCCGGCCGGTGTCCTACCCGACGAGGCGATGAAACCCCTGACCGAGTACTTCCACCTCGACTGAAGGACGACCATGAAACTCGGTGCGCGCACCACCACGGGTTGGAGGGCGACCATCGCGGTTGCCATGTCCAACTACATCGAGGCCGGCTCGATCATCGCGATCGCGACCAGTCTGGCGTTCTGGCAGTCGGACTTCGGCATCAGCAACTTCGCGGTCGGGCTGCTGGCTGCGTTGAGCGCCAACGCATTCGGCGCTGCCATCGGCGCGATCCTCGGCGGTCCGCTGTGTGACCGCTTCGGCCGCAAGGCGATCTATACCTACGACCTGTTGGTCTACATGGTCGGCGTGCTGCTGGCCGCATTCGCCGTCAACTTCACGATGCTGCTGGCCGCCTTCATCATCACCGGCATCGCCGTGGGCGCAGGTGTGCCCGCCTCGTGGACCTACATCGCCGAGCAGGCGCCGTCCGACGGCCGCGCCAAGCACATTGGAACCGCTCAACTGGCATGGTCGATCGGCCCGCTGATTGGGTTCGCCCTCGCCGCGGTGCTGGCCCCGATGGGCCTGCTCGGATCGAGGCTGATCTTCCTGCACTTGTTCGTCGTCGCCGCGGTGGTCTGGTGGGTGCGCCAAGGGCTGGCCGAATCGAAGATCTGGACCGACGAGGTAGAAGAAGCCAAGCACGAGCCCACCGCAAAGGGCGCTGTGGCGTCCCCGCTTGGTGCGCGCGGCCTTCGCGGCCTGTTCGCCCGCAAGGTCAACATCACCGCTCTGCTGTTCCTCGGCGGCATCTACCTCTTCTGGAACACCGTCGCAGGCCAGGCGGGCATCTTCATGCCCCGCGTCTACGACACCGCAGGCCTGCACAGTCCCGTCGCCCAGAACCTGCTGCAGGTCCTGGTGTGGGGCTGCACCGTGGCTGCGACCTACTTCGGCTTCATGCGATACGGAGACAAGATGTCGCAGCGACTGCTCTACGTGATCGGTGCAGCGCTGGGCATCGTCGGGTGGATGGTGCTGGTGGCGTTCACCGACGGCGGCGTGCCGACGATGCTGGCCTTCGCGGTGCTGTGGGGTGTTTCGGCCGGTATCGGTGCGCAGGCGTTCTACAGCCTGTGGGCCAGCGAGATGTTCGCCACCCCGTACCGCGCCAGCGCGCAGGGCGTCATGTTCTGCGTGGTGCGCAGCTTCACCGGCCTGCTGAGCTACTTCTTTCCGACGTTGCTCGCCGTCACCGGTCTCACCGGCGTCGGCCTGCTGCTCATCGGTCTCCTGACCGTCGCGCTGGTGATCGGTGCCGTGTGGGCGCCGGAGACCCGAGGAAAGACGTTGCAGCAGATCGAGGTCGAGCGTTACGGCAGGGTGGATAATCCGACAGAGAGCACAGAGACCGAGGTGGCAGCCCGATGACGAACGCCCTTCTTGACAACCTGGCCATCGAGCTGCCCTCTTGGGCGTTCGGCAACTCCGGTACGCGGTTCAAGGTGTTCGGCACCCCTGGCACGCCGCGGACCATCGAGGAGAAGATTGCCGACGCCGCGACGGTCCACCGGTTCACGGGTATGGCACCGACTGTGGCACTTCATATTCCGTGGGATCGTGTCGACGACTACAGTGCGCTCAGCGGGTATGCAGCCGAGCACGGGGTGAGGTTGGGCACCATCAACTCGAATACCTTCCAGGACGACGACTACAAGTTCGGCAGCCTGACGCACATCGACAAGATGGTGCGGCAGAAGGCGATCGACCACCACCTGGTCTGTATCGACATCATGGACCGATGCGGATCGCAGGACCTCAAGATCTGGCTGGCCGACGGCACCAACTACCCCGGCCAGGGTGACATCCGCGGCAGGCAGGAGCGGCTGACCGAATCACTGGCCGCGATCTACCAGCACATCGGTGACGGTCAGCGAATGGTATTGGAGTACAAGTTCTTCGAGCCCGCCATGTACATGACCGACGTGCCGGACTGGGGAACCTCCTACGCACAGGTCAGCACGCTGGGCGAGCGCGCGAAGGTATGCCTCGACACCGGTCACCACGCCCCTGGCACCAACATCGAATTCATCGTCGCGCAACTGCTGCGGCTGGAGAAGCTTGGGTCGTTCGACTTCAACTCCCGCTTCTACGCCGATGACGACCTCATCGTCGGGGCTGCCGACCCGTTCCAGCTCTTCCGCATCATGTTCGAGGTCGTCCGCGGCGGAGGATTGGATTCCGGAAGCGATCTTGCGTTGATGCTCGATCAGTGTCACAACGTCGAAGCCAAGATCCCCGGCCAGATCCGCTCGGTGCTCAACGTGGCCGAGATGACGGCGCGGGCCCTGCTCGTCGACACCGAGGCCCTCGCCGCGGCGCAGGACGCAGAAGACGTGCTGGGCGCCAACGGCATCTTCATGGACGCCTTCTACACCGACGTCCGGCCCGCGATGGCTCAGTGGCGCACCGAACGCGGCCTGCCCGCCGACCCGATGCGCGCGTTCGCAGAATCGGGCTACCAACAGGCCATTGACGCCGAGCGCATCGGTGGCACCCAATCTTCCTGGGGGGCATGACATGACCAACAGCACCGTTAGCGACCTGATCGCGCGTTCGAACCGGCTCGGCTCCGACCCGAAGAACACCAACTATGCGGGCGGCAACACCTCGGCCAAGGGTTCCGACATCGACCCGGTCACGGGTGCCCCCGTTGACCTGTTGTGGGTCAAGGGATCCGGGGGAGACCTCGGCACCCTGGCCGAGAGCGGTCTGGCCGTGCTCCGGCTGGACCGGATGCGCGCTCTCGTCGACGTCTATCCCGGCGTCGAGCGGGAGGACGAGATGGTCGCGACGTTCGACTACTGCCTGCACGGACGTGGTGGTGCGGCGCCGTCCATCGACACCGCGATGCACGGTCTGGTCGACGCCGCACACGTCGACCACCTGCATCCCGACTCGGGCATCGCGCTGGCCACCGCCGCGGACGGTGAGGCACTCACCAAGAAGATCTTCGGAGACCGCGTGGTGTGGATCCCCTGGCGCAGGCCGGGTTTCCAACTCGGGCTCGACATCGCTGAGGTCAAGAGGCGCAACCCGCAGGCCATCGGCACCATCCTCGGCGGTCACGGAATCACCGCATGGGGCGACAGCTCCGACGAGGCCGAGGCGCGTTCACTGGAGATCATCGACACCGTTGCCCGCTACCTCGACGCCAACGGTCGGCCCCAACCCTTCGGTGTGCCACTGGACGGTTACGGGGCGCTGCCCGACGAGCAGCGCCGCACCAAGGCCGCCGAGCTCGCCCCGTTCATCCGTGGTCTGGCATCGGCAGACAAGCCACAGGTGGGGCACTTCACCGACGATTCGCGGGTGCTCGAATTCCTTTCCAGCAGCGAGCATCCGAGACTCGCCGCGCTGGGCACCAGCTGTCCGGACCACTTCCTGCGCACCAAGGTCAAGCCGATGGTGTTGGACCTGCCCGCCGACGCGTCGATCGAGGACTGCCGGGCCAGGCTGGCCGAACTGCACGTGGCCTACCGCGCCGACTACCAGGCGTACTACGACCGTCACGCGGGACCGGCGAGCCCCCCCATTCGAGGGGCCGATCCCGCGATCGTCCTGATCCCGGGCGTCGGAATGTTCAGCTACGGCAAGGACAAGCAGACCGCGAGGGTGGCGAGCGAGTTCTACCTCAACGCCATCAACGTGATGCGCGGAGCCGAGTCGATCTCCACCTACGCCCCCATCGACGAGGCGGAGAAGTTCCGCATCGAGTACTGGGCGCTGGAGGAGGCCAAGCTCGCGCGGATGCCGAAACCGAAGCCATTGGCCACCAGGATCGCCCTGGTCACCGGCGCCGCGTCCGGCATCGGCAAGGCGATCGCGACCCGACTGGCGGCCGAGGGGGCGTGCGTCGTGATCGCCGACCTCAGCGCTGAAAAGGCCGCTGCCGCAGCGATGAAGATCGGCAACTCCGACGTGGCGATCGGCATCGCCGCCGACGTCACCGACGAGCCCGCCGTGCAGGCCGCGATCGACGCGTGTGTGCTGGCCTTCGGCGGGATCGACATCGTCGTCAACAACGCCGGGCTGTCCCTGTCCAAGTCGCTGCTCGAGACGTCGGCCGACGACTGGGACCTGCAGCACAACGTCATGGCCCGCGGCTCGTTCCTGGTGTCGAAGGCCGCCGCACGGGCGCTGATCGACCAGAAGTTGGGCGGCGACATCATCTACATCTCGTCCAAGAATTCGGTGTTCGCAGGCCCCAACAACATCGCCTACTCGGCGACGAAGGCCGACCAGGCCCATCAGGTGCGTCTGCTGGCCGCCGAACTCGGCGAGCACGGCATCAAGGTCAACGGCATCAATCCCGACGGCGTGGTCCGCGGTTCGGGCATCTTCGCGGGCGGATGGGGCGCCAAGCGGGCCGCCGTCTACGGCGTGCCGGAGGAGGAACTCGGCGCTTACTACGCCCAGCGCACCCTGCTCAAACGTGAAGTGCTGCCCGAGAACATCGCCAACGCCGCGTTCGCGCTGTGCACCTCGGACTTCTCTCACACGACGGGATTGCACGTGCCGGTCGACGCTGGCGTGGCGGCCGCCTTCCTGCGATGAGCGCCCGGACGTTCGCCGCGGTCGACCTGGGCGCCACCAGCGGGCGCGTCATGCTGGCGTCGGTCGGTCAGGGGACGCTCGAGATGCGGGCGGTGCATCGGTTCGCGAACGACCCCGTCTACCTGTGGAACGGTCGGCGTACCGCGATGCACTGGGACCTTCCCGGCCTGTTCGCCAACGTCTGCGCCGGGCTGGCCGAGGCTGGGCGTGCCGCACCGGAGCTGACGAGCGTCGGCGTGGACTCGTGGGCCGTCGACTACGGTCTGCTGCGCGACGGAAGGTTGCTCGGACTGCCCTACAACTACCGCGACGCGAGATGCGCACTGGGCGCAGACGCGGTGCACGCCAAACTCACCCAAGAGCAGATCTACGCCCGCAATGGATTGCAGTTCCTGAACTTCAACACCATGTTCCAACTCGCTGCCGACGAACTCGAGGGCGCGCTTGACGTCGCGGATGCCGCGCTGCTGGTTCCCGACCTGATCGGCTACTGGCTGACGGGGCAGATGGCGACCGAGCGGACCAACGCCTCGACCACCGGGCTGCTGGGCATCGACGGGCAGTGGGACGCCGAACTCGAGACGATGCTCGGCCTGCCCAATGGTCTGTTTCCCCGACTGGTCGAACCTGGCGCCGAACTCGGCCCCGTGCTGGCTGATCTCGCAGACCGGGTAGGACTGAGCACGCGACTGCGTGTCACGACAGTGGCCTCGCACGACACCGCGTCGGCGGTCGTGGCGATTCCCATGGCCTCGGGGTCGGCGGCCTACGTCTCCTGCGGGACCTGGGCTCTGGTGGGGGTGGAGCTGCCCAGTCCGGTGGTCGGCGAAGACGCCCGCGCCGCCAATTTCACCAACGAGGTGGGAGCCGACGGACGAATACGCTTCCTGCGCAACGTGATGGGCCTGTGGCTTCTCAGCGAATCGGTCCGCCAGTGGGAGCGTGACGGCTCACGCATCGACCTGACCCTGCTACTGGAGCAGGCCGCTGCCTGCCCGCCGCCCGCCGAGGTGTTCGACGGCGACGATCCGCGGTTCGTCGAACCGGGTGACATGCCGGGTCGCATCCTGGGCTGGTACGCCGAGCGCGGCCTCCCCCCGCCGACGGACCGGGCCGAGATGGCCCGCGCGATCGTCGAGAGCCTTGCCGCTGGGTTCGCCCGTGGTGTGGAGCAGGCCTCCGCGCTGTCGGGCATCCCGGTCGAGACGGTTCACCTCGTCGGCGGTGGCGCCAGGAACCGGCTCCTCTGTCAGCTCGTCGCCGACCGCGGCGGCAGGCCGGTGGTCGCCGGGCCGGTGGAGGCGACCGCGATCGGTAACGTACTGATTCAGGCCCGCGCGCACGGCCTGTTGCACGGAGATCTCGATGATCTGCGTGACACCATGGCCACCGCGTTGCCCACTGAACGCTTTGAACCGCAACGGACCCCGGCGGGAAGGGCTTGACGATGAAGAGACGGATACCGAACAGGCACGATCTTGCGCCGCTGATGCAGTTCAAGAAGCCGGAGTTCGACGCGACGAAGCGCCGGTTGGACAAGGCGCTGACGATCGAGGATCTGCGGCGCATCGCGCGCAGACGCACCCCGCGGGCCGCGTTCGACTACACCGACGGCTCGGCCGAGGCCGAACTGTCCATCGCGCGCGCCAGGCAGGCCTTCTCCGACATCGAGTTCCATCCGGCGATCCTGCGTGACGTGTCGACGGTGAGGACCGGGTGGGACGTCCTCGGCGGACCCGTCAGCATGCCCTTCGGGATCGCGCCCACCGGGTTCACCAGGATGATGCACACCGAGGGTGAGATCGCGGGTGCGCACGCCGCGGCCCTGGCGGGCATTCCGTTCTCCTTGTCCACGATGGGCACCACGTCCATCGAGGACGTCAAGGCGGCGAACCCGCTGGGCCGGAACTGGTTTCAGCTCTACATGTGGAAGGACCGCGACCGGTCGATGGCGCTGGTCGAACGCGCCGTAGCCGCCGGCTACGACACCCTGCTCGTGACGGTGGACGTTCCGGTCGCAGGCGCTCGGCTCCGAGACAAGCGCAACGGGATGTCCATTCCTCCCGCGCTGACGCTGCGCACCATCGCGAACGCCCTACCGCGGCCGCAGTGGTGGATCGACTTCCTCACCACCGAACCCCTGGCCTTCGCGTCGCTGGACCGATGGTCGGGCACTGTCGCCGAGTTGCTCGACACCATGTTCGATCCGACGTTGACCTTCGACGACCTGGCCTGGATCAAGTCGCAGTGGCCTGGCAAGTTCGTGGTCAAGGGCGTTCAGACGGTGGCCGATGCGCGTGCCGTCACCGACCTGGGAGTCGACGGCGTTCTACTGTCGAATCACGGCGGACGTCAACTGGATCGGGCGCCGATACCGTTCCATCTGCTGCCCGCGGTGGCGGCAGAGGTCGGCAAGGACACCGAGATCCTGCTCGACACCGGGATCATGTCCGGCGCTGACGTGGTGGCCGCCATCGCCATGGGAGCGCGGTTCACGCTGATCGGGCGCGCCTATCTCTACGGCCTCATGGCAGGCGGAGAAGCAGGCGTCGACCGTGCCATCGAGATCCTGTCCGGTCAGGTCGAGCGGACGATGCGGCTGCTCGGCGTCACCTGCCTCGAAGAGCTGACGCCGGATCACGTCACGCAGCTGGTGCGCTTGGCGCCGCGGCCAGTGACGGGCGAGGCGGGGGTTTAGGTCCGATGGCGGTCGGGATCCGCGACGTCGCCGCGGCGGCCTCGGTGTCCGTCGGCACGGTGTCGAACGTGCTCAACGCGCCGGAGCGGGTCGCACCCGCCACCGTCGCACGGGTGCACGCCGCGATCGAGCGGCTCGGGTTCGTCCGCAACGACGCGGCCCGTCAACTGCGCGCGGGCCGGTCGCACTGCGTCGGACTGCTGGTGCTCGACGTCGGAAACCCGTTCTTCACCGACGTCGCCCGGTCGGCCGAACGGCGCGCGGCGCAAAGCAATCTGGTGGTGCTACTCGGCACCTCCGATGACGATCCCGAGCGTGAGCGCGCGTACTTGGAGACCTTCGACGAGCAACGCGTCTTCGGTTTGCTGATCTCGCCCGTCGGCGAGGACCTCGATCGCGTGCTCGCCCTGCACGCCCGCGGCGTCCCGGTGGTGCTCGTCGACCGCGACGGTGCCGGAACCCCGTTCGCCTCGGTGGCCGTCGACGACGTCGCCGGTGGCCGCATGGCGCTGAATCACCTGTGCGGACAGGGTCGCACGCGCGTCGCGTACGTCGGCGGCCCGCTGACTCTGCGCCAGGTGGCGGACCGCCTCGCCGGCGCTCGACAGGCTGCGGACGACCACCCGGGCGCCACGTTGGAGGTGATCCCCACGCAGGAGCCCAGCGTCCTGGCCGGACGGGCGGCGGGGGAGGCGCTGTGCGCCCGGCCCGTCGATCGGCGACCCGACGCGGCGTTCTGCGCCAACGATCTGCTGGCGATCGGCATGCTGCAGGCGCTGACCGGCAGCGGCGTGAGCGTGCCAAGTGAAATCGCGCTGATCGGCTACGACGACATCGAATTCGCGCGCTCGGCAGCCGTTCCGCTGTCGTCGATACGCCAGCCCAGCGCGAACATCGGGATGACCGCCATCGACCTGTTGCTGGCGGCCGTCGAGTCACCGGAAGCCGAGCCCCGACACGTGGTGTTCCGCCCGGAACTCGTGGCGCGGGCGTCCACGTTGAACGGGCGCTTGCCCGCTACTTGATGGTGTATCCGCCGTCGATCACCAGGTCGGCGCCGTTCACCATGGCTGCGGCACCTGAGGCCAGAAACACTGCGGCGGCGGCGATTTCGTCCGGGTAGGCGAACCGGCCCGTGGGGATGAGCTTCTTCAGCGCATCGCCCTTCGGCCCGTCCCACGCCTTGTGGCCGAGTTCGGTGAGCACGACGGTCGGCGAGATGGTGTTCACTCGCACGCCGCGGGGGGCCCACTCGGCTGCCAGTACCTTGGAGATGCCGACGACGCCGAACTTCGATGCGCAGTAGGCCACGTGCTGGTCCAGGGCGACGCTGGCGGCCTGCGACGCCATGTTGATGATGGCGCCACTGCCTGCGGCGAGCATGTGCCTTCCGGCTGCCTGACACATCAGGAAGGTGCCCTTGAGGTTGATGGCGATCGTCGAGTCCCAGTCCGCCAGTGAAAGGTCCTCGGCGGGCGCGAGTCTGGCAATTCCCGCACTGTTGACCAGGATGTCGATGCGGCCGAACTCGCCGAGCACCGCGTCGACCACGCCGTTCACGGAGTCGGGATCCGCGACGTTGCAGGCAAACCCACGACTGCCGGGCAGCTCCCCGGCCACGCCGCCTGCGCCGGATTCGTTCAGGTCGACCACCGCGATCCTGGCGCCCTTCGCCGACAGTCCGGCCGCGATGGCCGCGCCGATGCCAGAGGCGCCCCCGGTGACGAGAGCCACCAGTCCGTCCAGCCGGAAGTCGAAGTCCACTACGGGTTCGGTTGTTTCGGACATGTGCCCATCTCTCCTTGGTGTGGGGGCCAGATCAGTCGAGCACGGCCGCTGCGATGTCGACGTCGGTGACGATGGAGGACACCAATCCCGACTTCAGTACCGCCCTGGTGGCGGCGGCCTTCTCCTTGCCCGCTGCGATGGCGATCCTGGTGGGGATCCCGCGCAGCACCGTCTCGTCGATGCCCATCCGGCGCTCGTCGAGACCAGGTACCCGCCGGCCCTCGGAATCCATTAGCAGGGCGCATGTCTCGCCGCAGACGCCGCTTTCGCCGAGGGCTCGCACTTCGTCGGCGGTGAGCGATTCGTACACCTGGGAGGCTCCCGCGCTCCAGGCTCCGACCGAGACGATGGCGCAGCTCACCGAGGATTGGCGTCCGATGGTCTCGCGGATCTGCAGATTGTCGCCCAAACTCTGCGCCGTGCGCGCATCGGTCACGACGAGCGGGGCGTACAGCGGCCAGGATTCGCCACCGCTGACCTCGCTGATCCGTCTCACCAGATCCGTACCGTTCGACGTGATGGCGCCCGCCATGCCCGTGAGTTGCACGACGTCGCATCGGGGAAGCGAGGTCAGGTACGGGGCGATGTGCGTCAGGGTCCGTCCGCAGTCGACGCCGACCACGTCGCCTTCGCGCAGGATCGACTGCAGCAGTTCGGCCATCGCCCTCGCGACGGCGTCGACGTGGTCGGCCGCGTTCGTCGAGTCGGCAGCCACCGCGTAGGCGTGCTCGAGTCCATACTTGCGCTGCAGCGCCGTCGACAGCTCGACGTCGATGGCCCCCGGGTTGTGGATCTTGATCTCGACCATTCCCGACTCGATCGCTTCGTCGAGCATCCTGGCCACCTTGAACCGGGAGAGCCCGAACTCCTCGGCGATCTGGATCCGGGTGCGTCCCTCCAAGTAGTACCGGCGGGCGATCACCGCGCGCTGGAAAAGCTCATCAGGCCCCATCGGTCGCCTCCCGTGAATCCCGGAGCCACCAGGCTCGCCGGGCCGCTGCACATATGTGCAGCGACATTGACATGTGAGCATAAGCATTGCATGATCCACCTCACAAAGGAACATATGAGTAGCGGAGTCAACAAATGAGCGAAGACGGCGACGGGCTGGCCGAACTGGCCGGCGCGGTGTTGTCTCGTGAGTCCGCAGCCCTCGCTGCGCTGGTCGGGGCCGTCGAATCGAGCGTCGTGGCCGTCGCACGCCAGATGATCCGGGTTCCTGGGAAAGTCGTGACGACGGGCTCGGGCACCTCCGGAATCATGGCGGAGCGACTCGCCCACCTTCTCTCGGTATGCGGGACCCCCGCGGTCTATCTGCCGTCGATGGATGCGCTGCACGGCGGAATGGGCGCCATCACCACCTCCGATCTGGTCGTGGCGATCTCCAAGACCGGCAGGTCACAGGAGCTCACCAACCTCGTCGAGCGACTGGGCCAACGAGGCATCCACGTCGTCGCCCTCACGGAGAGCCCCGACTCGCCATTCGCCCTCGCCGCGGGGAGCTTGGCAGCCCTCCCGCCGACGCCGGCCGACGCCGATCCCGGCGACATGATCGCCATGGCCAGCACCCTCGCGGTCGGCGCATGGAGCGACGCGGTCGCCGTGGTGACGATGTCGCTGCGTGGACACACCGTCGGCGACGTCATCGACAGTCACCCGGCTGGCGGCGTCGGGTATCGCGAAGTCCGCCCAGGCGACGATTCCGCTCCGGTGGTGGCCTCGTGACGACGTCCGCGGCGATGGGCGTCGACTCGTCCACGCAGTCGTGCAAGGTCGAGATCCGCGACCTGAACACCGGAAGATTGCTCGGCACCGGGTCGGCGGTTCATCCGCCGGCGTTCCCGCCGTCCAGCGAACAGCACCCGGCCGACTGGGTCACCGCGTTCGTCTCGGCTGCGCGCCAAGCGATTTCGCGATGTGCGGAGCCACCCGACGTACGGGCGATCTCGGTGGCCGCACAGTGCCACGGGTTGGTGCTGCTCGACGAGCACGGCGACGCCCTGCGCGCGGCGAAGCTCTGGAACGACACGACGGGATCGCCCAACCTGGCCCGGCTCGTCGAGCGCATCGGCGCCCGCCGCTGGGTGATGCGCATCGGCTCGCTGCCCACCGCCGCGTTCACCATCGCCAAGCTGGCATGGGTCGCCGAGAACGAACCGGGCCTGCTGGATCGGATCGCCACCGTGCTGTTGCCGCACGACTACCTCACCTACTGGCTGACCGGTGAGAAGGTCACCGACCGCTCGGATGCCTCCGGCACCGGATACTTCGACGCCGTGGACGGACAGTGGATCCCGTCCTACCTCGATCTCGTTCGCGCAGACCAGGACTGGTCGACCAAGCTCCCGACCGTGCTGGGGCCTGCCGATGCGGCGGGCACGGTGCGCCCAGCGCGGGCAGCCGAACTCGGCATCCGGGACGACGTCGTGGTCGGCGCGGGCGGCGGCGACCAGCACGCCGCCTACCTGGGCCTCGGCCTGACAGACGGCGACCAGTACTTCAGCATCGGTACCTCGGGCGTGGTCGCGACGTCATCGCGGGGTCCCGTGTTCGACACGACCGGCGCCGTCGACGGGGTGGCCGACATGACCGGTGGCTACCTGCCGTTGATGAGCACGCTCAACGCGGCCAGGGTCGTCGACAGGGCGGCCGTCCTGCTCGGCACCGACCTCGCGGGCATCTCGGAGCTGGCACTGGCGGCGGGACCCACCCAGGGCCCGGTGCTGGTGCCGTTCCTCGACGGGGAACGCACGCCCGATCGTCCCGACGCCCGCGGCGCCTTCGCCGACCTCACCTCACAAACGACCCGCGAGGATCTGGCGCGCTCCTTCGTCGAGGGTCCACTGCTCTCACTCTTGTCGGGACGCGACAGCCTGACGGCGTGCGGCGTCGAACTCGGCGGCGCTGCAACGGTCGTCGGCGGGGGAGCCCGGTCAGCGGCGACGCTGCAACTGCTGGCGGATCTGCTCGGTGACGAAGTGACGGTGCCCGACGTCGACGAGGCGACCGCGCGTGGCGCGTGCATCCAGGCGGCGGCCGTGGCGTCGCGCACCGACGTTGCGGGTCTCGTCGACCTGGCGAAGCGGTGGCTGCCGGACGCCAGGGCCCGCGTCGCACCGCGAAACCACGGCAGGGACGTGACCGCACTGCGGAAGCGGTGGGCAGCGCTGGCCGCCTCCCCGCTGCTCGACGGGGACGGCGCGCGATGACCGCCCTCGCGTCGTGGCACACCGATTTCCCTGGCATGCTGGCCGGATCCGTATACGCGGCCCCCGGATCCCGGTTGTTCGCGGCGCAGACGCTGGTCGAGGAGGGACTCGACGTCCACATCGACGTGATGGCCGCCTCCGAGGGTCTACCCGTCGGCGTGAGTCTGGCTGAGCTGCAGATGATCTCCGCGGCCGTGGACCGACACCGGGTCGGCGTGCACGTGATTGGATCCGGCGACTTCGTGGACGCCGTGCTGCCGAAGATCCTCGCGCTGCATCCCGGCGTCGTGTTCCTGCCATGGCGGACGTTCACCGCCGACCGCGTCGTCGCGGTCCGGGCGGCCGGCGGCAAGGCCTGGATAGCGCTGTGGCGGGAGTGGGACGGCGTCGGCGATCCCCAGTGGCCCAGCGCCCCGGACGGCGTGCTGGTGATGCTCATCGAACCCGGCACCCGGGACACCTCCCGGCTGGATCGCCTGGATCTCGTCACCGCCTGCACGACGCAGTTCTCCGATCTACCCGTTGCCGTCGACGGCGGGATCACCGAGGAAGTCGCGCCACTGTGCGCCGCCTCCGGGATCCGCCAGATGGTCGTCGGCCGGGCCCTACTGACCTCCGAACGAAGGGAAGCGATATGAGCAGGATGCGCGCCAGCGTCATGACCGGCGTCCGCACACTACAGATCGAGGACAGGGAAGTCCCGACGCCTGGGCCGCACGAGGTCCTCGTCGAGGTCGCGGCGGTCGGAGTCTGCGGATCCGACGTGCACTACTACCGCCACGGCCGGATCGGCGACTTCGTCGTCGAGCAGCCGATGATCCTCGGCCACGAGCTGTCGGGGCGCATCTCGGCGGTGGGTGAGCAGGTCGACCCCACCCGCGTCGGCCAGCGCGTCGCCGTCGAACCGCAACACCCGTGCAGGCGCTGCAAGCAGTGCACAGCGGGCCGTTACAACCTGTGCCTCTACATGGAGTTCTACGCCACGCCGCCGATCGATGGCGCCTTTTGTCGCTACGTCACCATCGACGCCGAATTCGCCCATCCAGTGCCGGATTCCATGTCCGATGAGGCCGCGGCACTGCTCGAGCCGCTGTCGGTGGCCGTCACGACGATGCGCAAGGCCAACGTCCAGCCGGGAAGTTCGATCCTCATCGCTGGCGCCGGGCCCATCGGCGTCATCTGCGCGCAGGCTGCGCGTGCGTTCGGCGCCGCGCGGATCGTCGTCTCCGATCCGCTGGAGTCGCGGCGGGAGAGCGTCCTGCGCTTCGGCGCCACCGAGGTCATCGATCCTCTGGTCGACGACGTCGCCGCGCTCGATCCTCAGGTCGACGCCTTCGTCGACGCCAGCGGCGCTGCCCCCGCAGTGGTCAGCGGCATCAAGGCGGTCGGCCCGGCGGGCCACGTCGTCCTGGTCGGAATGGGTTCCGGCGACTTCGCACTGCCCATCGGCTACATCCAGAACATGGAGATCAACGTGACCGGAGTCTTCCGGTACACCGATACCTGGCCCGCTGCAATACATCTGGTGACATCGGGCGCCGTCGACCTCGACGCGATGGTGACCGGCAGATACGACCTCGAGCACGTCGGCGAGGCACTGGACAGCGACACCGACCCGGCCAGCCTCAAGTCGATCGTCGTACCGAAATGAAGGAGAGTGCCGTCATGAGCAGGCGTTCACCATTCGATCTCACGGGGCGCACTGCGCTCGTCACCGGCGGAAACCAAGGCCTGGGAAGGGCATTCGCCTTCGGCCTGGCAGAAGCGGGCGCGACGGTCGCGATCGCCGGCCGCAGTGCCGAACGCAATGACAAGGTGACCGCGGAGGCCGCCGCGGCCGGACACGCCATGCACCCGATCACCGCCGACATCACCACCTCGGCAGACGTCAACCGCATGGCGGCCGAGGCGATCCAGGCGCTGGGCCACGTCGACATCCTCGTCAACAACGCTGGCACCTGCTACCACGCGGAGTCCTGGGACGTCACCGAGAATCAGTGGGATGACGTCTTCGACCTGAACGTCAAGGCACTATGGGCCGTTTCGCTGGCGGTCGGTGCCCACATGCGCGAGCGTGGCTCGGGCTCGGTGGTCAACATCGGCTCGATGTCGGGCATCATCGTGAACCGTCCGCAGATGCAGCCCGCGTACAACGCCTCCAAGGCCGCGGTCCACCATCTCACCAAATCGCTTGCAGCGGAATGGGCTCCGCTGGGGATCCGGGTCAACGCAGTGGCACCGGGCTACTGCAAGACCGAGATGGCGCCGGTGGACCGCCCCGATCTCAAGCGGTACTGGATCGACGACGCACCCCAGCAGCGGTACGCATTGCCCGAGGAGATCGCGCCATGCGTCGTGTTCCTCGCCAGCGACGCCGCCTCGTTCATCACGGGATCGGTCCTGGTCGCCGACGGGGGGTACACCGCATGGTGAACGGCGCACAGCCGGGCCTCAACCGACGCGTGGTCGTGAACGCACTCGACGACGTCGTGTTCGAGACCGTCCCCGAGGCCGAGCCCGAGGCCGGCGAGGTGCGCATCCGCGCCACGGTCGTCGGCATCTGCGGCTCCGATCTGCACGCCGCGTGCGGCAAGCACCCGTTCATCGACCTGCCGTACCGCCCGGGCCACGAGGTCGTCGGCATCGTGGACGCCATCGGCTCGGGTGTCGACGACTCCTGGTTCGGCAGCCGTGTCGTCGTGGAGCCCAACCTGGCCTGCGGTCACTGCACCCAGTGCCGTGCCGGCCGGTACAACATCTGCCGGGAACTGCTGGTCCTCGGCTGTCAGACACCGGGCGGCCTGGCCGACAGCTTCACCGTCGCCGCCGACCGACTTGTCGCGCTGAACGCCGACCTCGACGACGACCACGCAATCCTTATTGAGCCGCTCGCCACCCCCATCCACGCCGTGCGCCGCGCTGCCGAGGCGGTCGGCGACCTGCGCGGCCGTCCGGTCGTCGTGATCGGTGCGGGCCCCATCGGGCTCTTCGTGCTGCTCGCCGCGCGTGATGCCGGGGCGAACGTGGTGGTCGCCGATCTGGTGCAGTCCAAGCGCGAGCGGGCCGAACGACTCGGCGCCGTAGGCACCTTCGATCCCACCGCGCCCGACGCCGTCGAGTCCGCGCTGGCGCTGCTCGGCGGCCCCGCAGCCGTCGTGATCGACTGCGTGGCCAGGGAGAGCTCAGTGGCCCAGGCCGTCGACCTGGTCGACAAGGGCGGTGCCATCATGATCGTCGGCGTCGCGGCGGGAGCCACGCCCGTGCGGCTCGATCTGGTCCAGGACCGTGAGCTGGCCCTGATCGGGAACCTGATGTACGTCCGCGAGGACTACATCGCCGCGATCGACCTGCTGGCGTCCGGAGCGGTCCCGATCGACGAGATCATCAGCGCCCGCTTCGACTTCGAGCACTCCGCGGAGGCGTTCACCGCGTCGGCGGACCCCGAGCACGTCAAGGTCGTGGTCACCCTTGGGGCGAGCGAAGCGACGGGGAATCTGGTCGGCGCCGGTTCGACGGGGAGTTCATCGTGAGCTCGGCCATTCTCGAATGTGCCGACATCACCAAGAGTTTCGGGGGCGTCCCGGTGCTGAAGGGCATCACGCTGGACCTCGAGCCCGGCTCGGTCACGGCGCTGGCCGGTGAGAACGGAGCGGGCAAGTCGACGCTGATGAAGATCGTCAGCGGCCAGTACAGCGCCGATGGCGGCTCGGTGTCGGTGCAGGGCACCCACCTGGCACCGGGCAATCCGCGCGACGCGGTCAAGCACGGCGTCGCGATCGTCCCGCAGGAACTGGCCTCGATCGAGGACATGACCGTCTACGAGAACCTCTTCGTGGGAAGGGAACTGCGGCGCGGGCCGTTCCTCAACCGCGGGGCGATGATCGCCGAGGCCAAGGAGACGCTGTCGGCGTTCGACGTGGCGATCTCGCCGACCGCCCGGATGGGTAGCCTGCCGGTCGGTCTGCGCCAGATCGTCGAGATCGTCAAGGCCGCCCGCACCGGCGCGCAGGTCGTGATGCTCGACGAGCCCACCTCGGCCATCTCCGAACGCGAGATCGAGGGCCTCTACGGGATCGTGCGCCGGCTTCGCGACCACGGCGTCGCCATGGTCTTCACCACCCACAAGATGGCCGAGATCCGCGCCATCGCCGACCGGGTAGTGGTGCTGCGCGACGGCGGTCTGATCCTCGACGGGCCGCTCACCGAGGTCACCGACGACGACATCGTCACCGCGATGATCGGCCGTGAACTGGACGCCCTCTTCCCCGATCGCGTCGAGCCGAAGCCAGATCCCGTCCTGGAGATCCGTGACCTTCAGGTCGTCGGCGCTTCCGAGCCGGTGTCGTTCTCGGTCAATTCCGGCGAGATCGTCGGCCTCGCCGGTCTGGTCGGGGCGGGTCGAACCGAACTGCTGGAGGCCATCTTCGGCGCCAGGCACACCAGCTCCGGTGAGATCGTCGTACGCGGCAAGAACGTGAAACGCAATGCGCCGGCGGCCGCGATCACCGAGGGCATGGCGATGGTCCCCGAGGATCGGAAGATCTCCGGTGTGGTGCTGTCGATGAGCGTTCTCGACAACGGATCGCTTCCGAGGCTGTCATCCTTCAGCATCGCGGGTTGGCTGAAGGGCAAGGCGCGCACCAACGCCGTCTCCGACGTGATGAAGTCGGTGCGGCTGCGCAGCAGCGGCATGGGCCAACTCGTCGGCACGCTGTCGGGCGGAAATCAGCAGAAGGTGGTGCTGGCCCGCTGGCTCACCGGTGAGGTCAACGTCCTGCTGCTCGACGAGCCGACCCGCGGGGTGGACGTTGGTGCCCGCAGTGAGATCTACCGCATCATCACCGAATTCGCCGAGGCGGGCATGGCCGTGGTGATGGCGTCATCCGACATGCCCGAGATCATCGGGCTGTCGCACCGCGCGTTCGTCATGCGCGAGGGCGCGTTCGTCGGTGAACTCGACCGCGACGCGCTCGACCATCCCGCAGTTCAGGAATCCGTGTTCCGGATGGCGACCGCACTCGACGGGCCGAAACACATATCGAATCCACCCACGGCCGAAGAGCGGCCTGATTCACCGGAGGCAGCATCGTGACCACCCCTGTCGACACCGAAGAAACCCCGGAGGCTTCCGGAGCAACGGTAGTGACGTCACCCGTGACGGGGGAGCCCGTCCGGTTGTTCTCGCGCGAGTGGATCAGCGGTATCGCGCTGCGCTACTCGATGGTCATCATCATGCTGCTGGTGATCGCGTACTTCAGTTACCGCAGTGCACGATTCGGCACCGTCGACAATCTGGTGACCATCCTGGTCGCGGCCGCGCCGTTCGCGCTCATCGCGCTGGGGCAGACGCTGGTGGTGCTCACCGGTGGTATCGACCTGTCGGTCGGCTCGGTGATCGCCGTGTCGGCGATGGCGGGTGCGGCGACGGCGAAGGCCAATCCCGGCCAGGTGTGGATGACCGTCGGAGTGGCCATGGTCGTCGGTCTGGCGGTCGGTTCGCTCAACGGAATCATGGTGTCCCGAATAAACGTTCCGCCGTTCATCGCGACGTTGGGCACGTTGACGGCGGGCTCAGGTCTTGCCTATGTCATCGGCGGTGGCGCGCCGATCAACGGGCTGCCTGCCGAATTCGGCTCCATCGCCAACACGAAGATTCTCGGTCTAACCATCCCCGTGCTCGTCATGATCATCGGGATCATTCTGCTGGCGATCGTGATGAAGCGGACCACCTACGGGATGCGCGTCTACGCCGTCGGCGGCAACCGCAACGCCGCCGAGATCGCGGGCATCAACGCCAAGAACGTCCTGTTCAGCGTGTACGCACTGTCCGGCCTGCTGGCGGGCATCTCCGGCGTGATGCTGGCGTCGCGGGTCATCTCAGGGCCGCCCAACCTGGGGC
>NZ_JAVROT010000640.1:0-4029 GCF_032162605.1 Mycobacterium sp. | reverse complement strand
TCTGTCCCGCTTCCGGTCACCCAGTCGTGCGACGCGACCGGTCCTGCGAGCTGGCCGGTGAAATGCGGCATCACGTATTGCGCGAACAGGTCGTAACTGTGCAATTTCGCGGCAGGCGGGGCCCAGTCGTGGTCGAAGAGAAGGAATGCGCCGAAGCCGCCGTTGCTTGCCTCGACGAGCTCGGAGATCTTGGCCACCGCGTCCTCTGGGGTGCCGATCACGGCGAAGCCGGACTCGTGGTTGTTCGCGATGATCTCGGCCGGTGTCTCACCCTGCACCGGGCCCGCGGGAAGGATGTGCGCGAAGTAGCGCGAGAACTCGGCGATGCCGTGCTCGACGTCGCGGTCGGCCTGCTCGCGAGTGTCGGCGAGGTGCATCGGGCCGACGAGCCGCCACTTCGAACGATCGGCGACGTGGCCGTGCTCGAGTGCGACCTCCTCCCACGTCGCCCAGTGGTGGGCAAGGAGGTCCATGCCCTGCTTGGCGGTGGCCGCGATCGACAACATGCCGATGCCGTGCTTGCCCGCGCCGCGCGGCCCGGTGGGGGAGAAGGATGCTGCAACGGCGACGTCGAAGCACGGGTCGCTGTACGGCTTCAGCTGCAGGCGTGCGTCCTGCAGGGTGAACCCGACGGTGTGCATGGTGACGGTCTCGCCGCGTAGCAGGCGCATGATCGCGTCGAGGCACTGCTCCATGCGCGGCCGTTGCTCGTCGGCGGGGATGCCGAGCATGTGCGCGTCCGACGTGAGCTGGCCTGGGCCGCAGCCGAGCATCGCGCGGCCGCGGGTGAGGTGGTCCAGCAGCACCATCCGATCCGCCAGCAGCAAGGGGTTTTGGTACGGCAGTGAGCTGACGCCCGTCCCCAGCTTGATGTGCTTGGTGCGTTCCGCGGCGACGCCGATGACGACCTCGGGAGACGCGATGATCTCGAACCCGGCCGAGTGGTGCTCGCCTATCCACGCCTCGTCGAATCCGAGGCGGTCCATCGCCACGATCAGGTCGAGGTCCCGCTCGAGGGCGAGCGTCGGGTTCTGCCCGGGCGGGTGGAAGGGAGCCATGAAGTTTCCGAATCGCATCCGCCGATTCTTGTCCCGCGCTTGCGCCTGGTGGTCCAATTTCGTTCGAGTCGCAGGACGTTGAGGGTGCGAGGCTGGATTATCGTGACGTCATGAGCAGCGAGCATGTGCCGGGCGGCGTCGTGCACGAGTTGCCCGCGGACCTGCGCGGGGAGTTGCTCGCCAATGGCACGGCGCTGGCTGCGTGGAAGGACATCACGCCCCTGGCGCGCAACGAGTTCATCTGCTGGGTCGAGGATGCCAAGCAACAGGCGACGCGTATGCGCCGGATTCGCCGCACGCAGGAAGAATTGGAGGAGGGGCAGCGTCGGCCCTGCTGTTGGCCAGGGTGCAAGCACCGCGAGCGATCGTGACCGCGTCAACTCCCGCGTCGAGGAGATCGCCGAGCGATCCGAACACCGGCACGGCCGCCAGATTCTCGATTCGCCTCAGCCACCCGCTGCGGCGATCACAAGCCCGATTCTCACGATGCCTCCCTCCTGCACCCGATCCCGATCAACGGTGACTTTGTCAGGGCGATATAACCTTCCCCGTCAAGTCCGATCGGCAGCGGTGTCTCCTCGTTGGGCGCGGCCGCTGCTTGACGGACTCGTGGTTCTCGGGGATGCTGACACTAAGCGGAAGGTTGCGTCCGGTATGTCCTGGCCGACCACGGCAGGCTCGGCCGGGTCGATCAAGGGAGCGCCAGTTCTGTTGCTGCACAGCATCGGAGCTCGTAGCGGCGAGGAGCGGGTGAGATGAGCGTGATCGGGCGCCTGCTGGCCGAACTGGCCGACGTCGTGCACGTCCCTGGCGACGACGAGTACGCCGCAGCGACTCGGCCGGACAACTCCAGCTTCCCGCAGCGGCCCCGTGCGGTGGTCCGGCCGCGTTCGGCCGACGAGGCCGCTCGCGCGGTCCAGATCATCGCCTCGATGGGAATCCGCATCGCGGTGCAGGCCACCGGACACGGCGCGGGCGCACCGATCGACGAGGCCGACGTGCTCCTCGACACCTCCGCGCTGGACACGGTGAGCGTCGACGTGGGGGCACGGACGGCGCGCGTCGGCGCCGGGTCAATGTGGCCAGGGGTGCAGGAGGCCGCTGCGCCCCATGGATTGCTCGGCCTGAGCGGAACATCCCCGACGGTCGGCGTTGCGGGTTACACGTTCGGTGGCGGCGTCGGCTGGTTCGTGCGGAAGTTCGGTCTCGCCGCCGCAGCGTTGCGTTCAGTCGAGTACGTCGACGGGTCGGGCCGTTTGCGCACGGCATCTCTGGATGCGGTGGATGCCGTTGATCGAGAAGCACTCTGGGCGTTCAGAGGCGTCGCGCCGGTCGGCCTGGCGACATCTGTGGAGATCGGGTTGTTCCCGGTGGCCGACCTCTGGACCGGCTATCTGTTGTGGCCGGCCTCAGCCCTGTCCGGGGTCGTGGCCGCCTGGACGCAGGGCATCGCGGCCGTCGACGAATCGGTCACCAGTGCGTTTTCGCTGCTTCGGCTGCCACCCGAGGGGCCCTTTCCCGACGAACTGTTGGGCACTTCGGTCGTCCATCTCTCCTATGCGTCTCCCGATGGCGGGCGCCCGCTCGGCGTCATGCGGGACGCGGTGCGTGCCGTGGCCACACCCGTCGTCGACACGACCGGTCCCGGTGACAGGACGTCGCTCTCGGCGATCCACCTCGACCCTCCAACGGCGGTTCCCGCCAGGGGCACCGGCCGATGGCTCGACTCCAATGCCACCGACGTGGCGACCGCGATGTTCGCGGTCGCCCGGATCGGAGAACCACACGGGCTCAGCATGATCGAGCTGCGGCACACCGAGTCCAAGGCCGCCGCTCACGCGGGCGCGCCGGCACCCTTCCTGATGCACGCCGTCGGGGCCGCCACCGACGATGCCGCGCGCGGCAAGATCGACGACGTCCTTCGTCGGGTCGAGGTGGCGGGCCGTCCCGCTGACATCGGCCGTGCCGCACCGTCGTTCCGCGAAGGGCAGCCCGACGCCGCAGATGCGTTGGCACCGGGCGACGTCGGACGCGTGCGCGCCGCCCGCAACGCACTGGATCCCGACCGGACCTTCGTCTTCCAACGCCACCTGGAGTCCGCAAGAGGGGCTGATGCCCCGCCGGGCGCTGTGTGACACTCAAGCGATGTCCGCCGGCCCGAGCCCAAGTCGCCGTCCGCGCGCAGTGCGTCGAGATGCGGTAGAGAACAGGGAGAAGATCCTCCGCACGGCGGCCGAGCTGATCGCCCGGAGGGGACACAACGTGCCGCTGACCGAGATCGCCGACGCCGCCGGGGTCGGCGTAGGCACGTTCTATCGCGGCTTCCCCGACCGATCGGCGCTGCTCGAGGAACTGCAGCGCCGCGGCTACGAAGTGCTGCTGGCCACGCTGACACAGATCAGGGAGTCCGGGCTCACCGGCGCCGTCGCGATACAGGCGTACCTGCAGAGATGCCTGGCACTCGCGGACGAACTGGTGGTACTTCCACTTCGCGGCGCCGAGCCGCTGACCGACGCTGCCGCGGTTGGGGCGCGCCACCAGATCGGCCGTGCGATCGACGAATTCCTGGTCGAAGGCCGCGCGGACGGCTCGGTGCACGACGACGTGACGGCGATGGACGTCATCGTCTGCGGCACACTGATCGCCATGCCCCTGCCGCTCGGCCCGGACGCGCTGACGGCCGCCACGCGCCACATCGCGATGTTCGTCCGCGGAATCCGCACGGATGATTCGTGATCGGTGCAAGCCGCCAAGCCTGAACTACAACGAGACGGTCCCGTACGACGCGAGGCCATCGATGAGCGTGTGCAGCTGATCGTCGGCCGAGCCCAGCGTCTGGTCGATCGCGGTGAGCCGGGCGGCGTAGTGACCCACCGGATACTCGGCGGTGACGCCGATACCGCCGTGCAGTTGGATCGCCTCCTGGGCGATGTGGCGACCCGATCGGCTGATTTGGAGCTTGGCCCTGGCG
>NZ_JAVROT010000639.1:0-26688 GCF_032162605.1 Mycobacterium sp. | reverse complement strand
GGCACATTGCCGTCCGGGTCATCGTGGGGATACGTGTAGCCCTGCGCGTTGCCCAGCGCGGCGGCCCCGGAATAGTGACCGTCACGCAGGTGTGGAGGCACCAGCCCCGCCTTGCCAGCCTTGATGTCCCCCATCGCCGCCCCCAGCGCCATCGTCACCGCGTTGGACTTCGGCGCCGTGGCCAGGTGCACCGTGGCGTGGGCGAGTGTCAGCTGCGCCTCCGGCATCCCGATCAGCTGCACGGTCTGCGCGGCCGCGACGGCCGTCGGCAGCGCCGTCGGGTCGGCCATCCCGATGTCTTCGCTCGCCAGGATCGTCAGACGCCGCGCGATGAAGCGGGGGTCCTCCCCCGCGGTCAGCATCCGCGCCAGGTAGTGCAGCGCGGCGTCGACGTCGGAACCGCGCACGGACTTGATGAAGGCGCTGACGACGTCGTAGTGCTGATCGCCGTCCCGGTCGTAGCGGACGGCGGCCTTGTCCAGCGACTGTTCGATGATCTCCACCGTCACGTGATCGCCTGCCTCGGCCGAGACCTCAAGGGCGGTCAGCGCGCGGCGCGCGTCCCCCGCAGCCAGTTGCACTAGCAGCTCGATGGCGTCTGCGTCGACCGTGACCGACCCGCGGAGGCCACGCGGATCGGCGACGGCCCGCTCGACCACCGCACGCACCGCGTCAGCGCCGAGCGGCTGCAACTGCAGGATCAGCGAGCGCGAGAGCAGAGGTGCGACGACCGAGAACGACGGGTTCTCGGTGGTTGCGGCGACGAGCAGCACGATGCGATTCTCGACGGCGGCGAGCAGCGCATCCTGCTGAGTCTTGGAGAACCGGTGCACCTCGTCGATGAACAGCACCGTCTGTTGACCACGAATGAGCGCGACGCGTGCCCCTTCCAAGACCGCCCGCACGTCCTTGACGCCCGCCGACAGCGCGGAGAGTGCTTCGAACCGGCGGCCCGTCGCTTGCGAAATCAGGGACGCGAGAGTCGTCTTGCCGGTTCCCGGCGGGCCGTAGAGGATCACCGACGCCGCACCCGAACCGTCGACCAGACGCCGCAGGGGCGATCCGTCGCGCAGCAGGTGGTCCTGGCCGACGACCTCGTCGAGGCCGGCGGGCCGCATGCGTACGGCCAGTGGAGCCGACGGGCCGCCACCGGGAATGCCGTCACCACGGCCCGGTTCTCCAGGCACGTCGAAGAGACCATCGGCCACGGGACAGGCTTACCACGACGCGGCGACGCCGCCGAACACAGTCAGTCGCGCAGCGTGCGTCCGTCCGAATCCGGCACCTTGCCCACCAGGATCAGGATCGCGTCGACCAGTGGCCAAATTCCGCAGGTCAGCCACGACAGCAGCAGCATCGCCACCCCAAGGCCGGTATAGCCGAGGTAGAAGCGGCCGATGCCGAAGGTTCCCAGGAAGAGCTGCAACAGCCCTGCGACGAGTTTGCTCTTGTCCGACAATGACCGTCCGTACGCGTCGACGCCGAACTGGCCGCCCTGATACGGCGGGACGTACCCACCCGGGTACGGCGGCGGTGCTCCGTAGGGGCCGGGTGGCGGCGGGGGCGGGGCGCCATACGAGCCGACGGGTGGTGGCAACGACGGATGCGAACCGTAGGGCGACGACGGATGCGAACCGTAGGGCGACGACGGATCCGAACCGTAGGGCGACGACGGGTCCGAACCGTACGGCGGCGGAGGCACTGACATGCCACGAAATGATGTCCCATTCGCGTGCCTGCGTCCACTATTGAACCGCACCTGAACCGCACCATCGTGAATTCTGAAGAAAGTGCGCTCATGCGAGACGATGGATGGCGTGCTGATCAACCGGGCCACGGCCGACGGAATCGCCACCGGCGTCATCACGCTGGTACTGCGGAGCTGGGATGCACCGCGCGCGAAAGTAGGAGGCACGCAACGGACTTCGGCGGGCACGATCCGCATCGACGACGTCACGGAACTACGTCGTCCCGTGACCGCCGCTCAGGCCGAGGCCGCCGGCTACCCCGACGCCGCGACCGCCCGCGCCGAGCTGGACCGCAGGCCGGCACGGCACGTCTACGCGATCGCGGTGTCCTACGTCGGGCCCGACGAGCGCCCGGAACTCGCCGCCGACGCTGCGCTTAGCCCGGCGGACCGCTCCGCCATCGCGCAGCAACTCGACCGGTGGGACGCCGCGAGTTCGACGGGTCCGTGGACGCGGAAGTACCTTCGGCTGATCGCGGGCCACCAGGCCGTGCGGGCACCCGATCTCGCGGCCGGGTTGGGCATGGAGACCGCGCCGTTCAAGCGCAGGGTCCGCCAGTTGAAGGGTCTCGGGCTGACCATCAGCCTGGACGTGGGCTATCGAATCTCGCCGCGCGGCAAGGCGTTCCTCGAGTCGCCGTAGTCGTTCATCACTGGGGCGTCGTGACGAAGTCGATCAACTCCTCGACGCGGCCGATGAGCTCGGGCTCCAGGTCGTTCCAGTCCCGCACCGTGCCGCGGATCCGGCGCCAAGCGGCGGCGATGTCTGCCTGGTTTGCGTGTGGCCACCCCAGCGCGTCGCAGATGCCGTGCTTCCACTCGACGGTGCGCGGAATCACCGGCCACCGGGTCAGCCCCAGGCGGGCGGGCTTCACCGCTTGCCAGACGTCGACGTAGGGGTGGCCGACGACCAGCGTGTGCTCCCCGCCTGGACCCCGCCTGACGTCGGCGGCGATGCGAGCCTCCTTCGACCCGGTGACCAGATGGTCGACGAGGACGCCGAGCCGTCTGCCAGGGCCGGGCTCGAAGTCCCGCACGATGGCCGCGAGATCGTCGACGCCGCCGAGGTACTCGACGACGACGCCTTCGACGCGGAGGTCGGCGCCCCACACCTGTTCCACGAGTTCGGCGTCGTGGCGCCCCTCGACGTAGATGCGGCTGGCCAGGGCCGTCCTCGCTCGCGCACCGGTGACCGCGACCGATCCCGACGCCGTCCGCGCCGGGCCGCCCGCAGGCTTTCGCTTCGGCGGGGTCAGGATCACGGGCTTGCCGTCGACCAGGTACCCCGGGCCGACCGGAAACGGACGTCGGTGGCCGTCGAAGTCCTCGAGTTCCATGCGTCCGTACTCGACGCGCACGATCGCGCCGACGTACCCGGTCTGCACGTCCTCGACGACGAGGCCGGTCTCGGCTGCCATCTCGACCGACCGCACCTTTCTGGAGGCGTGGGGGTCTCGGGCGAGGATGTCGGAGCCGTATCGATCGTTCACGCGGGCGAGCCTAGGAACGTTCGGCGCGGTTACTCGGTCGGCGCGCCGAATCCGTGACCGATCAGTGACCGGCACGCCAACCGAATGTCCGCGACCGCCTGGGACGCGTCGAGCTCGCCTCCCACCCCGCACGTCAAGACGCCGAACGTGACCTGCTCCACGAGGCGCGCCACCCGAAGCTGGTCGCCCGTCGGGTTCGCCACCCCTGCCCTTGCGAGGATCAGGTCGCGAACGTTGTGATCCCCGGTGACGCCGGAGCGGGCCCGCAGGGCCTGGGTGGACGTGATCATTGCGTGGGCGAGATGCCCGTGCCGCAACACGTTCCGGCACGCCCCGGCCATCAGGTCACCGATCGCCTCGGCCGGGTCGGTTGATTCGCCTGCGGGCCCGGCCCGCGTGCCGAGCTCTGCGACTTGGGAGTTGAGCACGGCGGCGAACACGTGGTACTTCGACGGGTAGTAGCGGTAGAGGGTGCGGAGGGCGACCCCGGCTTTGGCGGCGATCTCCTGCGCGGCGATGCGGTCGAGCTCGCGGGACCGTCCCAGGCGGGCAGCGGCCGCCAGGATCGCGGTGCGACGGGCTTGCTGGTCATCCGTCGCCGGCAGCGCGGGAGCACGTTGCTCACCGATTCGCGCCATGTCGCCAGTATCGGCTCGTCGGGCGGGTACGCAGCAGGTGTACCGGTGAGCGGGACTGGGCTGCCGATCAGCGAATCGCTGCGCGAGGATCTCGTCGTGGTCGATTCAGCCAGGTACGGGCGCGATGGTCCGTTCGGACGCACATCAGGGGTTGATCGGACGCGGTTGCTGTCACTTCCTCGGCCCTGCCGTCGTCACGGTCGACGGGGACGAAGCCGTGGCCGTGTGCGAGTCGGTTCTCCTCGTCAAGAGCGCCAAGGGTTTCGCCGTCTACCGCGCAGGCGCCAACCACTTCCGGCTGCACCGTAGAGGCGGTCGCTGGCAGATCGTGCATCGCACCACTCGCGCGCTCGACGGGGGTACCGACGCCAGGAGGCTGCCGGCGTCCGGCGTCACGGGACAAGCGCTGTGAGCTTCCTACTCGACGTGCGGGTCGCTCTGGTGACGGGCAGCGGCGCAGGCGTCGGTGGGGGGCGAACACGAGACCGACGACCAGCACCCGACCTCGACGCCAACCTTCGCGTCGGTATCCGAGGGGCACTTCACGTCCTTCGTGAACTCGCGGGACTGCTCGGGGCGCCGAAACGGCTGTCCGCCGCCAAGGCCACCGAAGTTTCTGGCTGGCAGGCGCGTTCCGCCGCGGACACCATGGCGACCACCGCCGAGAGCCTGCTCGAAGGGCAGTCGATCAACCGCTAGGTACCGGCGGCCGCAGCGAGTTTGACCGGATCAGAGGTCACCTCGTCGATCACGGTGTGGATGAACCGCATCTTCTCCAGCACCTTCGCGGGCAGGACGAACGGGTAGAGATCGTCATGACCCATCGACCGGTTGACCATGTTGAGCGCCCACGCCAGGGGTAGCCACATCTCGATGATGGAGTCGAAGCCGCTGGGCCCCAGGTTCCTTCGCTCGAACGTGGCCGATGCAGGCGCAAAGCTGAACGCCGCGGCGGTGTCCAGGGTGTCTCGAATGTGCAGATAGTGCGCAAAGGTCTCCGCCCAGTCCTCTGCGGGATGCATCGTCGCGTAGGACGACACGTAGTTCATCTCCCAGCCCGGGGGCGCGCCCTCGCTGTAGTGCCGATCCAGGGCCGCCTGGTAGTCGGCCTCGGCGTCACCGAACAGTTCTCGCGCCTGCTGCTGGTAACGCCGAGCGGCGCCGACGAGCCGGTAGTGGTAGTAATGGCCGATCTCGTGCCGGAAGTGCCCAAGCAGAGTGCGGTACGGCTCCGACATCGCGATGCGCAACTGCTCGCGGTGAACGTCGTCACCCTCGGCGAGGTCGAGGGTGATCACACCGTCCTGGTGGCCGGTGAAGACCTTCTCGAACTCACTGGACAACAGGTCGAACGCCAGGCCGTAGTTCGGGTCCTCGTCGCGTCCGACGATCGGCAACTTCAGGTCGACCAACTCGACGATGAGGCGCCTCTTGGCCCGCTCCGCGGTCGCGAAGGCCCCCATGGCCGGTTTGTCGGCATCGTTCGGCCGGGTGCGGGTCAACGCGCACGACGTGCACAATCTGCGCACCGGCGCCACTCTGACGAGCCAATTGCACTGGCCCGCATGCAGGTTCGCGCACAACTGGTATTCGCTGGCGTCAACGGCGCCCCCGTGTTCGCTCTCGGCTCCAGAGGCGATCACCAGAAAGGCCATGTCATCGAGCGAGAAACCCAGCTTGCTCCCACACGACAGGCACACCGAGTTCTCGAAGGCCAGGTGTTGACCACAGTTGGGACAGATGAAGTCACGCATGAAGAATTCCTCCGTCGTAGGGCGCCACGTCGACGGACACGTCGATCTTGCTGCTCTCCGAGTCCGTGTAGATGATGCCGCGCAATGGTGGCACGTCGGCGTAGTCACGACCGAAACCCACCACCACGTACCGCTCGTCGACCATCTGGTCATTGGTGGGATCGAACCCCAACCATTGACTGTGCGGTGTCCACACCGAGGCCCAGGCGTGCGTCGCGTCGACCCCGACCATGCGTTCCCTTCCAGGCGGTGGGTTCGTCGCGAGATACCCTGAGACGTAGCTGGCGGCGAGACCGTTGGCGCGCAGGCAGGCGATCGCCAGCCGGGCGAAATCCTGACATACCCCCTCACCGGCGGCCAAAACTTCGCCGACCTGGGTGGACACCGTCGTCGAGCCGGACCGGTAAGTGAAGTCGTGGTTGATCCTGGTGTTCAAGTCCCGCAGCACGTCGATCAGCGGCCGTTCCGGCTGGAAACTGGGCGCGGCATAGTCGCGGACGGCGGCGGTGATCTCGGGCTGCTGAAGATCGAGGGTGAACTCAACGGCAAGGGCACCATCCGTACCGACGGGGCGCGAGATCTCCCACGGCGCGAGCGCCGATCCGCTGGCGTACAGACCGGCAGGTGGCGGGTCGACCTCGACGATGGAATGGCTGGTGATGGTCAGCGCACGATGGCGCTCGGTGACGTGGAAGTACGAGCTGACGTTTCCGTAGCCGTCCCGGCTCGTCGAACTGTCGGCGGCCTCGGGTTCGATCACCAACTCGTGGGTCAGGCACCGCTGCCTCGTCGAGTCCCGCGGGGTGAGGAACCCCCGACCGTAGGAACTGGTGACGTCGTCGGAGTAGTTGTACATCGTCCGGTGCGTGACTTCGTAGGATCTGCTGCCGACCACGGGGATCGGGCCCATGTCGGTCACGGGACGACCCTGCGTTCGTCCGGACCCCACAACGGCTGCATCCCACCGGGCAGGGACAGGTGGGCCGCGGTGATCACGCGGGACAGCTCGCGCAGATCGGCGTGGATGCTGTTCAGCAGACCGTCCAACTCGGCCCGCGTGCCGTCGGTGACTTCCTCGAGGTCGGCGGGATCCAGCCTGCGCAGGCGCGCGCCGACCTCCTCGATGAGTCGCTCGGGGCGAGTGGATCCGGACGACGAGGGAAGCGCCTTGAGATTCACGCGCAACCGCTCGAACTGATACGCCAATGACCGTGGGTTCTCCTCATCGAACAGCACCAAGTCCGCCACCGCGGCGACGCTCACCATGCCGAGGGTGCGCCTGCGGTAGATCACCGATGACTCACACGCCACGAGTGTCGACTCCGTGATCGTCTGCTCGGCACCAGGGTTACGGACCTGCACGAGCGTCGCGCGCATCAACGCCGTCAACCAGACACCCCGCTCGATGCGCTTGCCGATGTCCATCAGCCTCCATGCGACGTCGTGCACCATCGACTCCGAGGCCACCCCGGACAGCGCCAGCATCCCCGCGAGGGTCTGACTGTGCGCGGCGGCGAGGTAGCCCTCGCCCTCGGTGTGCGAATCGGGCGGCGCCCCAGACGGACGCATCACCGCGCGGTCCACCGCGGCAAGCACCATCCAGGTGTCGTTCGACATCTGGTCGCGCACCGCGCGGGCGGCCAGCCCGAGGCGCTCCACGGACTGCGCCAAGGAGCCCGAACGGTGGCGGTCGGCGGTGAGTGACCACAGTGTGGTCGGCGCGATCGCGATCATCTCGGCGTCGTCGCCGGCGGCTCCGGTGTCGGTGCCGGTGATGCGCCCCAGCGCGGCCAACAGCACCGGGACGCACTCACTTCCCGCCATGTCCTGGCGGTAGCGGTATTCGTGATAGCGGTCCCGCGTGACGTTGAGCAATCTCGCCATGCTCTCCGCGCGCTCGGAATAACGACCGAGCCAGAACAGGTCGGACAACACGCGCGGCGAGCTGACCGCGCGTGTCGGGCTGGGCGTTATCGCGGGCGGTTCCACCGGGGGGACGGGCGTGCGCTCCGCCGTCACTCGGGTGGGCGTGCGTACCCAAATATCCTTGGCTGCAACGGTGTTCATCCGGTAGGCGGCATTGCCGGGGGCCAGCAGGTAGCCGAGCCCGCCGGTCATCGGTGCGTACCCGCCGCGCTGAGCGACGGTGAACAGACGCATCCCCGTACTGCCGGGCGACAGGCCGTTCGGTGCGTGATCAGTCGGCGCCGAGGAGAACTGCGGTAGCTCCTGACCGACCCAGTGCCACGGCACGGCGCCGATGCGCGCCGCCAACTCGTCGCGTTCCTTACTCGAGAGTGCCGGGCCGACGATCGGCTCACCGCCGGTGACCGGCCGGATCAGTAGCGATGACAGGTGGCTCAGCAGATGTGACCGTTCGACGTCGATCCCACCCCAGTACATCGGGGCCGTGTTCAACTGCGGCGCCTCCCCGAGCAGAAGCTCGGCGAGTTCGGGCAGAAAGCGCTGCAGCCCAGGACTTTCCAGGATCCCGCTACCCAAGGTATTGACGACGGTGACGGCGCCGCGGCGCAACACCTCGACGAGGCCGACGACGCCGAGACGCGAGTTCGCGCGGAGGTCGAGCGGATCGGCGTAAGCCGCGTCGACCCGGCGGAGCACGACGTCGACCCGTTTGAGGGTGCCGAGCGAGCGCATCCACACCTTGCCGTCGCGCACCACCAGGTCGGCACTCTCCACCAGCGGAAAACCCAGCACGCTGGCCAGGTAGGCCTGGTCGAATGCCGTCTCGGAGTGGATGCCTGGACTGAGGACGACGACGACGGGTTCCTCCGCCGATTCGGGTGCCGCATCGATCAGAGCCAGCCGCAAGGCCTGCGCCCATGGCGACGCGGGTCGCGGGCTGATCCGCTCGTAGAGGTCCGGAAAGGCGTGCGCGACCACCCGCCGGTCGGCAAGCGCATACCCCGCTCCCGACGGCGCCTGCGTCCAGTCCGCGTTGACCAGGAACTCCCCCGACCCGTCGCGGCTGACGTCGCACCCGTGCATGAACAGCTGATGGCGGCCGGGCACCTCGATGCCGCGCGCCGCGCGAATGTAACCGGGGTGGGTGAACACCAACTGCGGCGGAAGCACACCGCTGGTGATCGACCGGCGCGCCCCGTACAGGTCGGTCAGCACCGCGTCCAGGAATCGGGAGCGCTGCACCAGACCGGATTCCAGGGCGTCCCAGTCGGCCGAGGAGATCAGCAGCGGCAGCGCGTCAAGGTGCCATGGGCCGGGCACCTGAGTGCCGTCTCCGTTGGTGACCGCGTCACCGTTGGATCCATCCCCCGAGTCGCTGCGCTCCTGCCCACCGGATCCATCCCCCGAGTCGCTGCGCTCCTGCCCACCGGGATGCTCGACCTGGACGAACGTGATGCCGTCATTGTCGACCAGACTGCGGACCACCGAGCGCAGTCGCTCGAGCCCGAAACGCCCGCGCTCATTGACGCATTCGGCCAGCTCCCGCCAGGCCGGACGCACGTTGCCTGCTGGGTCGATGAACTCGTCGTACCCGTCTGCCGCCCCGCCGCGTACGTCGAAGAGCGATTTCTGCGCGCGGGCGGCGCGGTACTGAGCCAACAGGTCGTCGGCACCGGGGATGTTGCCGCCGCTGACGGCGGGAATGGGCTCCGGTGGGCCACTGGTGCGAAGAACCATCAGCGCAGAACGGTACGCACCCGGCGCAGGTCCACGATGCCCGGCGCGCCCACGTCCGTGGACTGACGGGCCTGCTTCTCCCGAATGTCGGACATGTCGACCTGACCGGGGGTGAATCCGGTTGCCTCGAAGCGCCGTCCTCGCCGCGACTCCGCCTCCACCGCGTTGACGGGCGGGTTGTCGTACGCGCGTCCGCCGGGATGCGAGACGTGATAAGTGCACCCGCCCCGCGACGTGCCGGTAGCGGTATCGATGAGTTCGAACCGAAGTGGACTGTCGACAGTGATGGTCGGGTGCAGCGCGCTCGGTGGCTGCCACGCGCGGTAGCGGACCCCGCCGACCTGCACGTCCGAGTTGCTGGTGGCCAGCAGCGGGATCGGGTAGCAGTTCGCGGTGACGATGTAGCGGTGCCGGTCGGCTCCGATGAGCCGGACCTGGAGGCGCTCCACCGAGGAGTCGACGTAGCGGGCCGTGCCGCCGGCCGTGGATTCCTCGCCGAGCACGTTCCACGGTTCGATGGCGCCACGAAGTTCGAGCTCGACTCCGTCGAAGACCGCGGTGCCGACCCGTGGGAAGCGGAACTCGGTGAACGGGTCGAGCCAGCTGGTGTCGAATTCGATGCCGTGCGCCCGAAGATCGGCGGCTACGTCGGCGATGTCTTGAATGATGAAGTGCGGCAGCAGATATCGGCCGTGCAGATTGGCTCCGTGCCGAATCAGCGGGGCGTGCAGCGGCTCATCCCAGAACCAGGCCACCAGTGACCGCACCAACAGCGACTGCACCATCGCCATCTGGAAGTGTGGCGGCATCTCGAAGCCGCGCATCTCCAGCAGACCCAGCCGGCCACGTGCGCTGTCCGGGCTGTAGAGCTTGTCGATGCAGAACTCGGCGCGGTGCGTGTTGCCGGTGATGTCGGTCAGCAGATGGCGCAGCGCACGGTCGGTGACCCATGGCTTCGCCGTGGTGGAACCCTTGCCAGAACCCCTTGTCAATCGGTCGATTTCGGCGAAGGCAATCTCGAGTTCGTACAACGACTCGGAGCGGCCCTCATCGGCGCGCGGCGCCTGCGAGGTGGTGCCGATGAAGCGGCCCGAGAACAGGTACGACAGCGACGGGTGCCGCTGCCAGTACGTCAGCATCGACACCAACAAGTCAGGCCTGCGCAGCATCGGCGAATCGGCGGGGGTGATACCGCCGAGCGTGATGTGGTTGCCGCCGCCGGTACCGCCGTGAGTGCCGTCGAAGTCGAAGGACTCCGTGGACAACCGGGCGAGCCTGGCTTGCTCGTAAAGGGTTTCGAGCTGTTCGCGCTGCTCGGCGAAGCTTGCCGTTGGCGCGACGTTGACCTCGATGACACCGGGGTCGGGGGTCACCGACATGGACGTCAAGCGGGCATCGGGCGGTGGGCCGTAACCCTCCACCACCAAGGGGAGTCGAGACTCGCTCGCAGCCGCCTCGAGGCGCGTGACGATGTCCACGAAGTGCTCGAGCTCCTCGGTGGGCGGCAGGAAGACGTAGAGGATGCCATCGCGGATCTCCGCGACCATCGCGGTGATGGGGGCGCCTTCAGCCTCCTCGACCTCGGCGTCGTCGGGTTCGGCGCCACCGGCGAGGGCTCCGCGGTCGGCGAGGGGGTCCGCGCTGTGCGACGGGGGCGGGGGCTCCCAGCTGATCGCGTCGAGTGGCAGGCGCAGACCGGCCGGTGAATCCCCTTCCAGCAGGACGATTCGGCCACGGCGCAGCTGCCAGTCAGCACTGGCCCAGCCGGTGTCGTCGTCGCGTCGGTGCAGCGGCAGCACGTAGGCGGCGGGTTCGGTGACGGACGCCTCGAGCCGGGCCAACAGCCGGAGCCGCGCATCGTCGGAGTCGCTCTCCAGGTCATCGTCGACGGAGACGGGGTAGCCCGCGGGCTGGCGAACGGAGCCGGCCAGGCGACTGAGCGGGTCCTCGTAGGCGGCGCGCACCTGCGGGGCGGGAAGGCCGAGACCGGCGGCGATGGCGCCGAGCACCCGTTGGCCGGCATCGGGCGGCACGGAAACGCGCGGCTCGTCGCTCCACGGGTCCGCCAACAGGGTTTCGTCCGTCCAGAGCGGCTGGCCGTCGGTGCGCCAGAAGAGTCCGATCTGCCAGCGCGGCAACAGTTCTCCGGGATACCACTTGCCCTGGCTTCGCTGAACCAGGCCCTGGGGCGCCCACAACGCCTTGAACCGAGCGGCCAGCACCGACGCGCGCTCACGCTTGTGCGGCCCGTCCGCATCGGTCGTCCACTCGGGGTCGACCTGGTTGTCGATCGACACGAACGTCGGCTCGCCGCCCATCGTCAGGCGGACGTCGCCCGCCTCCAGTCGCGCATCGACCCGTGCACCGAGCGCGCATATCGAATCCCACGCTGCACCGGTGTATGGCAGCGTGACCCGGGGGTCCTCGTGCACACGCGTCACCACGTTGGAGAAGTCCAGCGTCGTCTCGCACGGCTCGGTGGCGCCGGTGATGGGCGCCGCGGACGCCGGGTGCGGCGTCGCCGACAGCGGGATGTGACCCTCCCCCGCGAACAACGCCGAGGTGGGATCCAGACCGATCCAACCCGCACCGGGGATGTACACCTCGGTCCACGCGTGCAGGTCGGTGAAGTCGGCAACGGGTCCAGAGGGGCCGTCCAGCGCCTTGACGTCGGACGTCAGTTGTACGAGGTAACCCGACACGAAGCGGGCGGCGAGACCCAGCTCGCGCAGCACCGACACCAGCAGCCACGCCGAGTCGCGGCACGAACCGATCGCCGTGCGCAACGTGTGGTCCGGCGTCTGCACGCCGGGCTCCATGCGCACGCTGTAGCCGACGTCCGCATTGATCGCGCCGTTGAGGGCGACCAGGAAGTCGATGGTGCGGGTGCCGGGCCGAACCGTGAAGTTCTTGACCCAGTCCCTCGTGAGATCACCGGGCCCCGACCCCTCGTCGTCCTCGTCAACAGGCCGCAGATAGGGCTTGAGGTCTTCCAAGAGCGCTCTCGGGTATTGGAACGGCCAGGTCTCGGCGAAGTCCTCGATGAAGAAGTCGAACGGGTTGATGACCTTGAGATCGGCGATCAGACCGACCGTGATGGTGAGGTTGCGCGTCCTACTCGGAAACACCAACCGGGCCAGGAAGTTGCCGAACGCGTCCTGCTGCCAGTTGACGAAGTGATCGGCAGGCTCGACCTGCAGGGAGTAAGCCTCGATCGGGGTGCGCGAGTGTGGCGCCGGACGCAGACGGACGACGTGTGGAAAGACCTCTACCAGCCGGTCGAACGTGTAACTGGTGCGATGCTCCAGCGCCACCTTGATACCCATAGGGGTTGATCCCACCACACCCTGCGAACGGGTGCACCGCCGAAGGGGGTGATGTATCTGGCGCGAAATGTGGGCACTGCACATCGACCTGTTGTAAATTCACATCCGTCGCGCGGAATGTGCGATGACCTCCAGCAAGATTGGGTCCTAGTCTGTGAATTTTCAACATAATTGGTGCTTTTGAGCGTGGATGCCAAGACCCGCAGGGATCGCATCGAAGAGCGCGTCCGCGTCGAGCGCGAAGTCGGCTACGCCGACCTCGCCGTCGAGTTCGACGTGTCCGAGATGACGATCCGACGAGACATGGAAGCCCTGGAGACAGTGGGTGTGGTCCGGCGCGTGGTCGGCGGCGCCATCGCGCTGAAGGGCAAGGACAACGAACCCTCGTTCGCGACCAGGGTGGCGGTCGCCGCGGACGAGAAGCGGCACATCGCGGACGCGGTCGCCGATCTGATCGGACCCGGCGAAACCCTGATCCTCGACTCGGGCAGCACCGCACTGGCCGTCGCGCAGTCGCTGCGAGGGCGCCAGCTCGGTCTGACCGTCCTGACCCCGAGCGTGCTGGTCGCGTTGGAGTTGATCGACGAGGCGGACACCACCGTCGTGCTCACCGGCGGAGAGTTGCGCCCAGGCGAGCTGAGCCTGATCGGTCCTGCCGCCGAGGACACCCTTGCCAACTACAACTGCGACACGTTCGTCATGGGCGTTGCGGGGATCGACGGCAATCGCGGAATCTCGGACTACCACCAGGCCGACAGCAGGGTGAAGCGCGCGGCGAGCAAGCGCGCCGACCGGGTGATCGTGGCCGCCGACCAGAGCAAGCTTGGCCGCGTCACGTTCACGAGCATCGCCGCGCTCTCGGAGATCCACGTCATCATCACCGACGGCGCACCCGAGCACCCGACACTGGTCGCCGCGCGACAAGCGGGGGTCGACGTGATCTGCGTCGCCGGTCGCGCGGAGACCGCGTCGGGGTCGACGGGGTGAAGTCACTGTGAGCGCACACACCATCGGGGTCGACATCGGGACGACCGGCACCAAGACCGTGCTGTTCGACATCGTCAGCGGCATCGTCGCCCAGGCGTCGCGTGAAACCACGCTGCACTCACCGGCGCCGGGCTTCGCCGAAGCCGACACGGGTCAGTGGCACGCCAACGTCATCGACTCCATCAGGGAGGTGTTGAGCACCAGCGGGATCCGCAGCGATGCCGTGCAGGCAGTTGCGGTCTCCGGCATGGTTCCCGCCGTCGTACCGCTGGACCACCACCGAAATCCGCTGCGCCACGCCATTCTCCAGAACGACGCCAGAGCGCACCTCGAGGTCTCGGAACTGGCGCTGGCGCTGGACGGCGTCGACCTCGTCACGATGACCGGTTCGGCCTTGACCCAGCAGTCGGTCGCACCGACCACCGCATGGTTGCGTCACCACGAACCGGACGTATACGGCCGGACCGCGCACTACGTCGGCTCCTATGACTGGGTGCTGGCCTCGCTCGGCAGCGACGTTCACGTTGAGCAGAACTGGGCGCTGGAGTCGGGCTTGTTCACCATCGACGGTGACATCGCCGACGTCGTCGTCGCTGCAGCGGGCCTGGATGCGAGCACGCTTCCGCCGGTCCATCGACCCGGCACCAAGGTTGGTGAACTGAGCACGGCGGCCGCCGATGCGTCCGGACTCAATGCGGGCACCGCGCTCATCGTCGGGGGTGCCGATCACGTGCTCTCGGCCTTCGCCGCGGGGGTGAACGCACCGGGCGACGCGCTGGTGAAACTCGGTGGTGCAGGCGATATCCTGGTCGCCAGTGACACCAGAGTGGTCGACGAGCGGCTCTATCTCGACGCGCATCCGGTCCCCGGTCACTGGTTGCCCAACGGCTGCATGGCCACCAGCGGCAGCCTGATTCGTTGGTTCCAGGCGCTGATCGGCGGCCAGGACATCGCAGAACTCGGCGCACTCGACGACGAGGCGTCGCGGGCCACGCCTGCAGAGGTGCTGTGCCTGCCCTACTTCCTCGGTGAGAAGAGCCCCATCCACGATCCCGATCTCCGCGGTGTGTTCGCCGGGATGCACCTGGGCCACACCCGCGCCGACCTCTACCGATCGGTGCTCGAGGCCATCGCCTTCGGATTCCGGCACCACGTCGACGTCTTCACCGACATCGGGATCCGGCCGAACCGCGTGATGATCACCAACGGCGGATCGAAGTCGACCCTCTGGAAGCAAATCCACGCCGACGTCCTCGGTATCGAGATGCGGCCCGTCCGTGGCCATCCCGGAGCCTCGCTTGGTGCCGCGGTGATCGCCGCGATCGGAGTTGGCGCGCTCGACGGCTGGTCCGATGCCGCCCGATTCGTCGCCCTCGATCCGCCGGTCGTCCCCGATCCGACACGACGAGCGGTGTACGACGACGCCTATCGGAACTGGCGCGACCTCGGTGCAGCGGTGGCGCCGATATCCCATGCCATGGCAAGACGTGACACGTGACCGACAAGTGAAAGGAACAGTGCCGCAATGAAGTTGACGCAAACCATGCAAGAAACGACACCCCGGCGGAGGCGGCCGTTCGTCGCGTCTCCGGTGATGGCATTGCTGGCCGTGCTCGCACTGTTGATCAGCGCCTGCGCAGGCAGCGGCGGTCCCGCGCAGACCGAGGCGACCGGTACCGGCGCGGTCTCCAAGGACGTGTCGGGAACGGTCCGGATTCTGATGGAGAACGTTCCCGACACCGACATCGTCAAGTCCATGGTGCCCGAGTTCAACAAGGACTATCCGAACGTCAAGGTCGACATCGAGACGCTGACCTACGACCAGATGCGCGACAAGCTGGTGTCCTCCTTCCAGTCACCGTCGGCGACCTATGACCTGATCATCGTGGACAACCCGTGGATGGTGGACTTCGCGAACGCAAAGTTCCTGCAGCCGCTTGACTCCCGCATCGACAGCACCCCCGGCTACGACGCGGCGGACTTCTTCCCGTCGCTGACCCAGATCACGACGGTCGACAACGTTCGCTACGGCGTGCCCTTCTACAACTATGCGCTCGGATACCTCTACAACACAGACGATCTCGCTCAAGCCAAGCTAGAGGTGCCCATGACTCTCGACCAGTTGGTCAGCACGTCGAAGGCCCTCAAGTCCGGTGACCGCGCAGGCATCGCGATGCAACCGCAGCGCGGCTACAAGATCTTCGAGGAGTGGGGTAACTGGCTGTTCGCCGCGGGCGGCTCGATCTACGACGAGAGCGGCAAGCCCACACTGAACACCCCGCAGGCCAAGCAGGCCCTGAACGCCTACATCGACACCTACCACACCGCCGCACCCCCCAACAGTCTGAACTGGGCGTTCGACGAGGCGTTCCGGTCGGTCTCCAGTGGACAGGCCGCCTCGATGATCAGCTACAACTGGAATCTGCCCGCACTCAACGCACCGGGGTCGGGGCCATCGGCAGGCAAGTACAAGCTGGCGCCCATCCCAGGCGGCAAGCAGGTGCTGGGCTCGTGGAGCTGGGCGATCCCAGCCAATTCCGGTGCCGCCGATGCGGCATGGGCGTTCGCATCGTGGTTGACCTCCAAGGCGCACGACGTGCAGCGCACCGAGAAGGGTGGCGCCGCAATCCGGCAGAGCACGCTGAAGGATCCGGCGGTCCTGGGCGGTCCGCTCGGCGCCGACTACTACAAGACGGTGGAGCAGCTGCTGGCCAATGCCGCGCCATTGAGCCAGGGATCCAGCGGCGAGGAGATGATCCAAGCCGTCGGAACCGAGCTCAACGAGGCGGTGGCAGGCACCAAGAGCGTCGACGACGCGCTCGCGGCGGCACAGGCCGCCGCCGAGAAGATCCAAGGCTAGTCCTCCCCTCCCCCCTGAAAAGAGGACTAGCCCTCATGGAACCGACCACCCCACGAAAGGAGCGATGACCACCGTGAAATTCCAACACGGCATGGTCACCCCCCTCGTCGCTCTGTTCGTCGGGGTGGTCGGTTTCCCCCTCGGCTATGCGTTCTACCTGAGCGTCACCGACTACAAGTTGACCAGCCGCGGCACGCCCGGTCTGGTCGGGGCAGACAACTACGTCGCCACGTTGGGCGACGGCGCCTTCTGGCAGGCGTTCGGCACCACCGCCACGTACGTGGGCGTCGCGGTGGCGTTGGAACTGCTGATCGGCTTGGCGCTCGCGCTTGCCCTCCAGAAGCAGCGCTGGGCAAGCGATCTCACGCGTTCCATGCTCCTGGCACCGATGTTCATCACGCCGATCGCGGTCGGCCTGATCTTTCGCTTCCTGCTCAACGACCAGATCGGCGCGATCCCTCGTCTGTTGCAGGCCGTCGGCGTCGACTACGACTTCTTCGGCCCCGACCGCGCCCTGTTCACGCTGGCGTTCATCGACGTGTGGCAGTGGACGCCCTTCATGGTGCTCCTGTTGCTCGCCGGGCTGGAGTCCATCCCCAAGGAACCGCTTGAGGCCGCCAGGGTCGACGGCGCCGGTGGCTGGTACGTATTCCGCCGGGTGACGCTGCCGTTGCTGGCACCGGTGCTGGTGGTCGCGATCCTCTTGCGCGCGCTCGACGCCATGAAGGTCTTCGAGTACGTCTTCGCCACCACCAGGGGTGGTCCGGGAACCGAGACGCAGACTCTGCAGTACTTCGTGTACCAGACCGGCATTCAGTTCTTTCGGCTCGGCTCGGCGTCCTCGATGGCGTTCGTCGTGCTGCTCGTGGTGCTGACGATCATCGTGGTGACGTTCCGCCGGATGGAGAAGGCCAAGCAGTCATGAGGAACTCGCCGGCCAAGTCACTGACATTGACCATCTGCCGGGTAGCGCTGCTCTGGGCCGCGGGCATTTCGGTGCTCTTCCCCGTGGTGTGGATCGCGTTGGCGAGCTTGAAGAACCCCGAACAGCTCAGCAATCCGTTCCTACTGTGGTTCGCGCCGACGTTGGATGCCTGGCGCGGCGTCCTGGCGTCGGGAATCCTCGGCGCGGCGGGCCGCAGTGCGGTCGTGGCGCTCACCACCGTGGTCATCAGCGTGGTGATCGGCAGCATGGGCGCCTACGCCATCGCCCGCTACCGTGCCGGCGGCACCGCCACCCGATTCGGAATGCTTGCCGCCCAGGTGCTTCCGCCGGCAGTCCTGGTGTTCCCGTTCCTCACGATGGCGTATGCCCTGCGGCTCAACGACACCCTCATCCCGGTGATCTTCGCTCATCTGAGTTTTGTTCTGCCGGTGGTGACCTGGTTCCTCATCGGCTTCTTCGAGGCCGTCCCCCGTTCCCTCGAGGAACAGGCTCAGGTCGACGGTTTCACCCGGTTCCAGGCCTTTCGACTGGTCGTGCTCCCGCAGGTGCTGCCCGGCATGGGCGCGGCCGCCATCTTCGGGTTCACCCTGTCCTGGAACGACCTCTTCTACGGTCTGATCCTGGCGCCCGGCAAGGCGGCCATCCTCCCGGTGGCCATCGCAGGGTTCAACACGTTCCGCGGCGTACAGATCGGCTCGATGAGTGCCGCCATCCTGATCGCCGTCGTCCCCGTCGTCATCGCGAGCTTCTTCATCCAGCGCAAGCTGGTGCAGGGCATCAGCGGTGGCGCGGTGAAGTTCTGACAAAGGTTGGTGGCTGACTCTTCATGGCAATCGTCCGATTCTCCGGCGTGAACAAGGACTACGGGTCCACCCCCGTCGTCACCGACCTGAACCTCGAGCTGCCCGACGGGTCGTTCACCGTGCTCGTCGGCCCCTCCGGCTGCGGTAAGTCGACCTCGTTGCGGATGCTCGCGGGCCTCGAGTCCGTCACCTCGGGCGCCATCACCATCGGCGACCGCGACGTCACCGCGCTGCAGCCGCGGGACCGCGACGTGGCCATGGTGTTCCAGAACTACGCGCTCTACCCGCATCTCACCGTCAGGGAGAACATCGCGTTCCCGTTGCGGGCCGCCAAGGCGCCACGATCCGATGCCCTCAAGCGCGCGGACGAGGTGGCCGAGTCCCTTGGCCTGAGCAAGCTCTTGAGCCGCAAGCCCAAGGATCTCAGCGGCGGACAACAGCAGCGGGTCGCCATCGGCAGGGCGATCATCCGGAAGCCCTCGGTGTTCCTCTTCGACGAACCGCTGAGCAATCTCGACGCGAAGCTGCGCGTCGAGACCCGCACCGAGCTGCTGCAGATTCAGCGCAGGCTCGGCATCACCTGTCTGTACGTGACTCACGACCAGGAAGAGGCGATGACACTGTCGGACCGCATGGTGGTGATGCGCGACGGGCGCGCCGCGCAGGTCGGCACCCCGCTCGAGGTATACAACGCACCGGTCGACACCTTCGTCGCGGCCTTCGTCGGCAGCCCGAAGATGAATCTGATCACCGGCGAGCTTGCCGGTGAGACCCTTACCCTGCCAAGCGGATTCACAGTGACCGTCCCGCAGGTGAATGCCCGCGGCACCGCCACGCTCGGCATCCGCCCCGACGATCTTGTGCCCACCGCCGTGGAGGACGCCGCGGCGGCCCGAGTGAAGCTCGTCGAGCTGCTGGGGCCGCGGGCGATCGTCACCATCGATGCGCGCGGGATGGAACTGACCAGCGTCGTCGAGGCATCGCGGCTGTCCGGCATCACCGAAGGCGCGGCCGTTGCGCTTTCTGCGCGGGCCGGCGCAGTCCACGTATTCGACCCACTGGGCCAACGCGTCGTTGGGCCCGACCAAGGGAACACCAAGATGGATGGGAACGAGCTTCACACATGATCAAGACAGTGGTAGTTACCGGCGCGGGCTCCGGCATCGGACGGGCCATCGCGATCACCCTGGCCGAGCGCGGGTGGCGGGTCATCGTGACCGACGTCGACGGTGAGGCAGCGCGTGCCGTCGCCGAGGCGCTGCCGTCCGATGCCGAACGGGGGCACGAATCCGCGGAGCTCAACGTCAGTTCGCCGACCGACGCGGCAACTGTCGCATTCGACGTCACCGACCGACTGGGCCTCGACGCCTGGGTGAGCAATGCGGGCATCTCATTCATGCACTCCTTCCTCGACGTATCGATCGAGCGCTACGACCAGACCATGGACGTCAACCTCAAGGGCGTCTTCGTGTGCGGGCAGGCCGCGGCGCGCGCCATGGTGCGCAGCGGCACGATGGGCGCCATCGTCAACACCGCATCGATGGCGGGCAAGCAGGGCCGGGTGCCGTTCCTCTCGGACTACGTCGCATCCAAGTTCGGCGTGGTCGGCCTCACCCAGGCGATGGCCTACGAACTCGGCGAGCACGGCATCACCGTCAACTGCGTATGTCCCGGCTACGTTGAAACCCCCATGCAGTCAAGGGAACTCGTGTGGGAGGCAGAGCTGCGTGGCACCACCACCGACGGCGTGCGCGCGATGATGATCGACGACACCCCGCTGCGACGACTCGAACGACCCGAGGACGTGGCACGTTCGGTCGCGTTCCTGCTGTCGGAGGACGCCCGCTTCATCACCGGCGAGGCACTCGCCGTCAATGGCGGCGCATACATGGATTAGCGCGTGTGAACGCCCCTCGAGACGACATCACTGAGAAAGGCAACAACGTGACCACCACCTGGCTGGACAAGGTCTTCAACGTAAGAAAGCCCGTCATCGCCATGCTTCACCTCGCAGCGCTCCCGGGTGATCCCGGATACGACAGCGCAGGCGGCATCGCTGCGGTCGTCGAGCGGGCGCGCGAGGAACTCGACGAACTTCAGGCCGGCGGCGTCGACGGCGTGATGATCTCCAACGAGTTCAGCTTGCCGTATCTGACGAAGACCGAACCCATCACCGCCATCACGATGGCCAGGATCATCGGTGAGCTCCTCCCCCATCTCGAGGTCCCCTATGGGGTGAACGTGCTCTGGGACGGTCGGGCTTCGATCGACCTCGCGGTCGCAACCGGTGCGCAGTTCGTCAGGGAGATCTTCACCGGGGTGTACGCCAGCGACTTCGGTCTGTGGAACACCAACGTCGGCGAGGTGGCACGTCACCGTGCCCGCGTCGGCGGTGCGGACGTGAAGTTGTTCTTCAACATCGTGCCGGAGTCGGCGACGTACCTAGCCGCCCGCGATCTCGAATCCATCACCCGCACGACGGTTTTCGCCACGCTGCCCGATGCCATCTGCGTGTCGGGGGCGACCGCCGGATCGCCGACCGATGCGGAGGCCCTGCGGGTGGTCAAGTCGGCCGCAGGGGCCGTTCCCGTGTTCGTCAACACCGGCGTACGGGCCGAGAACGTCGCCGACCAGCTCGGCATCGCCGACGGCGCGATCGTGGGCACCTACTTCAAGGAGGGCGGCGTGTTCGAGAACCGGGCCGTGCGTTCGCGCGTCGAGGAGCTCATGGGGCAGGCGAAGAAGTTCCGGGAGCAGCTGGCCTGATCAGCTTCACCGCCAGCTCGTCGAGCGACACCTCGTGGCCCTCGGCGCACCGGATTTCGACGGTCGCTTCGGCACCGCAGTCAAGATGCGACAGCCGAAGCCGCGTGTCGTCGAGGTGCCTTCTGCCCCATTCGAACATCGCCCACACCACCGGCATGAACTCCGTTCCAGCATCGGCGAGCACGTACTCGTCGCGGCTGCGCTTCCCGGGTTCCCGATAGGGCTGCTTGGTCAGCAGGCCCGCTTCGACCAGTTCGGACAGCCTGGCCGACGTGGCGGCCTTGGTGATGCCGACGCGGCGAGCGAAGTCGTCGAACCGCGTCGTGCCGTAATAGGCCTCGCGCATGATCAGCATCGCCGACTTGGTGCCCACCACGGCCATCGTCTTCTCGATCGGGCAGTGCCCCACAGCGGACCAGCTGTCACGGTCGGCGAGCGGCCCTTGCAGGACTGTCATGTAAATCACTCCATGGCTGGGTTGTTGTTACTAGACCTAGGTGTTACATCTAAGTATAGAGAGCAGTACTCAGCGACGAGTTCAGGAGGACAAAATGGCTGCCTTGAAGGCCGAGTATTCGGATCGCGACGCCGTCATCGTCGGAGCCGTGCGCACCCCCGTCGGCAAGGGCAAGGCGAACGGAGCGCTGCACGACGTGCTGGCTGCCGATCTTCTGGCCCACAGCCTGCGCGAGATCGTCGAACGCACCGGCATCGATCCCGGCCAGGTCGACGACGTCATCGCAGGTGCGGTCACGCAGGTCGGCGACCAGTCCGTGAACATTGCGCGCAACGCGCTGCTGGGAGCCGGCTTCCCGGAGAGCGTCCCCGGCACGACTGTCGACCGGCAGTGCGGAAGTAGCCAGCAGGCAATCAGTTTCGCGGCCCAGGGCGTCCTCGCCGGGTCCTATGACATCGTGATCGCCTCGGGTGTGGAATCGATGTCGCGCGTGCCCATGGGCAGTTCGGTGCTGCCCGGCAGCGACCCGTTCGGCAAGGCGTTCGCCGAGCGTTACTCCGAGGGTCTCGTGCCGCAGGGCATCAGCGCCGAGCTGATCGCCGCGAAGTGGGGTCTGTCGCGCGCCGAACTCGACGAGTTTTCCGCGAACAGCCACGAGAAGGCGGCGCGGGCGACCAAGGACGGGCTGTTCGACAACGAACTGGCTCCGATCGCCGGCCTGTCGACCGACGAGATCATCCGCCCCGGCACCACCGTGGACACCCTGGCCGGCCTGCGGCCCGCGTTCTTCAACGAGGCCTACTCGGCGCGCTTCCCCCAGATCAACTGGGAGATCACGCCGGGCAACTCGTCGCCACTGTCCGACGGCAGCGCTGCGGTGATGATCACCAGCGGCGCAGCGGCCCGCAAGCTGGGTCTACGGCCGCTGGCCCGAATCCACACCATGACCGTGGTCGGTTCCGATCCGCTCTACATGCTGACGGGTGTCATTCCGGCGACGGAGAAGGTGCTGGCCCGCGCGGGCCTCACACTGGCCGACATCGACCTGTTCGAGGTCAACGAGGCGTTCGCGCCGGTCGTCCTGGCATGGGCTCGGGACACCGGTGCCGACTTGGCCAAGACGAACGTCAACGGTGGCGCCATCGCGATTGGGCATCCCCTCGGCGCCAGCGGTGCCCGCATCATGACGACCATGGTCAATGCGCTGGAACAGCGTGACGGACGCTTCGCGCTGCAGACGATGTGTGAGGGCGGCGGCATGGCCAACGCCACCATCATCGAAGCGCTCTAAACTTCGCACCCATGGCGTTGGCCAATCCGAAGCAGCATTACGGGCACTGTCCACACCATGGGTCGTCGTCGTCAGATGAAGGTCGCCAGGCGGTCATCGACACCCGCGTATGGCGTGAGCAGGCCGGTGGACGGTCTACTCGGATAACTCACTTGGTGCCTCACGGCACTCCGACCCCGGTGGAAGAAGCTGAAGCAGAAGCTCCGCGTGGGTGACGTGCTGGTGGTCGGGAGGCCTCGCGGACGCAGCGTGATTTAGGAACTCGTGTTCGCGAGTGTTCCTCCATTGGAGACCATCGTTTCACCGATGGACGGCCATGGTCGAAATGAGACGGGCCGCATCCAGCGCCGTCCAGAGTCTCGAAATGGACGACATTCGAGAGTCTCAGAACTTCGTACTGAATCTGCGGCACGCCGACGGCCCTCGTGAAAGTGTTCAACCGCATATCCTAAACCTTGGAAACGTCGGGAGCCGGGATTGGCGGGGGTCGGGTGACGGCCATAGCAGCGTGCCGGACGTGTGGCACCGAGCCTCTAGAGAATGCCCGGTTTTGTCACGGCTGTGGCTCACCAATCCAAGAAGCCGGTATCCGGGCGGAGTACAAGCAGGTCACTGTCATGTTCGCCGATGTGGTGCATTCGATGAACATCGCCTCGGCCGTCGGTGCGGAGCGGCTTCGCGAGATCATGGCCGACCTCGCCGACCGCTGTGCCGCAGTGGTACAGCGTTACGGCGGCACGGTGGACAAGTTCACCGGCGACGGCATCATGGCCGTGTTTGGCGCGCCAGCGGCGTTGGAGGACCACGCCGTCCGCGCTTGTCTTGCGGCCCTCGGCGTTCAGGAGGAGGCGAAGCGGCTTGCCGTCGAAATCCTAGAGCGCGACGGTGTGGATCTGCAGTTGCGCGTCGGACTCAACTCCGGTCAAGTGATAGCCGGTGAAATCGGTTCAGGGCCTTTCGGTTACACCGCGATCGGACACCAGGTCGGCATGGCGCAGCGGATGGAATCGGTGGCGCCGTCGGGCGGGGTGATGCTCAGCACGTCGACAGCGCGACTCATTGAGGGCGCGGCGAGCCTGGGCGAGGCTGAGCTGGTTCAGATCAAGGGTTCCGACGTACCGGTGCCCGCCCATCTGCTACTGGGGGTGTCGGAGCGGGATCGCCGTGTCCCAGGTGCTGAGTCGGCGCTGGTGGGTCGGCGGTGGGAGATGGCCGTCGTGGAGGCCATACTGCGACGCGCTGTTGAGGGTCATGGCTCGGTGGTCACGGTGGTGGGGTCCCCGGGGATCGGCAAGAGCCGCCTGGTGCGCGAGGTCGCTGGGATCGCTGCGGGGCGGGGGGTCGAGGTGTTCGCCGCCTACTGCGAATCGCATACCAGCGGCATCCCGTTCCAGGTGGTGGCTCGACTGCTGCGCGCGGCGACCGGTGTGGGCGGGATGGACGAGGTGGTGGCTCGTGAGCGGGTGCGGGCTCAAGCTCCCGATGCCGACCCTGAGGACGTGCTGCTGTTCGAGGACCTGCTTGGCATCGCCGATCCCGATGTCGTTCTGGCCAAGATTGATCCGGATGCGCGGCGGCGGCGGTTGACCGTGTTCGTGAACGCCGCGTCGTTGGCCCGAAAACGCCCGGCACTCTACGTGATCGAGGACGCCCATTGGATCGATGAGGTCAGCGAGTCGATGCTGGCCGAGTTCCTCACGGTGATCCTGCAGACGGCCTCGCTGGTACTTGTCACCTACCGTCCCGAATATCGGGGTGTGTTGAGCCGCGTGGCCGGTGCCAAAACCATAGCCCTTGCGCCACTGAGTGATCCGGAGACGGCAGCACTGGTCTCGCAGCTGCTCGGGCCGGATCCCTCAGTCGGCGCGTTGGCCTCCGTGATCGCCGAGCGGGCCGCCGGTAATCCGTTCTTCGCCGAGGAGATGGTACGGGATTTGGCCGAGCGAGCTGTGTTGCGCGGCAACCGCAGCGCCTACGACTCCACGGTCGACGCTGCCGAGGTCACCGTGCCCGCCACTGTGCAGGCTACCCTCGCCGCCCGCGTCGACCGGCTGAACCCTAAAGCGAAACGCACCCTGAACGCTGCGGCGGTCATCGGCGCGAAGTTCAGCCGGGACCTACTGGAATCGCTGGGGATTGATCCTGTCCTGAAGGACCTGGTGGGGGGCGAGCTGATCGATCAGATCAGGTTTACCCGACAGCCCGAGTACGTGTTCCACCATCCGCTGATCCGCATGGTGGCCTACGAATCACAACTCAAGTCCGATCGTGCCGAGTTGCATAGACGGCTGGCTGCCGCGATTGAGGCCCGCAACCCAGCCTCGGCTGATGAAAATGCTGCGCTGATCGCCGAACATCTGGCGGCTGCCGGTGATCTGCACGCCGCCTACGGCTGGCAGATGCGTGCCGCAAAGTGGGCGACCAACCGCGACATCGCCGCAGCGCGATTGAGTTGGGAGCGTGCCCGAACCATCGCCGACGCATTGCCCGCCGATGACTCGGGCCGGGCAGCCATGCGCATCGCCCCGCGCACCATGTTGTGCGGGACCGGCTGGCGAGTCCACGCCAACGTTGCCGGTGACCGCTTTGATGAATTGAGGGAGTTGTGCAGCGCCGCCGGGGACAAGGCGTCACTGGGCATCGCGACCGCAGGGTTGGTGGTTGGCTACGCGCATCAGGACCGGGAGCGCGAGGCGTCGGAGCTGGCATCGGAAGCCTGGGCCCTCGCCGAGTCGGTCGGAGATGCGACCTTGACGGTGGGGCTGTCGTTCCCGGTGATCTACGGCAAGATCGAGAGCGCCGAGTGGTGTGACGTGTTGCGATGGTCACAGACCGTTATCGACCTGGCCGACGGTGACTCATCGAAAGGCAACTTCCTTGTCGGGTCTCCGTTAGCGCTCGCCTTCGCGGCGCGGGGTATGGCTCGTTACTTCCTGGGTCGTCTCGGATGGCCAGAAGACCTGAGGCACGGCCTGGCTATGGCCCGCCGCGCTGACCCCGCGTCCTGCGCCGGGGTTGTCAGCTATGTCTACTTGCTGGGGATACCGTTTGGCGTGCTGAGGCCAGATGATCGTGCGCTGCACGAGATCGAGGATGCTCTACGGATCGCCGAGCGATCCAGTGATGACGTCGTGGTGGGCTTCACCCTGGCGACGCTGGGCGTTGCGCTGGTGCACCGCGGCACCATCGTGGAGCGTGATCGCGGACAGCAGCTGTTGGCCGAGGTCGGCAAAGTGTTCCTAAACCAAGGACACAACCTATGCGATTTGCCGATCGTCGAGGTCTTCTCGGCACGCGAGACTGGGAGGCAGGGAGATCACGATGCCGCCATACCGGTGATACGCGCCGCCGCCGACCATCTGTTCCGCCAGGGACATCTGCTGTTGTGGGGCGTTCCAGCGACGGGTGTCCTGGTGGAGACACTGCTCGATCGCGGGGCCGACGGTGACGTGGCCGAAGCAGAGGCCGCGATTGACCGGTTGGCGGTCGCGCCAGCCGATGAGGGCCTGGTGATGCGCGACATCTGGTTGTCGCGGCTGCGGGCGCTGCTGGCCCAGGCTCGGGGTGATGCCGCCGCTTACACGCACTTCCGTGATGACTACCGCGACATAGCGAAAACGCTTGGCTACGAGGGACACACGAATTGGGCCGAGGCGATGCCCTAATGCGGGGCATCCAGGGATGGTCACCCACGTCTTCTTGAAATGGACTACATGTGAGACATCTTGGAAGCTGGCTCCAGAGTGCTCATTACCCCCTGGTGACCCTGTCTTAGATGTTTGTTCTAGAAATTGCGGTCTCGCCTGGAGCGTTGAAGTAGTTGTGAGACATGACAACGAGGTTGTCCCGGGTCTCGTAGAAGTTGAGGTGGCGGTCCCCCGCTCGAGACCTGCCGTGTGGTAGGTGTCGGGCGTTCCGCCAAGAACTCCTACAGCAAGGGGACCACCATGAAGAAGAGTA
>NZ_JAVROT010000638.1:0-3269 GCF_032162605.1 Mycobacterium sp. | reverse complement strand
CGCGTCGGGATCCAGGTACCGCGGCACCAGCTCGGCCATCAGCGCCGAGGACGCCGGAGACACCTCGGACGGCTTGAGGACGACGGTGTTGCCTGCGGCGATCGCCCCAACGGCGGGTCCGAACGTCAACGCGAACGGGAAATTCCAGGCGCCGATGATCAGCACCGTGCCGTACGGCTCGTACTGCACCCAACCGCGGCCCGGCAGCTGGGAGAACTCGAGCATCCGATGCTTGCGCCTGGTCCACTTGCCGACGTTCTTCGCGGCGTCGGCGGCTTCACCCGCAGTGCCGACGACGTCGGCGAGCCACGCTTCGAAGGGCTTGCGGCCGAGGTCCTGCTCGAGGGCGGCGGCGATGGCCGGCTCGTTGTCCACCATCAGCTTCTGCAGCGCTTCCAGCTGCCGCCTGCGCCATGCGACGTCGCGCGTGCGGCCGGTGGCGAAGGTCTTCCGCAGGCGCGCGACCACGGCGGGGACGTCGACGGCGGTGCCAGCTGCGCTGGTCGGAGCTTGGACTTCTTCGGCGTGTGTGGTCATTGGGAGTCCTTCCTGACCCGAGGAAGCTTCGGTTGATTGCTCCTCGCGTCGCCTGATCCTAACCAACCACCCGGTTGACGGGCGGGCTTCGCCCGGTCCCGCCTCGTGCGCCTCGCGGCCCCATTCGGCCTGCGATTCAGCCGCGTTCTCCCACGACGAACGTCGAGAACGCGTCCTCGTCGGTCTGCTCGGTCAGCACCCAGCGGTCCAACCGCTGCATCTCCGTCTGCGAGGTGACACCCGATGCCGTCCAGCCGTGATCGTTCAGCCACTCCGTGACGTCCGCGCGGTCGGGATCGTTGTACATCAGCTCCTGGACGTCGAGCGCCTGCTCCATCTCGAACTTGGCGGACAGCTGCTGAAAGCGCTCACGCATCTGTGTGCGCCGCTCCTCCGAATGCACGCCGACCGTCTCGGCGGCGACGCGGCTACCCGGGGCGCTCAGCGCGGTGATCCGCTCGAACAACAGGTCCTGCGCGTCGGCGGGCAGATACATCAGGAGGCCTTCGGCCAACCAGGCCGTCGGCGCGGTCTCGTCGAAGCCCGCGTCGCGCAGCGCCGCCGGCCACTCGAAGCGGAGGTCGACGGGCACCTGCCGCAGGGCCGCCGACGACGGCTCGACACCGTGTTCCGCCAGCGTTGCCGACTTGTACTCCAACACCTTCGGCTGATCGATCTCGAAGACCGTCGTGCCGGTGGGCCAGTCCAACCGGTAGGCACGGGAGTCCAGACCCGATGCCAGGATCACGATCTGGCGGATTCCTCCCGCGGTCGCATCGGCGAAGAAGGCGTCGAAGAAATGCGTCCGCACCGCCTGGTAGTTGCCCATGTGCTCGAAGATCGCGGCGGCTTCGGCTCCATCTTCACCGGCTTCCTTGACCTTCTCGATGAAGGCATCGTCGAGCATGAACTCCCAGACGCCCGTCCCAGCACCGGCCACCAGGATCTTCGCGTAGGGATCGCGGATCAGTGGCTCATCGCGATCGGTTTCGCCCGCCCGGGCGGCGGCCACCATCACCGCGGTGGACCCGACGCTGGTGGCGATGTCCCAGGTGTCGTCGTGTGTACGCAAAGAGCTCATCGTGGTGCCGTCCGTCGGGTAGCGCTACAGGTCGTTCGCAATGCTACCGAGGAAGTTAGCCGTGCTAGCCGTATCTGTGTGGTACATCACGCCGGACGCTCGGTGACGCGATGAGTTACTCGGTCAGCGTCCAGAGTTTGTTCGCCAAAAGCAGCTCCAGCTTATCGACGATGGCCCTCAGCTCGTCGTGGCCGCCGACGTACCCGGCATAGAAACCCATGCCCCACATCACCGCGACCAACATCTCGACCAGCGTCGGGACGTCCGCATCCGTCGTCAGCTCGCCTCGCTCGATCGAATCGTTGACGGCCCAGGTCACGAACGCTCGGGACGTCTTCAACGAGTTGTGTTCGTCGCGGCTGAGCTCGGGGTGCCGCTGCGATTCGAGCACCGACGTCACCAGGAACGCAGCGGCCGATCGATCACGGGATTCCGCCTGCATGGCCGCTGAGAAAAACGCCGTCAACCTCTTCAGGAGCGACGTTTGTCCCTCCACCTTGGCCATCCCCGCGGCAACCACCATCTCGTTGGTCTTCTCGACCACTTCGCCATACAACGCACGCTTGCTGGCGAAGTAGTGATTAATGGCTGGGCGGGTCAGATCGGCACGTATTGCGATTGCTTGGAATGTTGCTGCGTCGTAACCGAGTTCGCTGAAAACCTCGCGCGCCGCACGCACAATGCGCTCACGGGTCTCAGCGGCCTTCGCTGCAGGCGGGCGGCCAGGTCCTCGGGTAGCGGTATACGGCACAGTCAAATTCTGCCACACGTCACCGGGCCATTAGAGCCCAAAGGTTGCGGAGCCGTAAAAATTCACCTTCCAGCAAACCATCATCGCCGTCAATCAGGGGTGTCCGCCCGAAATGTTACGAAATTCCGACATAGCTGAGCGGTCCAATCGGTGGCGCACACAGCGCTGAGAACTATGGTTTTCATCCATGGTGGCTGGTGTGTCCCGGGAGTCGTACTTCGAGACTGGCCTCGACGTGCTCTCCGACCTCGGATACGGAGGCCTCAAGCTCGCCGAGGTGTGCAATCGCCTCGGCGTCACCACGGGTTCCTTCTATCACTACTTCGCCAGCTGGTCGGCGTACACCAGGGACCTGGTGGCGCACTGGGTCGAACAGCGCACTGTCAAGAGCATCGAGGTGATGGGCACCGAACCCGACCCGCGGCGCCGCATCGGGGCCTACATCCAGGTGGCACTCGCGCTTCCCCACCGCGCCGAGGCGGCGATCCGTGTCTGGAGTTCGATCGACGCCGGTGTTCGCGCCGTGCAGTCCGCCGTCGACCAGCGGCGGTACGACCTCCTCTCCGACGCGGCCTTCGAGATCCTCGACCACAAGCACCAGGCCCAGGTGTTCGCCTCCTGGGCGATGTACCTGTTGATCGGTTACGAGCAGTCGAACCTCCCACGCGACCCCGACGACCTCGAATGGATCGCGGACCAGATGCTCGAGACATTGGATTCCGGCCGGTTCGGCTCGGTGCCGGACGCGAGCTGACACCCCGGTCTAACATCCGGTTCATGCGGACCCCGGCTGGCCTCTGGCGCCGGGGAAAAGAGCGGGTCATGGAACGCGACCCGGAGAACGACGCTGCCCGTCGAGCGGTCCGGGCGGCGATCGTGCTGCCGCTGGCAGCCGCCGTC
>NZ_JAVROT010000637.1:0-10725 GCF_032162605.1 Mycobacterium sp. | reverse complement strand
GAGGGCGTCAAGAGCGAGTTCCCGGACCAGATGCTGGCCTACAACTGCTCGCCGTCGTTCAACTGGAAGCAGCACCTGGACGACGCGACCATCGGGAAGTTCCAGAAGGAGCTCGGCGCGATGGGCTTCAAGTTCCAGTTCATCACCCTCGCCGGCTTCCACGCGCTGAACTACTCGATGTTCGATCTGGCCTACGGCTACGCCCGCAACCAGATGAGCGCCTACGTCGAGCTGCAGGAGCGCGAGTTCGCGGCCGAGGAGCGGGGCTACACCGCGACGAAGCACCAGCGCGAGGTCGGCGCGGGCTACTTCGACCGGATCGCCACCATCGTCGATCCGACCAGCTCCACCACCGCGCTCGCCGGTTCGACCGAAGAGGGTCAGTTCCACTGAGCGGGTGAGCCGCTTGGCTCATAGTTGACAGCGCAGGCCCCGCCCACGATCGTTGGGCGGGGCCTGACGCTTATCGAAACGGAGTACAACGTTGAGCGTGAAAGAGATTGACCGAGTTGGCGTCGTCGGCGCCGGGCAGATGGGCGCGGGGATCGCAGAGGTATCTGCCCGCGCGGGTGTCGACGTCCTGGTCTACGAGCCGACCGAGGCGCTCACCACTGCGGGCAAGGCGCGCATCACCAAGTCGCTCGAGCGCGGCGTCAGCGCGGGCAAGGTAACCGAGCGCGAGCGCGACGCCGCACTGGCCAAGCTGAAGTTCACCACCAATCTGGCCGATCTGTCGGACCGTCAGCTGGTGATCGAGGCGATCATCGAGGACGACGCCGTCAAGGCCAAGGTCTTCGCGGAGCTCGACGAGGTCATCACCGATCCCGACGCGGTGCTGGCGTCCAACACCTCGAGCATCCCGATCATGAAGATCGCGGCGGCGACCAAGAATCCGGGCCGGGTGCTGGGGCTGCACTTCTTCAACCCGGTCCCCGTGTTACCGCTCGTCGAACTGGTCAGCACCCTCGTCACCACCGACGAGGCCGCCGCGCGAACCGAGCACTTCGCGAGCACGGTGCTCGGCAAGCAGGTCGTGCGCTGCGCCGACCGGTCCGGCTTCGTCGTCAATGCGCTGCTGGTGCCCTACCTGCTCTCGGCAGTGCGGATGGCCGAGTCCGGCGTGGCCACTGTCGAGGACATCGACAAGGCGGTCGTCGCCGGCTTGTCGCATCCGATGGGGCCTCTGAAGCTGTCCGATCTGATCGGGCTTGACACGCTGAAGCTCATCGCGGACAAGATGTTCGAGGAGTTCAAGGAGCCGCTGTTCGGCCCACCGCCGCTGCTGCAGCGGATGGTCGAGGCTGGCCAGCTGGGCAAGAAGTCGGGCAAGGGCTTCTACACCTACTAGCGCCGAGCGTCGGTCAACGCCTTCGTGGCCCGTGGCACGATCGAGGGGCGTTCGTATCGCAATTGCCGACTGCTGGGACGATGTCGTTCTCGTAGTCGACGGCGTTGGTGAAGTGTTGCTCGCCGTCGTATTCGACGCCCACCTTCCATTGCGGCCAGCCCATGTCGACGCGTCGTACAACCCGGCCGAGGTCGTTGGCCACGGGTATCTGCGTGATCGGCCGCGGTAGACCGGACCGCACGAGCAGCAGCCGCAGCAGCGTCTCCTGTGGCGATTCGGCGCCCCGTCGGCCAGGTCGAGCGTGCTCCGCAACTGCCGGAGACCTCGTGCGCCCGGGTAGCGGGCGGCGAGCGCTTCGACCTCGGCGATGCAGCACTGCGTCGCGTTCAAGAGTGCATCGACGCGAATGATGCCCTTGTCCCTTGGTATTCGTCGTCCGACGTCGTAAGCCGTCCGAGCCGCTGTGCTGCAAGGAATCCCGCGATGCTCGTGCACCTCGTCGTCAGCGATCGCACCGCTGTGCACGATGATGCCCTTCGGAGCCGGATGTCGCGAGCGCGCTAGCTCCGCCGGTTCGTCCGCGGGTATCCACTTGCTACCAAGCATGGCCGCGGCTGAATTGCCGACCAGTACCGCGTCGCGGCGGGACCACAGCCACGCGGCCTGCGCGCGATCGAGTGCTGTCAGTTCCACGCCGACCGGCGAATAGACGTTGTGGTGCACCTTCACGTACCGCTTTCGCAGCATCTGCCGCGTCAGCGTTCCAGCGGCGAGGGCTTCAGAACCGACGATCAGTCTTTGCACACTCGGTTAGGCGCACCAGCCTGTTACTCGGTTCCCCGAGACTACGGTTCATGACGGATTTCGCCGGATTTTCATCAGAAACCGAAGTTTCGCCGGCTTAGCCGGAAGCCAGCCGTCTCTTCTGCTCTTCGACGTCGAAATCGGCTGGCGGCCAGGACAAGTCCAGCCCCTCCAGCGCCTCGATCACCAATTCGGTGATCGCCAGGCGGGAATACCACTTGCGATCGCAGGGGATGACGTGCCACGGTGCGTACTCCGTGGACGTGCGGTCCAGCACCGCCTGGTAGGCCTCCTGGTACTTGGGCCACAGCTCGCGCTCGTCGATGTCGGCGGGATTGAACTTCCAGTACTTGTCGGGCCGGTCGAGGCGTTTGGCGAGCCGCTTCTTCTGCTCGTCGAGGGAGACGAACATGGCGACCTTGACGATCGTCGTGCCGTCGTCGGCCAGTTCCTTCTCGAACGCGTTGATCTCGTCGTAGCGTGCGCCCCACACGTCGGGTGGGACCAGGTCGTGCACCCGCACGACGAGCACGTCCTCATAGTGCGACCGGTCGAACACGCCGATGTGCCCGGAGCGCGGCAGGGCATTGCGGATCCGCCACAGATAGTGGTGGGCCAGCTCGTCGGCCGTCGGCTTGCCGAAGCTCGCGTACTCGATCCCTTGCGGATTGCCCGCTCCGACAACGTGTTTGACGATACCGCCCTTGCCTGCGGTGTCCATGCCCTGCAGTACCAGCAGGACCTTGCGGGTGTCACCCGACCGGCTGTTCGCGTACAGCATCTCCTGGAGTTCGGCGAATCGCTGGTTGCGCTCCTCCTGGAGCTCGGGGGCATCCGACTTCGATCCCTTGAAGCCGGGGGTGGCATGCGTCTTGATGTCGGAGACCTTGTCGCCCGCCGTGAACTCGAGGTGGACATGCGGCTCGTGCGTCCAGAGCGACGGGGTGTCGGTGCTCACGTGTCGGCTCCCGCTCGCTCCGGTCCTCGCTCGTGCCTCGCTGCGATCCTCACTCCGCGATCGCCTTCGGTGTCGGTCATCCGGTCAGTCAAGCAGTTGCGACGGCACCTTCGGGGACGGATGCGGCATCGAGTTGAACTTCTCCAGCGAGCCGTTCGCCTCGACGATGCCGCCGAGCGCGTTCCACGACAGCATCGTCAGGTAGTCGATGAGTTGGTCGGCGGTCATCCTGGGGTGCGACATCCAGGAGTGAGTGGCCAGCTGCACGCCGCCGACGATCATGAATGCCCATGGCTGGGCACCGTGGGTGTCCATGCCCTCCTGTCCCATCCGGCGACGCAGCATGACGCCGAGCATCCGCGCGATGATCTGCTCGGAGTCGGCGACCGCCTTACTCTTGCTCGCGGAGCTGTTGGCCATCACGAACGGGTAGATCTCCGGTTCGGCGGCGACCGTGTCGACGTACACGCGGATGATCTCGCGGGTCAGGTCGTAGCCGTCGAGATTCGCCGTCAGCGCCGCGGCCATGTTGGGGATCAGGGTGGTCTGCGCGAAGCGCATCATCACGGCGGTGGTCAGGTCGTTCTTGTCGGCGAAATAGCGGTAGAGCACGGTCTTGGATACGCCGATCTCGGCCGCGATCTCATCCATGCTGACATTGCTGCCACGCTGACGGATGGCGTCCAGCGTTCCGTCGACCAACTCATTGCGTCGGTCGACCTTGTGCTGGTGCCAGCGTCGTTTGCGGCCGTCGGTCTTCACGGGCCCGCTTGGGGTCTGCTGTGCCACTTCCGCCGTCATTCCCATTCCCTCGTCCCCGCCATGATACGGCCGAAATCCTCCTTTGCCTCGGTGGGATCGACCAGCCGCCGGCGCCATGACGGATGATGGATGCGTGGTACACGCACCGACGTCCGAACAGCGGCCGAGCTTTGCGGAATCGATCGCGGGTGTGGATTCCGAAGCGGATGCCGAGCGTCGTCGCGGACTGCGTCGGATGAAGGTCGTCGCGGTGGGCTTTCTCATAGGCGCGACGGTCGTGTTCCTGGTGTCCACATGGGCCCAGTCGCACGGTGCCGCCAGCTGGGTGGGCTACGTCCGCGCGGCCGCGGAGGCTGGCATGGTGGGCGCGCTCGCCGACTGGTTCGCCGTGACGGCGCTGTTCAAGCATCCGCTGGGCATTCCCATCCCGCACACCGCGATCATCAAGCGCAAGAAGGACCAGCTCGGCGAGGGCCTCGGCTCCTTCGTGCGGGAGAACTTCCTGTCGCCCGAGGTGGTGGCGACCAAGCTGCGGGAGGCGCACGTCGCCGACCGGTTGGGCAAGTGGCTCTCCGATGAGGTGCACGCCGCGAGGGTCGCCGCGGAGGCGTCGACCGGGCTGCGGGTGCTGGTGGAGATGCTGCGCGACGATGACGTTCAGCAGGTCTTGGACCGCATGATCGTCAAACGCATCGCCCAGCCACAGTGGGGACCGCCGGTGGGACGGGTGCTGTCGAGCCTGCTGGAGGAGCACCGTCAGGAGGCGCTGCTGCAGCTGCTGGCCGATCGCGCCTTCGAGTGGTCGCTCAGCGCCGACGAGATCATCGAGCGCGTGATCGAGCGGGACTCGCCGACGTGGACGCCACGCTGGGTCGACAGCTTCGTCGGGGACCGCATCCACCGGGAGCTGATGGACTTCACCGACAAGGTGCGGCGCAACCCCGACCACGAGTTGCGGCGGTCGGCGACGAAGTTCCTGTTCGAGTTCGCCGACGACCTACAGAACGACGAGGCGACGATCGCCCGCGCCGAGAAGGTCAAGGACCAGATCATGGCGCGCGACGAGGTAGCCAAGGCCGCGGAGACGGCGTGGACCACCGCCAAGCGCATCTTCCTGGAGTCGGTCGATGATCCGACCTCGACGCTGCGCACCCGGATCGCCGACTCGGTGGTGCACATCGGCGAGTCGCTGCGCGACGATGCACACCTCCGCGACAAGGTCGACAAGTGGATCGTGCGCGCCGCTCAGCACCTCGCTGCGCAGTATGGGACGGAGATCACAGCGATCATCACCGAGACCATCGAGCGGTGGGATGCGGACGAAGCCAGTCGTCGCATCGAGTTGCACGTAGGCCGTGACCTGCAGTTCATCCGGATCAACGGCACTGTGGTCGGTTCGCTCGCGGGATTGGTCATCTACTCGGTGGCGCAGGTCCTGTTCTGAGCGGCCGCGAAAAACTGCTAACAAGCGCTTGCAATAGTTAGCACTCCGTCTTACGGTTGGGTTCGAAGCATTTCGGATACCCAACGCAGAGGGGGTTACACGTGCCGCAAGACGGAGATCTCGCCGCAGTCGTGTCCACCGCTGCACAGGACATCGGAGGCTTCATCCGTAGCCAGCGCGAAGCTGCGCAGGTTTCGGTGCGGCAGTTGGCCGAGAAGGCCGGCGTCAGCAATCCCTACCTCAGCCAGATCGAGCGGGGATTGCGGAAGCCGTCCGCGGAGGTTCTCAACCAGATTGCCAAGGCGCTGAGGGTTTCCGCTGACGTGCTCTACGTGAGGGCAGGACTTCTCGAGCCCAGCGAGCCGAGCGAGGTCCGCGACGCGATCGTTACGGACACCGAAATCACCGAGCGGCAGAAGCAGGTGCTGCTCGACATCTACACCTCGTTCGTGCAACAGAACGAGGCCTTGGATGAGGAGCCAGCCACTGACTGACACCCGATCAACTGTTGATTAGCCAACCGAAGACAACGTTTCGAAAGGAATCGAAGAACATGGCCGACAAGACCCAGCCCACCGTTGAAGACCTCAAGGCTCCGCTGCTCGCTGCCGTTGGCGCCGCCGATCTGGCGCTCGCCACCGTCAACGAGATCGTCGCCAGCCTCCGCGAGCGTGCCGAGGAGGCCCGCACCGGGGCGACCACCCGCGTCGAAGTGCGGCGTGCCCGAGTCACCAAGCTGCAGGAAGAGTTCCCTTCGCAGGTCGCCGACCTGCGCGAGAAGCTGAGCACCGACGAGCTGCGTAGGGCCGCTGAAGGTTACGCGGAGGCAGCCACCACGACGTACAACAAGCTCGTCGAGCGCGGCGAGGCAGCTCTGGAGCGCATCCGTCAGCAGCCGGCTGTCGAAGGGGCCGCCAACCGCGTCGAAAGCGTGACCGACCAGGCCGTCGAGCTGACACAGGACGCGCTGGGGACCGTTGCCAGCCAGACCCGCGCCGTCGGCGAGCGTGCCGCCAAGCTGGTCGGCGTCGAGCTGCCGAAGAAGGCAGAGAAGGCCGCCGCGCCGGTGAAGAAGGCTGCGGCCAAGGCACCTGCCAAGAAGGCACCCGCCAAGAAGGCTCCGGCCAAGGCGCCTGCCGCCAAGAAGGTGACACAGAAGTAACGAAGTCGCCTGGCTCGAAAGGCGAAGTCGACTGAGGGGACGTAACCCGCCTAGGCTTGGAGTGTGATGCTTCAGGACCTGGCGAGTTACGTCCTCTTCGCCATTCAGGTGGGCGTCCTGCTCTTGGGTCTTTATGCGTTCGTCCATGCGGCGATCCAGCGCACCGACGCCTACACCGCTGCCGAGAAGCTCTCCAAGCCGATCTGGCTGGCGATCCTCGGCGGCACCGGTCTGGTGGGAGTCTTCCTTCCGCCGCCGGTCGGCTCCGCGATCGCGGCGTGCGCGGTCGGCATCTATCTCGTCGACGTCAGGCCGAAGATCCTCGAAGTCCAGGGAAAGTCGCGATAACCCGATGCGTCCCATCCTCGCCGCCGTGACGGCGGCCCTCTTCCTGGCGGGCGCATCCGCCTCCGTGGGCCCGATGATCGCGACTGCCGTCGCCGACACCGCCGGCCCTCCCTTCGTCGACCACGCCGAGTGGGCGCACTGGGGTGACCTGTCCAGCCTGCGCGTGTATCCGACCCCGGCGGGTCGGGAGGTCGCGGGGCAGCTGAACAACGAGGTCCAGGGCGACGAGGCGTGGCGCGAGGTGCTGGCATCCGCGCCAGATGCCGACATGCCGGGCATGCGCGAGCAGTTCATGTGTCACTGGACGTTCGCCGAGGTCGCGCAGCCGGGTAAGACCAGCTGGAATCTCGAGCCCTGGCGGCCCGTGGTCGACGAGGGCACGATGGTGGACACGCGCTGCAATCCCGGCGGCACCGAAGAGCCGTTCTGATGCAACGACATTGGACCCGGGAACGCGTCGCCGGCATGGTCGTCCACACGCTGCTCAAACACGAGGCAGGAGAGGTCGACGTCCGATTCCTCGTCGAGGAGGCCACCGACCTCGGTGCGTCCGCGGTGTGCGTCTCGCCGTCGATGGTGCCCGCGATGCTCGACGCCGGAGCCACTCGACTGGGCCGGTCCGGAACGCGCGCGGTACTCGACGGGCTTGGGGCCGCCGAGTCCTAGAGGCCCGCGAAGCAGGGGTCCTCGCCGCCGGCGGGAATCGAGGCGTTGCGCGTCGAGAACTTGCTGACCACACCGGTGTCGGTGACCTGGATGCTGTCTGCGTGTACGCCGAGCGGGTAGTTCTTGGTCAACTGCCCGCTGAAGGCATCGAGCGCCGGCTGCACGGTCTCACGCGGCAGGGTGAACCCCAACCCCGTCAGCTGCTGCACCTGTAGCGAGACGCCGTTGTCCACGACCTCGGGCTTGGCGATGATGCTGCCCAGCGCGCCCTGCAGCTCGACGGTGCCGTTGGCAGCATTGGTGGTGACCCCGGTGACGAAGCTGCCGACGATGGGCACGGAGTCCTGGATGGTCTGCTTGATGCCGTCGGCCGTCCACGTGATGGTCGCGTCGAGGGCGCCGATCGTGCCCTTCGAGTTGCCGTTGTCGCCAAGGCGGACGTCGTCGACGGAGATCTGGGCCTTCATGCCCTTGATGTTGCGGATCTGGTTGCCCGCGGTGGTGATCGAGATGTTGCCGTAGTGGCCGGTCACGTGCTGCCACAGAAACGGGGGAAGGGTGCCGAACGACACCGTGGCGTCGTCCTGGATGACGCACTTCGTGGCCGTGGCGACGACCGAGTCGGCGCGGTGGCGGGCGTAGATCTCGCCGCCGATCAGGCCTGCGGCACCGAGCGCGAGGACGATGACGACGACAAGCACGATCGACAGCGGGTCGCGGATGAGGCGCTTGAATCCGCCGCCCCGCGACGGGGTCGCCTCCTCGGACGGTCGGGTCGGAGGAGGGCTCGGAGGCGGGCCCTGAGGCGGATATCCATGAGGTGGCGGTCCCTGCGGCGGTCCCTGATCCGGTGGTCCCTGAGGTGGCGGCCCGGCGTACTGCGGCTCTGCCGGGCTCCCTGACTGGGGCCGATTCGGCTGCGGCGGCTGTTGGGCAGGACGGGCCCAGGGATCGGAGGGATCGGTCACGCCTGCGATTGTGCCCTACCGGACCGCTCGAACTCGGCTCGGTTGCGCAGCACGGCGATGGCGTCGCGCGCTTTGTCGACGGTATTCAGGTCGACGTCGACGACCAGGAGCTGCGGATCGGCGCCCGCCGCGGCCACCACGTCGCCGGTGGGGGAGCAGGCCAGGCTGCCGCCGACCCCCGTCGGGCCGGAGGCGGCGATCTCGTCGCCCGGGTACGCCTGACCGACCGCGACGACGACGCTGGTGGAGTCGAGCGCGCGGGCCCGGGCGAGCAGGGTCCACTGTTCGAGCTTGCCGGGGCCAGACCCCCACGACGCGTGCACGGTGATGACCTGAGCGCCACGCTGGGCGAGCTCGACGTACAGCTCGGGGAAGCGAATGTCGTAGCAAGTGGTCACTCCGACGCCGACGCCGTCGACGGTGATCACCACGGGATCGAGACCTGGTGCGACCGTGCGTGATTCGGTGAATCCGAAGGCGTCGTAGAGATGAATCTTGTGATAGTGCTCGTCGATGCCCGCACCCGTCGCGATCAGGGTGTTGGTGACGCGGCCGTCGTCGCTGGGGCAGAACATCCCCGCCACGACCACGACGCCGGACCGCTCGGCGATCGTCCGAACGCCCGAGGCCCACGGCCCGTCGAGTGATTCGGCGACGGGTTTCAGCGGCACCCCGAACCGGCACATCGTGGCTTCGGGGAAGAGCACCAGACGCGCGCCCGCGTCGACCGCGCGCCGGGTGTGGTCCTCGACGAGGTCGAGGTTGGCCGACGGCACGGTGCCGCTCTGGATCTGCGCAAGGGCAATCCGCATGGCCTCTGCTTAGTGAGGCCGCCTAGTGCGGGGCGACACTACAGAGGAGCGACGGCCGACCACGGCACGGACAGCACGCCGTCGCGCAGGCGCCGCCGCGGCGGCTCGACGGGATAGCCATCGGTGGCCAGCGACACCAGCATCGCCCGCCAGCGCACCCGAGGCCCGAACACTCCGTGCCCCGCGGCGGCGGCCCACGCGCGATCGGCCGCCGTCAGCAGTCGATGGATCGGTTGACCCGCCACGTTGTGGTGGATCAGGACCTTGGGCAGCCGTTCGGCCAGATCCGACGGCCTCTCGATGGCGAACGGATCGCACGCCAGCGTCAGGCTCACCGGGCCTGCGTCGTCGAGCAGCACCCAGCAGCAGCGCCTGCCGAGCTCGTCGCAGGTGCCGTCGACGATCAACCCGCCGGGCGCCAACCGGGTCCGCATCTGCGTCCACGCGTCGGCGACGTCGTCCACGTGGTACTGGCGCAACACGTTGAACGCGCGCACCAGAACTGGTCGCAGCCCGGCCAGTTCGAAGCCGCCGAGCCCGAACTCGACGTCGGCCCGATTGATCTTCTCGGTGGCGGCGCGTGCGGCGTGCACGCGGTCGGGGTGGATCTCCAGCCCGACCACGCGCACGTCGGGTCGGACCGTACGCAGTCGAGCCGCCAACTCCAGCGTCGTCACGGGTAGCGCACCGTACCCGAGGTCGATCACCAGCGGCTCGGCGGCCGAGAGCAGTGCGCCCCGCACCCGTGGTGCGTGGACGAGCCAGCGATCGCTGCGGCGCAAACGGTTGTAACCGGTCGTGCCCCGCGTCAGCTGCCCAAGCGGCTGGAACATCTCCTAAGTCGCTTCGCTCTCCCCCGCAAGCGGGGGGACGTCCAACACCGGCCTCATAATCTGGCAGTTTAGTGCTGCTTCAGGCGTTTTCCCTGATCCACGCCGTGGTGAAGTGCTGTTCGGCGATCAGGAGGTCCACCAGCTGGCTACCGATGAAGTTCTCCACCTTGCCGCCGACGAGGGGGATGCGGACCTCGACGGTGGCCTTGAACTCGAGCCGCGATCCGGTCCCGGCGGCCGTCAACGCCGCCGTCGCAGTCAGCGTTGCGGGAGCGCCGGGGATCAACCCCTGCAGCACGGCGCTGGCGCACCCGTCGGTCACCGGGGTCCACGTCTCCTCGCGCACGAAACTCAGGTCCCCACGGTGGAATTGGGTGACGACGCCGGGCAGCCGGTCGGCTCGCAGCGTCTGGGTCGTGATCACGGCGAGGCCGCCGCTCGCGTCCGAGGTGATCGAGTCCAGGGTCGTCTCGTCGGCGCCGGACTGAGCCAGCCGCTCGATCCAGTACCGCTCGTCGCCGAAGGCCTTGCGGATCTGCTCGACGGTGCCGTCGTATTCGGCTGCCATGTCGAAGGAACGCGGCATGGGAGGCCACGCTACCGTTACGGCCCGTGGCCAC
>NZ_JAVROT010000636.1:0-4062 GCF_032162605.1 Mycobacterium sp. | reverse complement strand
CAACCTCGAGGCCAATCTGAAACCGCTGCCGCCCCAAGCGGAGTACGGCTGGTGGTACCAGTACTACTTCGCCACCGAACGCGGCCAGCAGGGCTACCGGCAGAACACCCACGACTTCAACGAGTTGATCTGGAAGAACGCCTCTCCGTTGTGGCCGTTCGACGACGCCACCTATGACCGCAGCGCCGCGGCGTTCGCCAACCCCGACCACGTCGACATCGTCATCCACAACTACCGCTGGCGCCAGGGCCTGGCCGCCGGCGAGCCGCAGTACGACGACATCGAGCGCCGCCTCGCCGGCAAGCCCGTCATCGCGGTCCCGACGATCACGCTGTCCAGTGACTTCGACGGTCCCGCCAAGGACGGCAGCGCCTACCGCAAACAGTTCAGCGGCAAATACTCTCATCGCGTCCTCGACGGCATCGGGCACAACGTGCCACAGGAGGCACCGCGGCAGTTCGCCGACGCGGTCATCGAAGTAGGCGGCCTCTGACCCCGGTTGGGGTGGTGACCAAGTTCACCTCACCACGGCAGCGGCTCACAATCGTCGAAGAACCCGCCTGTCGCACCGGCGTCGCCGACCGTCGCCCAGTACACCGCGGCGCGCGCTCCCTCGTCCGTGCTGCGCACCCCACGGAAGTCGTTCAGCTCCGTGGCCACGTACCCAGGCGTGACGGCGTTGATCTTCACGTGGGACAGCGCGGGATCGTCGATAAAAGCGTTGGCGTACTTGACGGTCAGCATGTTCACGGCGACTTTCGTCGCGGAGTAGGCGAACGACTCGTGTGAGTGGGCGAACATGGAGCCCTTCTCTGTCGCCTTGGCGAATATGGCGGAATCGCTGGAGACGTTGAGGATTCGAGCGGATGAGGACTTTCGCAGTAGCGGAAGCATCGCGTGAATCACGCGGACCGTGCCGAATACGTTGGTCTCGAACTCCTGGCGCATGTCTTCGGCAGACACTTCCGTCGCGGGTTTGCGGACGAGCACGCGGGCGTTGTTCACCAACATGTCGAGGCGGCCATACTCACGGTCGATGAACCCGGCGGCCCGCTGGACGGATGTGGCATCGGTGACATCGATCTGTACTGGTCGCGCCGCGACTCCGGCCGTGGCGAGATGGGCGGCCGCCTTCGCGCCGCGCTCGACGTCGCGGCTACCGAGGAGCACGGTGAGGCCACGCTCCGCGCGTTGACGCGCAGTGGCCAGGGCCTATGCCCTTGTCGGCACCCGTTACCAGGGCGACGACCGTTTCCACGGACATCATTGGACTCCTTCGTATGTGGACTGAAACAGTGCAACGCACGGCACGTCGCTACCATTCACGCCCTTGCACGGACACGGCTCTCCGCTCGCTCGAGAATCGAGGGAGGCGGTCCGTCGTGGATCTTCGGCATGTTCCGTTTCGCGACAGCCCGCATCAATGGCGCACACCGGCGTACCTTGACAAGCGGAGTAAATCGTCCGATTGAGGAATGCGCATGAACGCGGGACCACGGCTGGCAGGCAAGCGGGCACTCATCACTGGCGGCGGCCGGGGAATCGGCGCGGCGATCACCCGACGACTGGCCGCCGAAGGCGCGAGCGTGGCGGTGAACTTCCGCCATGACGAGCGTGCCGCGCAGGATCTCGTCGACGAACTCGTCCGGAACGGCCACCACGCCAGCGCCTTTCGTACCGACGTCAGCGACCGGGCCCAAGTGATCGAACTGGTGAACCGCGTCGCGGATGCCTTCGGTGGCCTCGACGTCGTCGCGAGCAACGCCGGTGTCGAACACTTCGGCGCCCTTGACTCGATCACACCGGCCGACTTCGACCGGGTCTTCCACACCAACGTCGCCAGCCAGCTGTTCGTGACCCAAGCTGCTGCGGCAGCCATGACGGACGGCGGACGGATCCTCCTGACCTCGTCGGTCAGCGCTCGCATCGCCGTCTACCAGCACACCCTCTACGCCGCGAGCAAGGCCGCGGTGACGGCGATGGTGCTGAACCTGGCGCCGGAGTTGGCGGAGAAGGACATCGCCATCAACGCCATCGCCCCAGGCGGTACCAACACCGACATGGCTGCCGAATACGCCACCAGGTACACACCTCAGGCGCTGCGCGATGTGCCCAACGAGGCAGTGATCGGCTCCATGAACGCGTTGGGGCGACTCGCCGAGCCCGACGAGATCGCCGCGGTGGCAGCGTTTCTCCTCTCTTCCGACGCCAGCTACATCACCGGCGCAACGCTCGACGCCGCGGGTGGCTGGATCTAGAGGCCCCCGGGTCTTCGCGCGAGCGTGCGTGCTTGTACAACAAGACCGGCGTGTCGCTGTACAGACCCGCACGCTCGCGGGGGAAGGGTGGCCAGGCTCGAGGCGGCGACCCCTACGCCGCGCAAGTATGCGGCTCTCCTGCCACGACCGCTGATTCCTCGCAGCCCTCGAGGAGCGCCGTACGCAGCAGGCGGCGTGCGCGGTGGATCCTGGACATCACGGTGCCCAGCGGAATTCGCTCGATCTCGGCGATCTCCTTGTAGCTGAGCTGGCATGGATAGGCGTAGTAGAGGATCCGCTGCAGAGACGGGTCCAGCGACTGGAGTGCCTGCCTGATGCAGTCGTCGGGCAACCGTTGCAGCGCTTGCGTTTCCGCGGACGGGGCGGTGTCGAAGCGTCGACTGTCCGCGAAGAGCTGGGCATCCGTGAACGACTCGGTGAGCGTCTCCTTGGGCCGGCGTTCGGTTCTGCGGTGCGAGCTGATCCACGTGTTGACCATGATGCGGAACATCCACGCGCGGAGGTTGGTCCCCGGGTCGAAGGAGCCGAATCCCGCCCACGCCTTCGCAAAGGTCTCTTGGACCAGGTCTTCGGCGTCGTGGGCGTTCTTCGAATAGCGGCGGGCAGCGCGCCCGAGTTCCTCCTGGAGCGCAAGCGCCTCCCTCTCGAAGAGACGGGCTCGACTCACGTCGGCGGACGTCGCCGTCGACGGGATGTTCTCGTGAATATCTGTGGTGGCCATGTCGTTTCACTTCGTCTGGATGGATTGGTGACTTCATCCCACCAGCCCGACCAGTATCTAGTCCAACGATTGATTTGGATGCCCGTCATCGATTTGGAAGATGACAGCGACACCGCGACTCGATCCGGTCCGGCGTGCGTTCAAATGGTCGGAAGACGAATCGAGAGGAGCAGCAGTTGTCGATCCTGTCCGCGCGCCCCGTGGCCGACGCGGTAGCGCGAGTGTTCGCGGGCGCGGTCAACCCCGCGCCCAGACCCGGCGTGCGCTTCCCCGAGATCAGCGATCACACGACGACCATCTCCATACCCGCCCGACACGGCGACGTCGCGGCGACCGTCTACGGTCCGCAGTCGACCAACGGTGATCAACCCGCGGTGTACGTGAACGTCCACGGCGGCGGCTTCGTCGTCGGTCATCGCGAACAGGACGATCCGTGGTGTCGCTACCTCGCCGCACACGCGAACGTGGTGGTGATCAACACCGACTACGTGCTCGCCGCTCATCGAAGGTTTCCAGCACCTGTCGAGCAGATCTACGACGTGCTTCGGTGGGCGTCATCCGGCGAGCACGACTGGGACGGTCGCCAATTGTGCGTCGGCGGCCAGAGTGCGGGCGGAAACCTCGCCGCCGCCTCGCGCCTCGCACTCGAGAACGGTGACCCGGCTGTCAAACTCCAAGTGCTGCACTACGCCCCGCTGGACCTCGTCACGAGCGCGAAGGACAAGCGCACACCCCTGGGCAACGGCGCCGTGCTACGACCGTGGATGAGTGAGGTGTTCGACACCGCCTACCTCCCCGACGCTGTGCAACGGCGACACCGACTGGCCTCGCCGGCCTGGGGAATCAACGCCGACGGTCTCGATGGCATCGCGCCCGCGCTCGTGATCACCGCCGAGTACGACCCGCTGCGCGATCAGGGCGAGGCGTACGCACAGCGACTGCGCGACGCGGGCGTTCCTACGCAATCAGTGCGCGCCGACGGGCTCTTTCACGGCTTCTTCGGCATGCACCCCTTCCTGCCGCCGGCGCGTGCAGCGTGGGATACGGCGATCGGCGCGCTAC
>NZ_JAVROT010000635.1:0-4716 GCF_032162605.1 Mycobacterium sp. | reverse complement strand
AGTACTACGACGGCCCGGAACTCGCTCCGCCGGAGTGCCATCCGGTCGACCAGACGGTCCCCGGGCCCGCGGAACGCTTGCCGGGCGACTGGATGGCTCAGCTCCAACGCAGGGGTGACTGATCCCCGGTGGTGAAGGCGGGTGGCGACAGCGCGCTGACTGTACTCATCGCGTTCGCAGCGAACCTCTTGGTCGCGTTGGCGAAGACGTTCGCGGCCGTGCTGTCCAGTTCGGCGTCGATGACCGCGGAGGCGGCGCATTCCTGGGCCGACACCGGCAATGAGGTCTTCCTCCTCGTCGCCAATCGACGCAGCATCCGCGACGCGGACGAGCGCAGACCGCTCGGGTACGGGCGGGAGGCCTACGTATGGTCGCTGCTCGCCGCGGTGGGGCTGTTCGTCATCGGTGCCGCGGTCTCGATCTGGCGGGGCGTCACCGAGCTGCTGCAAGGCGCCGAGGGCGGCGAAGACTACCGCATCGCCTATGTCGTCCTGGCGATCGCCTTCGTCTTGGAGGGCACATCGCTGGCGCAGGCGGTACGCCAGCTCAGCATGGGCGCAAGGGAATTCGAGAGCCGCGTCTTCGAGTACGCAATGGAGACGTCGGACCCGACGGTGCGGGCCGTGTTCGCGGAGGACTTCGCCGCGCTGATCGGCATCGCGATCGCATTCCTCGGCATCCTGCTGCACCAACTGACCGGTGAAGTGGTCTGGGACGCAGTCGGCTCCATCCTGGTCGGCGTCCTCCTCGGCGTCGTCGCCGTCATCCTGATCAACCGGAATCGGATCTTCCTCACCGGAGAAGGCGGCTCGCCCCGGATTCACCAGGCGCTCGTCGAGCGTCTGGCCACCTTCCCAGAGGTGGCCGAGGTGCGCTTCCTGCGTTCTGAGTTCATCGGACCGAAGCAGCTTTTCGTCATCGCCAGTGTCGACCTCGTCGGCGACAGCGCGGAGTCCTCGATCGCCAAGACTCTGCGGACCCTCGAGCACCGACTCGAAGAGGACCAGTACGTGCACGAGGCGGTGCTGACGGTTTCCGAGCCCGACGATGCGGGTATCGCGTTGATCGTGACTGACACAGATCCCAAGACCACAGAGTCGAACTCCGGCCCCGCCGGCGCCGACCACGACGTCCAGAGCGACCCGGCGAAGGGTGCCGACGACAGGACGGACTGGTCGGACGAGGGCGGAGCGACCCCGAAGGACGACGACTAGCGCGCGTCGGCAAGTGCCTGCGCGGCGGCGTTGTATCCCGGGATGAACGTGATGCCCGGACCGCCGTGGCACCCTGCGCTGCCCAGGTAGAACCCGCCGATCGGGATGGGCTGATCGGTGAAACCCCTTGGCCCCGGCCGGTTCGGCCCCATCTGCTCGGGATGGATGAGGCCGTGGCAGTAGTCGCCGCCAGGGGCGCCGAACATCATGCCCATGTGCCGCGGCGTGAACGTGGCGTACCGGATGATCTTCGACTCGAAATCCGGTGCGACACGGGTGATCTTGTCGATGACCCGGCGACCCATCTCGACCTTCAGGTCGCCGTAGGACACGTCTTCGTAGACCCCCTTGAATCCGACGGGGAACCACATCGAGAACGCCGAGGCGGCGTGCTTGCCGTCGGGCGCGAGGTTGCGGTCGTGCACCGATGGGAACTGCATCGCGATGGCGGGGTCGGCGGGCACGATCCCCCGGCGACTGTCCTCCCACTGTTGCTGCAGCTCCTCCGGCGTGCTGAAAAGTCCAATGGCCGCCTGCATCTCGGGATCGTTGAGCATCTCGTAGGGCTCGGCGAAGGTGGGCATGCCGTCGAGCGCGAAGTGCATCTGGAGATAACTTCCGCGGTGATCGACGCGGGTGAACCGATCGCGGACCTCCGATGGCACCACGTCCGGGTCGAGCAACTTCGTCACCGTCAGATCGGGCGCGATTCCCGAGACCACGATGGCCGCGTCGATCGTCGTGCCGTCCTCCAACCGGACGCCGGTGACCCGGCCGTCGGCCACCAGGATCTCCTCGACCTTGCTGCGTAACCGCAGCTCCCCCCCGCCCGCCTCCAGCACCTCTACGAGATGTGCTGTGAGCGATCCTATTCCGCCGCGGAGCTTCTTCATCAGCTTGGCGTTCTCGTCGGGCATCGCCAAGCCGTACGCCAGAGCCGCGGCACTGCCCGGGGTGGCGGGCCCACGGTAGGTGGTGTTGACGGCGAGGAACGAGAGCATTCCCCGCAGCGCCCCGTGCTTCTCGGCGTCGGGCAGATATCTGTCGAGGACGTCGGTGACGGACCCGAACAACATGTCGGTGATCGCCGCGCGCTCGAATTCGTTTTGCGCACAGGCGTACATCTCGTCGATCGTCTTCGGCGGTTGCCCGGCGTCGAACCGGCCCAACGCCCTCGTCGGGCCCTGGCTCCACGCCATCAACCCCGCCATGCCGTTGACGGCATCGGCGCCGTGCACGTCGTTGAGGTGCGTGAGCAGCTTCATCGGATCGGAGTAGTACACGACGGGCTCGTCACCGATCCCCCGCAGCGACACCGACATCACGTCGAGGTCGACGGTCGCCAACTCGTCGAGCCCGAGTTCGTCGCTGACCTTCGTAGAGGTCGGAAACTGCAGGGACCCAGCGATCTCGAACTTATAGCCGTCGAAAAGCTCTACCGTGGAAGCCATTCCGCCGGCGTAGAGCTTCGAGTCCAGACAGACGGTCCGCACACCGGCCTTCTGCAGAAGGGCCGCCGCCGCAAGTCCGTTGTGGCCTGCACCGATGACAATCGCGTCGAAGTCCGCCATCGTCCGAGGCTGGCACGCCGCTCAAGTTTTGTCAATATTGACGAAACTTGGTCACTTCTCATCGCTGATGCCCGCCGCCACCGCCTCGAGCGCCGTACGGCACAGCCGCGCGAGTTCCGGAAGCGACCGATCGTCGCTCAACATCCACACCTCCATCGCTCCGAAGACCGCCGCGGCGATGCAGCGGGCGGTGACGGTCACGCGCAACCGACCGTCGGTACCTGGTGCAGGCGGTTCGTCGCGGGTGAGGTACTCCTCGACCGCCTCGGCGAAGTCGGCCTCGACCTGCCGGATATGGCGCACGATGCGCCCGGCGTCAAGCTCCCGAGACCGCAGCTCCGCGATCTTCGGCACGGCCGCGGCGTCGTACGGCGCCGCGAGGATCGCCGAGTGCACGGCGTCGATGAGCGATTCGTCCGGCGACCTGACCGCAAGCGCCGTCCGGAACCACTCCAGCCCGGCGTCATAGTCGGCGAACAAGAGTTCGTGTTTCGACGTGAAGTGCCGGTAGAAGGTTCGCAGCGAGACGCCGGCGTCGGAGGCGATCTGCTCAGCAGAGGTGTCCTCCACGCCCTGGGCGAGGAACCGGACCAGGGCCGCCTGGCGCAGCGCTTCGCGAGTGCGTTCGCTGCGCGCCGTCTGCGCAGGGCGGACCATGTGGGTAAGTTACCTCAGACCCTGCCCCATTCGACGTTGACTTCGGTCGATACATAGCCGCGCCAATGTAGTCTCGTCCCTGCCTGGCCCCTCGATCACCCGCGCAATCGACGCGCCGGAGCCGGACCCCTTGCAAGGCAACCAATCTCAAGTTCGTTGCCCGTTGGCGGGCGCCGCGAACAGTTCCTGTGGGGCGACTGTGTGGTGCGCTCGAAGACTCCTCCGATTGCTGCTACATAGTGCGCGTGATATATGTACCTCGTGGAAAAACGTCCGCCTCATGGGGATGTCGGTAATTGCGTCGGTGAGCTTCTCGACCAGGCACTGGATATCACGGCCCGATTTCTCACCGACCGCGCCGACTTGAGCGCATCCGCTGCGTTCGCGATGAACAGGGTGTGCCGGGAAGGTCCCATGCGGCTCACCACACTCGCGGCCAAGGAAGGGATCAGCCAGCCGTCGATGACTCAGCTGATCCAGAGGCTGGAACGCCAGGATCTGGTGACCAGGTTCGCCGACCCCGATGACGGGCGTGCTGCCCTCATCGGTATCACCAAGCACGGTCAGTCGCTGCTCGACGACCGGAAGCGACTCCGTCGGGAACGCTTGACGGAATTGCTGGCGACGCTGACGCCCGAGGAGGAAAGCGCGTTGTGGCTGTCTGCTCGGGTCGCCTTTCCGATCCTGAGTCGGCTCGTCGAAAATGCGGACTCACCGCCGAATGACGCCACGATCGCCCCGGCTGTCGAGAAGGTGGACTCGTGAGATCGGGAATAGCGGACGTGCCAAACGGTGTTGGTGGTGCCTCGAGGGTCGTGACGCGATCAGTCGGTCAGCGGAAGGTGTTCGGATGAAGGCTATTCCAGTAGGTCGCTGGCTGAAGAAGATATGGATCCCGTTGGTTCTCATCGTCGTACTGGCGATCTCGGGCCTCGTGGTTTCCCGCCTGCACAAGATGTTCGCGTCCCAGGATCTCAATGCCAACGCCGGTGCGGGCATCGAGATCGTCCAGTTCAACCCGAAGGTCATGGTCTACGACGTGTACGGCCCGCCGGGCAGCACCGCCCAAATCGGTTACTTCGACCCGGATGCCAACGTGCACTCGATCACTGCGACCCTGCCGTGGTCGGTCACCTTGTCGACGACCTTGCCGTCCGTCAGCGCAAGTCTCGTCGCGCGGAGCGACACTGATCAGATTGGATGCCGCGTCACCGTGAACGGAACCGTCCGTGAGGAGCAATCCGCCAATGGGGTCAACGCCCAGACGTACTGCC
>NZ_JAVROT010000634.1:0-7717 GCF_032162605.1 Mycobacterium sp. | reverse complement strand
GCGAGGTTGAGGCCGGCCAGGTCCGAACGCCCGTACAGGCCGTCGGAACCGACGTACGTCGACTCCGTCAGGCCAGAAGAGACGAGCGTGTCGCGCATCGTCTTCGCCAACGCAATCGACGGTCCCGATTGGGCGTCGTCGAGCGGCGGGGCGGAGTAGTTGACATGGAAGCCGTGGCCGGATGCGGGTCCGCCGTCACCGTGGATGCTGACGATCGCGTCGGGGTGCTGGGCATTCGCGGCGGCCGCGCGGGCATCCACGCACGGCGCCGGGCCGCTGTCGTCGGCGCGGGACAGCACGGTCTGGGCGCCCATCGCGTTGAGCGCGTTCTGGACGAGCAGCGCGACGTCCCACGTGAACGTGTGCTCGGGGAAACCTGCATCAGTGGCGGTTCCCGTGGTCTGGCAGTCCTTGGTCCCGCCGCGGCCGTTGGGCACCTGGCGACCCAGCGGTCCGTCGGCAGCGGCACCGTGGCCCGGATCGAGGACGATCATCTTGCCTGCGAGATCGGCGGCGTGGGCCTGCGGTGCCGGTCCGACCACCAACTCCGCGCCGACCAGCAGCAGGGCGGCCATCAGCACCGGTGCTCGCATCGCCCAACGCTAACAAAGCCCGCCGGTGGTCCGCGGCGGGAAATTCTGCGCCCAGTGCCGGGCGATGTCGACTCTGCGCGTGATCCACACCTTGTCGTGGGACTGCGCGTAGTCGAGGAACCGCCCGAGAGCCGCGATGCGTGCGGGACGCCCGACGAGGCGGCAGTGCAAGCCGATCGACAACATCTTCGGAGCCCCCGCCTCGCCCTCGGCGTACAGCACGTCGAACGCGTCACGCAGGTAGGTGAAGAAGTCGGTCCCGCTGGGGAATCCGCTGGGCGACACGTACTTCATGTCGTTGGTGTCGAGGGTGTACGGAACGACGAGGTGATCCTTGCCGTCCACCCGGGTCCAGTAGGGCAAGTCGTCGGCGTAGGAGTCGGAGTCGTAGAGGAAGCCGCCGTGCTCGACCACCAGTCGGCGCGTCCGCGGCGAGTCCCGGCCCGTGTACCAGCCCAGCGGCGCCGTGCCGGTCAGCTCCGTCATCAGGCGGACCGCGGCGGCCAGGTGCTCGCGCTCGGTGTCCTCGTCGATGAGTTGATAGCTCAGCCAGCGCAGACCGTGGCAGGCGATCTCGTCGTCCCTGGCCTGGAACGCGGCGAGCGCCTCTGGGTTGCGCGCGAGAGCCGTGGCGACGCCGAAGATCGTGAGCGGTAGCTGACGCTCGTCGAACATCCGCAGCACCCGCCAAAGCCCCGCCCGGGAGCCGTACTCGTACAGCGACTCCATGCTCATGTGTCGGTTCGGGAAGGGCTGTGCGCCAACGATTTCGGAGAGGAACGTCTCGGACGACTCGTCACCGTGCAGGACGTTGTTCTCCCCGCCCTCCTCGTAGTTCAGGACGAACTGCATGGCGATGTTGGCGCCGCCGGGCCAGCCCGGATCGGGCGGGTGCGGGCCGTATCCCACCATGTCGCGTGGGTAATCGTCGGTGATCGGCGTCATGGTGGGATTGTGACAGTGGACTAGCGCAGTTTCGCGATGACGGTCTCGGCGAAGCGCTCGATGGGCCCGCGGAACTGCGCGACCTGCCCTGATTCCCCTTCGGCCGTCCCCATCCACGGTGCGCACACCACCGCCGTGACGCCGAGATCCTCGGCCCGCTCTTGGACGCGCCGAGCGCGGAGCTCTACGAGCCGCGAGCATGATCTCGAACGGTTCGTCGCCCCGCCCGCACTCGCGGCGCAGGCCCGAAGGCGCTCGAGGTATGGCACTGCGTCGTTCCAGGTGCAGGCGGTGCCCACCCAGCCGCCCTGCCACAACGCCCGCAGCGCAGGGATCATCTCGTCGAGCCGCTTTCCGCGATTGCCGAACGATTGCCCCAGCAGCTCGAACTCCTCGCGCATCCAGCCCGCCCCGACCGTCAGTGCCACTCGGCCCTCGGAGATGCCGTCTCCGGCGGCCACGGCGGGGCATCCGCGCCGGACGGGTACGGCGACGTCAACGTCCGTGGGTAGATCAGGTGATCGGCGCAGATCATGCCGTCGAAGCCGGTTTCGTCGAGCATTCGCGTGACCGCAAGGGCGTCGGAGGTGGTCATGAACGCCGTGCCCGACCAGAACTGCATCGCACCAGCCTGCTCCACGACGGCGTTTTTCCAGGGCGGAATCCGGGCAAGCTCAGGCCATGCCCTCGCTGCTGTGGTTCCGTCGCGACCTGCGCCTGCACGACCTACCGCCGATCCTCGACGCCGCTCGAGAAGATCGGGACGTGCTCGCCTGCTACGTCCTCGATCCACGGTTGCGGGCGACCGCAGGCCCACGGCGGCTGAAGTACCTGTATGACTCGCTCCGGGAGCTCCGCGACGGGCTCGACGGGCGACTGTTGGTCACCCAGGGCCGTCCAGAGTCCCGAATCCCCGCTCTGGTCAAGGAGATCCGCGCGACCGCGGTGCACGTCTCCGCTGACTTCTCTCCGTTCGGGATGCGTCGCGACGCTGCGGTCCGCGGGGCGCTCGCCGACGTGCCGCTCGAGGAGTCCGGTTCGCCCTACCTGGTGTCCCCCGGCCGGGTGACCAAGGGCGACGGCACGCCCTACAAGGTGTTCACGCCGTTCTACGCGGCGTGGCGGGAACACGGCTGGCGCACACCCGCCAAGACCGGCGCGAAGTCGGCACGCTGGATCGACCCCACCGACGTGAGCGGCGGCGTCGACGTCCCGACGGGCGACGCCGAACTCGACCACGCCGCCGGTGAAGCCGCGGCCCGCAAGGAGTGGAAGAAGTTCGTCGACTCGACCCTGAGCGACTACTCCGACGACCGAAACCGGCCCGACCGCGACGGCACCAGCCGGATGTCAGCGCACCTCAAGTTCGGCACCATCCACCCGCGCACCATGGCTGCCGATCTCGGCAGCGGCAAGGGCGCGCAGGCCTATCTGCGGGAATTGGCCTTCCGCGACTTCTACGCCTCGGTTCTGCACGCCTGGCCGGACAGCGTGTGGTGGAACTGGAACAAGTCCTTCGACCGCATCGCGGTGGACGAGGACCGCGACGCCGAGATGCGGTTCCAGGCGTGGAAGGCGGGCGCGACGGGCTTCCCGATCGTCGACGCGGGTATGCGCCAACTCGCCGAGACCGGCTTCATGCACAACCGGGTGCGGATGATCGCCGCGTCGTTCCTCGTCAAGGATCTGCACCTGCCGTGGCAGTGGGGTGCGCGGTGGTTCCTCGAGCAGTTGACCGACGGCGACATGGCCAGCAACCAGCACGGCTGGCAGTGGGTCGCTGGGTGCGGGACCGATGCCGCGCCGTACTTCCGGGTGTTCAACCCGACGACGCAGGGCAACGCGTTCGATCCCGACGGCGCCTACGTCAAGCGCTGGGTGCCCGAGGTCGGCGGCGGGGACTATCCGGAGCCGATGCTCGACCACGCCGCCGAACGCGTCGAGGCGCTGCGCCGCTACGAGGCCATCCGCTGAATACGACGCCGTGTCGTATGCCAGAATGGGCTCTGTTCACTGGGACGTTGATTGGGACCCTTGAGGAGCAGCCGTGGCGAACACCGAGGTCGAACGACACACCGGCGTTGACGTCGAAGACGTGCCGTCGGCGAATTGGGGATGGTCGAAGGATAACCACCGCGCCATCCAGATCGGCGGCATCCTGGCGGGCTTGTTCATGCTGGCCATGCTGAGGGGCAACCACGTCGGTCACGTCGAGGACATCTTCCTCATCGTGTTCGCGCTGACGATCTTCGGCATCGTGTTCCGCGACTGGTGGCTGCGTCACCGCGGTTGGACCCGCTAGGCCCGATGGGTCGGCCCCCGAGGCCACGGTCTCGTCGGGGCTCGACGTGACTTCGACGTGACAAAGGGGCGAATTGTTGTAAACCTGGAGTGATGAGTCTCGTCGCGGGCCGCGGTCCCCTCAGTGTCGATCCGGTCGGTTGGTTCTCGACTCCGCTACCCGCCGACGTGTACCTCGAACCGCACGCCCGTCGCATCCAGGCGGTGCTGAACGGACGTACCGTCATCGACACCGAGCACGCGCTCGTGGTGCATCGCCGCGACCACGCGCTCAGCTATGCGTTTCCTGCCGACGAGGTCGCAGCGCTCCCTGGTGACGCGGTGCCCGAGGCGCCGGGTTACGTCCACGTGCCGTGGAACGCCGTCGACACGTGGTTCGAGGAGGGACGCAAGCTCGTCCACTACCCGCCCAACCCATACCACCGCGTCGACTGCCGACCGACGATCCGCCTCCTGCGCGTCACGGTCGGCGGCGTTGCACTGGTCGACACCACCGACACCGTGATCGTCTTCGAAACATCACTCGCTCCACGGCTTTACGTCGACCCATCTATGGTCCGTACCGACCTGCTACGGCAATCCGAGTCGACGAGCTACTGCAACTACAAGGGCGATGCCATCTACTGGTCGGCCGCGGTCGGTGACGCCGTCCACGAGGACGTTGCATGGAGTTACCAGGACACCCCGCCCGAAACCCTTCCCATCCGCGGATGCCTCACCTTCGACTAGACCCGCGCAGAGGTGATCGCCGAGCTCCCGGTCGGCGTGACGAAATGACGGGTCCGGTCGTCACGGCCGTACCCGGCAAGCCCAACCTGCTGCTCGGCAGTTACGACGTCGCAGCACTGGGCTACCGGGCCGAGGAGTTCTTCATCGCCGGAACGGCCACGTCCTACGCCGCGACCGACGACCTGGACACCGACGGGCGGTGGCGTGTCGCGCCGGCCCGCGACGCGGACTACACCACCCGGATCGTGGTCCTGACGCCGGAGCACGTGTCGGCCTTCAACGGAACGGTTCTGGTGGAGTGGCTCAACGTCTCCGGCGGCATCGACGCGCCCGCGGTGTGGTTCATGGCCCATCGCGAGATGCTGCGCGAGGGATACGCCTACGTCGCGGTCTCGGCGCAGGAGGTGGGCGTGCAGGGCGGCGACAGCCCCGGGGGTTTCGACATGTCGCTGAAGACCCTGGACCCGGTGCGCTACGCACCTCTGCGTCACCCCGGGGACGCCTTCTCCTACGACGTGTTCTCTCAGATCGGTCGGCTCCCTGGCGGTAGAGCGACGTCGTGACGAGCTGGCCGGATCCGGAGTTCTGGCGCGCCACCAGGGCGGCGCAGACCGCGCCCGCGAGCGTCATGGCGATGGAGTGGTCACCCATTCCGCCGCGCTGGAACGGCGGTGTGTATCCCGGACGGGTGAGCAGGTCGGCCAGTCCGGACCGGGCCCAGAACGCGGCGACGTCGTAGGCCGCGCGGTCGGCGTCCGGTCCCGCCATGCCATACCCGGTGATGAGGCCATAGACCAGTTGCGGATTGCGCCGGGTCACCGCCTCGAAATCGAGGCCGAGACGCTGCAGTGCGCCGGGCCGGACGTTGGTCACGAACACGTCGGCACCGGCCAGCAACTCGAATGCGACCCGCTGCCCTTCGGCGGTGGTCAGGTCCAGCACGATGCTGCGCTTGGAGCGGTTGTCCATTTCGAACGGCGGGTTCTCCCCCGACTCGATCTGCAACATTCGCCCGAACATGCGGGCCGGGTCTCCCGACGGAGGCTCGATCTTGACGACGTCGGCACCCCAGTCGGCGAGTATCCCTCCGGCGGCGGACGCCGCGACCCAGACTCCGAGTTCGACGACCTTGATCCCTGCCAGCGGTCCAGCCACGCAAACCTCCCCTCGGCAAGCGCGTGATTGCGCAGTTGGCCGCGGTGGCGGCACCTGGGTACCTTACGATCAGCAGTGAATCTGCAACGTTCTCCGGATCCGAGGGCTTGGAAGTGAATGAACCGATGACCGCGGAGCGCGCCGTCCCAGAGGTCGGTGACGACACCTCGACCCGGACCCGGATCCTGGCCGCCACCAACGAGGTTCTTGCGCGCAGCGGCCAGGCCAAGCTCAGCCTCTCCGAGGTCGCGGCGCAGGCCGGGGTCTCTCGTCCCACGCTGTACCGCTGGTTTGCCTCCAAGGGCGAGCTCCTCGCTGCGTTCGGCCGCTACGAGCGCGAGATGTTCGATTCGGGAACCAACCGGGCCACGGCAGGCCTTCGCGGCAATGAGAAGCTCGACGCCGCGTTGCGCTTCATCGTCTCCTACCAGCAGTCCTACTCGGGTGTCCGGTTGGTCGACATCGAGCCCGAGGTCGTGATCGCGCAGTTGGCGAACATCATCCCGCAGATGCGCGCCCGCCTGGAGAGGCTGTTGTCCGGGCCCAACGCTGGGGTCAAGGCGGCGACCGCGGTCCGGGTCGCGGTATCGCACTACATCGTGCGCAGCGATGACGACGACCAGTTCCTGGCGCAGCTCCGCCACGCCGTAGGGATCAAGCCGCCTGACTGACGATCGGCTCTCTTGTCGTACTGATCGGCCCAACGCCCTGACATCTCGCCGATAGTTTGTAAAGCTAGCTAGATGACTAGCGTGCAGAGCGATGCGGGTGTTCTGGCCGGCGACGAGCGGATGTTGATCGACGGCGAGCTTCAATACACGGGCAGCGGTGCGACGTTCGACGTCATCCATTCGGCCACTGAACAGGTCGCCGGGCAGGCCACCGATGGCACGGTCGAGGACGTGGCGCGTGCAGTGGGGGCGGCGCGCCGCGCCTTCGACGAAACCGACTGGTCGCGCGACGTCGAGTTCCGCTTCCATTGCCTGACGCAGTTGCACGACGCGTTGGAGCGCAACAAGGAACACCGTGGTGCTCAAACCCGCGCAGCTCACCCCGTGGTCGGGCAGCGAGTACGGCCGGATCGTTGCCGAGGAGACCGACATCCCGGCGGGCGTCTTCAACGTCGTCGTCTCAAACGCCAACGACGTCGGCGCCGCCCTGTCGGCGGACGCGCGCGTGGACATGATCACGTTCACGGGATCCACTGCGACGGGTCGGGCGATCCTGGCCGCGGGCGCGGCCACGGTGAAGAAGACGCTGCTCGAGCTCGGCGGCAAATCCGCCCACATCGTGCTCGACGACGCCGACTTCAACTCCGCCCTGCCGTTGGCCGCGATGATGGCCTGCGTCATGTCGGGCCAGTCGTGCATCCTGCCCAGCCGAATCCTGTTGCCCCGCAGCCGCTACGACGAGGGCATCGAGCTGCTCAAGACCAGCATGGAGAACTTCCCGGTCGGCGACCCCTGGACGCCTGGCAACATGCAGGGCCCCCAGATCAGCGAAACCCAACGCCAGAAGGTCCTCGGCCTCGTCAAATCCGGCATCGAATCGGGTGCGCGTCTGGTCACCGGCGGCGGCATCCCCGAGAACCTGGCGAAAGGCTACTACGTCCAGCCCACCTTGCTGGCGGACGTGGACCCGAACTCCCAGATCTCGCAGGAGGAGATCTTCGGTCCAGTGCTGACCGTCACGCCGTACGACACAGACGACGACGCCGTCGCGATCGCCAACAACTCCATCTACGGATTGTCCGGCGAGGTGTCCTCTGGCGATGTCGACCGGGCCATGGCCGTCGCCAGGCGGATGCGCACCGGCAACGTCACCATCAATGGCAAGTCCCACTTCGGCATCACCAGCCCGTTCGGCGGCACCAAGCAGAGCGGGCTCGGCCGCCGCAACGGCGAGCACGGCTTCCTCGAGTACCTCGAGGTCAAGACCATCGGAATGCCCGTCTGAGGTCAGCCCCTGGCGGGCAGTGACACCGAGTCGGCTTC
>NZ_JAVROT010000633.1:0-7427 GCF_032162605.1 Mycobacterium sp. | reverse complement strand
ACCGCCTGCATCGCGAGGTTGCCCCACAGCGCCCATGGCCGCCCCTGCATCCCGGCCAACAGCACCAGGACCGCCGCGAACCCGATGAGGAACCCGCCGCTGAGCGGGGTCAGCCCACCCTCGGAGTGGGAGACAACCGGCAGCGCGAGCAACACGACGATGACCTCGAGGATCAGCGTGCCCGCCATGACGCCACGGAAGCTCTTCCACGGGTCGGGGGCGCTTGCCTGTCGTCCGGCCGGTTCAGTCACGAGGGATCCCGTCCGAAGAGGGTGCGGGCCACACCCGCGGTCACGACCGACCCGGTGATGACGATGCCCGTTCCCGAGAACCCCTCAACGGAGCCGTCGTCGTTTCCGTTCTCCTCGGCCAATGCGGTCGCGGTTTCGATGGCGTCCGGAAGTGTCTGCGTCACGAGCACGCGATCGGGGCCGAAGTGCTCTTCGGCGCGCAGTGCGAGACCGTCGGCGTCCATCGCGCGCGGCGAGCCGTTGTGGGTCACCACCACCTGGTCGAAGGCCGGCTCGAGCGCAGCCAGGATGCCGTCGACGTCCTTGTCGGCCATCACCGAGACGATGCCGACGAGGTGCCTGAAGTCGAACTCGTCGGCCAGCGCCTTGGCCAGGGCGGCGGCGCCTGCCGGATTGTGGGCCGCGTCGATGAACACGGTGGGCGCACTGCGCATCCGTTCCAACCGGCCGGGGCTGGTGGCCGCGGCGAAGCCCTCGCGAACCGCGTCGACGTCGAGTTGGCGATCGGCCCCCGCCCCGAAGAAGGCCTCGACCGCGGCGAGCGCGATCAGTGCGTTGTGGGCCTGGTGTTCACCGTGCAGCGGCAGGAAGACCTCGGGGTAGACACCGCCGAGTCCCTGCAGTTCGAGCAGCTGGCCCCCGATGGCGACCTGGCGGCGCAGCACCGCGAACTCGGAATCCTCTCTGGCCACTGCGGCATCGGCTCGGAGTGCTTCTGCCAGAACGACTTCCATCGCCTCAGGTGCTTGTCGACCGATGATCACCACGGTGCTCAGGTCGATCCCGGGGGCGACAGGGTCCTCGGCTTGGCGCTTGATGATCCCGGCCTTCTCCGCGGCGATCTCGGCGATGGTGTCACCGAGATACTCGGTGTGGTCGATGCCGATCGGCGTGATGACCGCGACGGGGGCGTCGACGACGTTGGTGGCATCCCACCGGCCGCCCAGTCCGACCTCGATGACAGCCACGTCGATCGGCGCGTCGGCGAAGGCGGCGAACGCCATGGCGGTCACCACCTCGAACTTGCTCATCCGCGGGCCTGGCCCCCCAGGAAGGAGCCCAGCCTCGGACTGCGTGTCGACGAGTTCCACGAAGGGCTCGATCTCGCGGTAGGTCTCGACGTACTGCGCGGGGGTGATCGGCTTGCCGTCGATGGAGATGCGCTCCACTGCGGACTGGAGGTGTGGGCTGGTGGCTCGGCCCGTGCGCCGGTGCAGCGCGGTCAGAAGCGAGTCGATGATCCGCGACACCGACGTCTTCCCGTTGGTGCCTGCCACGTGGATGCTCGGGTAGCCACGCTGAGGTGACCCGAGCAGTTCCATCAACGCGGCGATCCGCGTCGTGCTCGGCTCGATCTTCGTCTCGGGCCAGCGCTGGTCGAGCAGGTGCTCCACCTGAAGCAGTGAAGCGACCTCGTCGGGCGTCGGTTCGGCTGTAGTCATGCGCGATCCGCTCCGCTACTCGCTGGGCCACTCATGCGAGCGCCGCGAGGCGAGCCGTGATCCGCTGGACCTCCTCCCCGGCGACCTGCTGCCGGGTCCGAATCTTGTCGACAACGGCGTCGGGCGCCTTGGCCAGGAACTCCTCGTTGCCCAGCTTGGCGGTGGTCTGGGCCAGGTCCTTCTCGGCGGTGGCCAGGTCCTTGTCCAGCCGTCGCCGCTCGGCCGCCACGTCCACGGTGCCCGAGGTGTCGAGCTCGACGAGCACGGTGCCGTGCGACAACCGGACCTCCACGGCGGCCGACGGATTGAACCCGTCCGCGGGGTCGGTGAGCCACGCCAGCGAGGTCACCGCGGCGACCTGGGTGACCAGGTCCGCCTCGGAGATTCCGATCAGTCGCGCGGGCACTCGCTGTCTGTCGTTGAGTCCCTGGTCGCTGCGGAACCGACGAACTTCGGTGACGAGCTTCTGCATGTCCGCGATGCGGCTGCCCGCCACACCATCGAGGGCGTGGCCGGAGTGCTCCGGCCACTCGGCGATCACCAGTGATTCGGAACCCGGACCGTCCCCCGTCAATGCCTTCCACAACGTCTCGGTGACGAACGGCATCACCGGGTGCAGCATCTTGAGCAGGGTGTCGAGGACGGCGGCCAGCACGGCGTTCGTCGGCCCGTTCGGTTGGTCGGCGAGCTGGACCTTGGCCAATTCCAGGTACCAGTCGCAGAACTCATCCCAGGCGAAGTGATACAGCGACTCGCACGCACGGCTGAACTCGTAACTCTCGAACGCCGAATCCACTTCGGCGCGAACTCGATCCAGCCTGCCGAGGATCCAACGGTCCGCGTCGGTGAGTTCGTCGGCGCCGGGTAGCGGCGCGGGCGCCGCCCCGTTCATCAGCGCGAACCTGGTCGCGTTGAACAGTTTGGTGGCGAAGTTGCGCGATGCGCGGGCGTGGTCCTCGCCGATCGACATGTCGCCGCCGGGATTGGCTCCACGCGCCAGCGTGAACCGCAATGCGTCCGCGCCGAACGTGTCCACCCAGTCCAGTGGGTCGATACCGTTGCCCTTGGACTTGCTCATCTTGCGGCCGAATTCGTCGCGGATGAGACCGTGCAGGAAGACGTTCTCGAACGGCACCTGCGGACCGCGTCGTCGTCCGCTGGTGATCGCGTCGTCGTCGCCGACGAAGGTGCCGAACATCATCATCCGGGCCACCCAGAAGAACAGGATGTCGTACCCCGTGACGAGAACGCTGGTGGGATAGAACTTCTCGAGCTCGGGAGTGCGGTCGGGCCAGCCCATCGTGGAGAACGGCCACAGTGCCGACGAGAACCAGGTGTCCAGCACGTCGGGATCCTGCTCCCAACCCTCTGGCGGCGTCTCGTCCGGTCCCAGGCAGACCGTCTGACCGTCCGGGCCGTGCCAGATCGGGATGCGGTGCCCCCACCACAGCTGACGTGAGATGCACCAGTCGTGCATGTTGTCCACCCAGCCGAACCAACGAGGCTCTTGGCTGGCCGGATGAATCACGGTGTCGCCGTTGCGGACTGCGTCACCGGCCGCGGCAGCCAACGGCGAGACGTTGACCCACCATTGCAGTGAGAGCCTGGGCTCGATGGGTTCACCGCTGCGTTCGGAGTGGCCGACGCTGTGAAGGTAGGGCCGCTTCTCGTCGGTGATGCGACCCTGCGCCGCAAGTGCTTCGCGGACCGCGACACGCGCGTCGAGGCGATCCATGCCGTCGAATCGAGTGCCGGTTCCGGCAATGCGGCCCTTGGTGTCCATGATCGAGGGCATCGGCAGGTTGTGGCGCACACCGATCTCGAAGTCGTTCGGATCATGCGCGGGTGTGACCTTGACTGCGCCCGTGCCGAATTCGGGGTCGACGTGCGCGTCGGCAACAACGATGATGCCACGATTCACCAACGGGTGCGGAAGAGTCTGACCGACCAGCTCCCGGTATCGCTCGTCGTCCGGGTGCACGGCGATGGCGGTGTCACCGAGCATCGTCTCGATGCGGGTGGTGGCCACCACCAGGTGAGGGCCCGCGTCGTCCATGGACCCGTAGCGGAAGGAGACCAGCTCTCCCTCGACGTCGTCGTAGCGCACCTCGAGATCCGAGATCGCCGTCTCGAGCACGGGTGACCAGTTCACCAGTCGCTCGGCCTGATAGATCAGACCGGCGTCGTAGAGCCGCTTGAAGATCGTCCGCACCGCGCGCGAGAGGCCGTCGTCCATCGTGAAGCGATCCCGGCTCCAGTCGACGCCGTCGCCGAGGCGGCGCATCTGCGCGCCGATGGTGCCGCCGGATTCGTGCTTCCAGTCCCAGACCTTGTCGATGAACAGTTCACGGCCGAAGTCTTCCTTCGTCTTGCCGTCCGCGGCGAGTTGCTTCTCGACGACGCTCTGAGTGGCGATGCCCGCATGGTCCATGCCCGGCAGCCAAAGCACCTCGTAGCCCTGCATGCGCTTGCGGCGGGTCAGGGCGTCCATCAGTGTGTGGTCGAGCGCATGGCCCATGTGCAGGCTGCCGGTCACGTTGGGCGGCGGCAGCACGATCGAATACGGCGGCTTCTCACTCGAGGCGTCGGCCTGGAAATAGCCCGCATCGACCCAGCCTTGGTACAGCTCGGACTCTACCGCAGCCGGATCCCACGACTTGGGTAGGGATTGCACCCCTGGGCTATCTGCGGATTTCGGGCTGACGGTCACCTGGACAGTCTAGGAAGAGTTCGCGAGCAGACGTAAAACCCCCCGACACGCCGGGTGTGTGAGCGCGTTCGTGTCTGCTCGCGGAGGACTACCTCTTCTCACCCAGAAGCCCGCGCTACCTCTTCCCTCCCAGAAGCCCACCCAGGATGTCCCCGAGTCCCCCGCCGCCCTGGCCGCCTCCCAGCACGCCGCCGAGGATGCTGCCCAGCGGGTTGTTGTTGCCACCGCCACCTCCGCCACCTGCCGCACCGCTGAGGATGCTGCCCAGGATCTCGCCGATACCGCCGCTCGGCGCGGCCTGCGCCTGTGGTTCGGCGGGCGCCGCGGGGGCGGATCCCTTCGTCAACTGCTTGCCGATGTAGGCGAGCACGATGGGCGCCAGGATCGGCAGCAGCTTCTTGAGCAGGTCGCCGTTGCCTGCGCCACCGCCCGCCAACGCCGCAGCGACCTGTCCCGTGTCGTTGCCACCGAAGATCTTGGAGATCGCCTTGGAGCCATCGGTCTCATCGACCTGGTCGACGCTCACGCCGCCGTCGAGCAGTCCGCTGGCGGCATGGGTACTCGCCGCGTTCTCGATGTTGGATGCGTGCCCTGGATCCTGGGCGTTCTGCTGCAGGCCTCCGAGGAGGAGCGGGACCAGTGTGTGGATCGCGCTGTTCACCTCGGCCTCGTCGGCACCCAGCTTGCTTGCAATCTGTTGCGTGGGAATCTCGTTGAAGAGTTCGTCGAGACCAGCCATGACCTGTCCACCTTCATCGTTGGAATGCACGAGCGCGATTGCGACACTAGCCTCACCGATCTCGTGTCACAGGCGTTCCGCTCCACCCGATCGCCACCCCAGCGATGCGTCTCAGTCGAGGCGTTCGGTCTCCAGCGTCACGCCGGCAGCAGGCAACCGGGTCAGCAGGGCGTCGCCGAGTGCAGCCGCGGGCGTCAACACGCCACGGAGGTCCGAGAGCGCGTCGCGGTCGAGGGCGAGCGCCAAGCCGCACTCCCCAAGCAACACCGCGGTCGCCTTGTAACCGGGGTCGCCCCGCTGCGCCATCGTGGCTCGGTAGCGGGCGCCGGTCGTCGTCGTGGTGTACGTCTCGACGCGGTAGTGCCCGTTCTCGCGGGCGCGTTCGCTCGGGCCCGTTCCCGGCTTGGGCAAGATGCGCTCCAGAAGGCCGCGCGGCACCTTGTCGAAGTACCGGCTGCCCAGGCCGACGACGGCGGCGTTGACCGCGGTGCCCACCGCCGCGGCGACGGGTGCCACGACCGAGGAACCCACGCTCATGTTCTCCGTGTATCGGAACTTGCGGCCGTAGGCCCATGCCAGCAGGGCGTTGCTGCGTCGCACGATGCGAGAGTTCGGCGCGCCCATCGGGAAGGCCCCCGTCCAGATGCCGCCGAGTTCGGCGGCGATCTCGCGACCTCGCCGCCACGGGGTGTCGGACTGGTGGCCGAAGTCGGGCTCGGCGGCCCGGTCCGTGGTCAAGGTGTACGGGTCGTCCATCTCCCGCCGTGCCTCGGGGTCGGCCGACGCGGTGGCCATGACCTCGATCATCGACGCGGCGGTGCCTCCGGACACGCCGCCTGCGAAGCCGCGGACCACGAAGTTGGTCTCCCCGAGTTCACCGGCGCCATCGGCGAGCGCGCGCTTGTACAGCGCATACACCGTGAGATCCGAAGGAACGGAATCGAATCCGCAGGAATGGACGATGCGGGCGCCGTTGTCTGCGGCCTCCTTGTCGAACAGGTCGATGCTCTTGCGGATGAACATCGTCTCGCCGGTGAGGTCCGCGTAGTCAGTGCCCGCCGCCGCGCACGCAGCGACGAGCGGGAGCCCGTACTTGGTGTAGGGGCCGACGGTGCTGATGACGACCCGCGTGCGGGCGGCCAGGTCGTTGAGCGTGGACGGCGTGTTGGCGTCGGCCTGGATGAGCGGCCACGACTGCGCCGCCTCCCCCAGCGTCTCGCGCACCGCGAGGAGCTTCTGCGGGGATCGACCGGCGAGTGCGATGCGCGCCCGCCCGCCGTTGTTGGCGAGGTAGCGGGCCGTCAGCTTGCCGACGAACCCGGTTGCCCCGTAGAGCACGATGTCGAACTCACGCTGCGCTGCGGTCATCGCCCCAAGCTACCGGCAGGCGTCACCCGAGCGTTTCGGGAAGCCCTACGTCCCGACCGAGAAGGTGACGACCGAGGAACGTGAGGACGACCTGGTACCAGATCTTGGCGTGTTGCGGCGCCAGCACCCAGTGCCCCTCGGTCGGGAAGTAGAGGAATTGGTGCGGGCTGGTGCCGTCGTCGGCGGCGGGTAGCGCCGACTGCGTCAGAAGCTCGAACCACAGCCGCAGGCCTTCGCCGATCGGCACCCGGTAGTCCTTGTCGCCATGGATCACCAGGGTCGGGGTGGAAATCGCGCCGACGTGTCGGTGCGGCGAGTTCTTCTCGGCCATCTGGGTCGTCATCTCCCGCGCCCACCAATAGCCGCCGTCGGTGGTCGGCCCGAACTGGTCCAGCGCCCAGAGGCTCGCGTGCGTGACGATCGCATCGAAGCGATCGGTGTGGCCCGCAATCCAGTTCGCCATGTAGCCGCCGAACGACCCGCCCATTGCCGCGATGCGCGTCTCGTCAACCCGCGGATGCGCGAGCGCCGCATCAGTCGCCGCCATCAGGTCGGTGTACGGCGCGAATCCCCATGCACCCCAACCCCGTTGGATGAAGTCCTGCCCGTAGCCGGTCGACAACGCCGGGTCCGGCAGCAGGACGGCATAGCCCTGCGCCGTCAGCAGCCAGGGATTCCAGCGCCAGTGCCAGGCGTTCCAGCTTCCCAGCGGGCCGCCATGGATCCACAGCACGAGCGGCGCGGGCCCGTCCCCCTCCGGCAGCGTCAGCCACGATCGCACGGCGGTGCCGTCCTCGGTGACCGCGTCTACTTCAGTCACCCCTCCTGGCAGCGTGGGCATTTCAACGCACGGCAGTGGTACGACCGTGCCGTCGGGATCGATGCGCACCGGGTGCGGCGGGGCCGAGTAGGAACTG
>NZ_JAVROT010000632.1:0-18621 GCF_032162605.1 Mycobacterium sp. | reverse complement strand
GACGGTGTCGGTCTTTGCCGTCAGCATGACGATCGGCACACCCGAGTCGGCGCGCAGCACGCGGCACACGTCGATGCCGTTCATCCCGGGCAACATGAGGTCGAGTAGCACCAGATCGGGCCGCAGTTCGCGGACTGCGGTGAGCGCCTGGCTACCGTCAGCGATGACCGCGGTGTCGAAGCCCTCGCCCCGCAGGACGATCGTCAGCATCTCGGCGAGCGACGGATCGTCATCGACGACCAGAATCCTTTGCCTCATGGTGTCCATCGTGACACCCGTTCGCGATAAAGCCGGGTTACCACACCGGGCGTTTTGCCTGCAGATCAGCCTGTCAGCGACTCCGCGAGGTCACGCGCCACGACGCCGGGGCCGACGACGGCCCACCGGCCGTGCCAATCCGCGGCGGCCAGGGCCGCATAGGCCGCACCGGTGCGGCGCTGTAGACCGTCATCGCGTTCATACGCGTCCCTGGCGCGGTCGGCCTCCGCCACCTCGCGTCGTCGGGCTCGCTCCGCCGCCAACTCGGTCGGTACCGCGAGCAGCACCTGCCAATCGGGAGCCGGCATGCCAAATCGGCCGAACTCGAGCTCCGCAACCCAGGCGACCACGCTGCCATCGAGATCCTGGTGCAGTCGGGCTGCGCTGTAGGCGGCGTTGGATGCGACGTAGCGGTCGAGGATGACGACGTCGTGTTCGGCGCTCAGTCGTTCGATCTCACTCTTCGCGTAGGACCGGTCGAGGGCGAACAGCATGGCCATCGCATACACCGACGACGACAGATCGCCGTGCTCGCCGTGCAGCGCCTCGGCGGCGAGGTCGGCATGCACCGACTGCTGGTAGCGCGGAAAGGCCAGATGGGCGACAGATTCGCCCGCTGCCTCGTACGTGGCGCGCAGGCCTTCGGTCAAGGTGCGCTTGCCCGCACCGTCGACTCCCTCGATCGCGATCAGCACTGTCGTTGACTTCTCCCGGTCGTTCCGCTCCTGCCCTCCGGCGAATCGTAATCGGGCCCGCCGAACTGGTGTCCCACTGGAGACTCAGTCGTCGAGTCGATAATGGGGCGATGCAGGGGGTCGACCAGTGACGATGCCACCACCGTATCCATCTGGACCGCCGCCTTGGGGTCCGCCTCCCGCTCCGCAGTCACGACGCACGGCGGTGCTCGTCGCCGCCATCGCCATCCCGGTCGTGCTGGCCATCGTGCTCGTCGCGTCGCTGGCCTTCGCCGGAGTGCCGGTGGTGCGAAACCACCAAGAGGCCGCCGCCACACCCGAGACCGTGGACTGGGAGCCCTACGTCGATGCGGGGAAGGCGGCGGCGCAGAATCTGACGACGATCGACTACCGCACGGTTGATCAGGACATCCAACGCATCCTCGACATGTCCACCGGCACGTTCCACGACGACTTCGAGTCACGCTCCGATGAATTCAGCGACACGGTGCGGGAGTCTCAATCGGTGAGCGAGGGCGCCATTGCCGGAGTGGGCCTGGAGTCGCTACGCACCGATCAAGCTGGAGTGCTCGTCGCGATCGCAGTCAAGACGACCAATGGCGGCGCCGCCCAGCAGCCGAAGTCATGGCGGATCCGGGTCACCGTGGACAAGGTCGGTGACGGGTACAAGGCCTCGAACGTGGAGTTCGTACCGTGAGTTCGACCGGGGCACGCGCGGCGTGGTGGACCATCGTCGTCGTACTCATCCTGGGGATCGCTGCTGCGACGACGATCGGCGTGCGGCAATCCGACCGCTCGCCCGTCGCGCGCCCCGACCCGGCAGCGGCGCGGCACGTGGTCACCGACACCATCAAATCCGCTGTGCCCAAACTTCTTTCGTACACGCCCGAGAACGTCGAAGCAAGCTTGAATTCGGCTAGGTCGTTGCTCACGGTGACGTTCAAGGAGTCGTACGGCGATATCATCGACAGGACGATCATCCAGGCCGCCAAGAGCCAGCGGATCACCACTGCAGCCAAAGTCGTCGGTACGGCCGTCGAATCACTCACCGACGACACCGCGAAGGTGCTGGTCTTCGTCAATCAGGAGACCACCAAGGCCGCGGACATCGCACCGACGAAGACGGCCAACTCGGTACGGGCAGGACTGCAGAAGGTGAACGGCGCCTGGCTGATCGACGGCTTCGACCCGCTCTAGAACTGCCCACAGTTCGGCGTCGTCGGCACCCCGTTGAACCGGTCGGCGATCCACTGCATCGCCGCCTCACCGTCGACCAGCATGGGCAACGCGTGGTTGACCACCAGCTTGTTCAGGAATGGCGGCTCTTCGTTGGTGCGGAACTCGACGTCGGCGCCTTGCGAACACCAGTCGCGGCCAAGCTGATTGGCCGCCGTCCACGGCACAAGCGGGTCGAAGCGGTTGCTGTTGATCAGCACCGGCGCGTTCGGTTTGTACTTGCCGATCCGCTGCAGGTCGAACAGGGAACTGAACGGCTCCTCGTTGACCAGTTGGTTGATGTCCTCGACGAAGTACGGTTGCAGGTGCCGGAACATGAACTTCGCGACCGTCTCCGCGACGCACTGGTCGGCCACCTTGTACAGCAGGTCTTTCCCCCGAGGGGTGAGCTTTGAACGAATGACGTCCGCAAACTCCGGGTAACTGGTGATCACCGAGTTCAGCGCATACCCCACCACGCCGACGAGCGCGCTGCCGTCGGCGTACGGAAGCAACTCCTTCAGATCGGCCGTTGGCGCGCCGGCGTACGAACCGACTACGTGGAGTTCTGGGGCGTACGACGGCGCCAGTTCCGCGGCGGACGCTGCGGCGCCCCCACCTTGGGAGTAGCCCCAGAAGGCAAGTGGCCCATGCGGGTCCAGTGAGGTATCGGGCAGGTGCATCGCGGCCCGCCCCGCGTCGAGCATCGCATTGCCCTCGGCGACCCTGTTTACGTAGGTGTGCAAGCCCGGGGTACCCAACCCCTGATAATCGGTCATCACGATCGCGAACCCGCGTGCGACCATCGTCGTGACGAACAACTCCTCGTAGTTGAAGGCGATGTCCAAGTACGGCGAGAAGTGGATGCCCTGGTTGAACTGCCGCGACGGCGCGCACTGGTCGCCCTGCCCCTGGGTGCCGGGGCCGTACACGATCAGCGGCCGCGGGCCCTGACCGGGCCAATCGTTGTCGGGCTCGAAGTAGGTTCCGGTGACTGCCATCGGATTCCCGCGAGCGTCGGTGCTGCGGTACATGATTCGCGTACCCGTGGCGATGATGGCACCAAGTTGGCCGGATGGCTCGAGGACGAGGCGCGACGGTTCGGTGCGGATCAGATCACCGGGCCGACTCGGGGGGAGCGGGTCGGGCGGTGTGTAGAACGGGGTGTACTCGTCTTCGTTGTACTTCGGGTCGCGATTGTCGATGGTGGGATCCTGCGGCTGCGCCTGCACCGGAGGCGTGACTCCCAGGCATCCGATCAGCAGCAGCGAAACGAGAAACCCCCAGACCCGACCCACGACGCGGACCGTAACAGAGCGGTTCGTCGATCGTGGGCGTATCGGCAACAGGCGCAGTGCCTGCGAAACTCGTTTTCGCGCAGTGGGTTTGCTGATTTTGCTCGACATCAGTCGTCAAAGGTGGAGATCACCAGCTGGTTGATGTTCCGATCGAGGCAGGCGCTACTTCGCCAGCCGAAAATTCTAAGCGCTTCGCTCACGCTCCCACGCGATCCGGTCAGCCTGTATCAGTTCCCGCGCCGAGCTCTTCAACTCACGAAGGATCACCATCAACAGAGTGCATGAAGTCCCTCGCCTCGCCTGCGTCACGGAAGGGAGGCGCCACGCGCCTGCTCATCACTCGACTAGAGACCGACCCCTTCGATCCACCATGGCAACGAAATCCCTGGCACACCAAGTGTGCCAGGGACTTTCGCATGCCCTACCGCGTTAGTAGCGGTAGTGATCCGCCTTGTACGGGCCGTCGACGTCGACGCCGATGTACTCGGCCTGCTCCTTGGTCAACCGGGTCAGCGACCCGCCGAGGGCCTCGACGTGGATCTTGGCGACCTTCTCGTCGAGGTGCTTGGCCAGCCGGTAGACCTCGTTGTCGTACTCGTCGTTCTTGGTCCACAGCTCGATCTGCGCAATGACCTGGTTGGAGAAGCTGTTGCTCATCACGAACGACGGATGCCCGGTGGCGTTGCCCAGGTTCAGCAGGCGACCCTCGGACAGCACGATGATCGAATGGCCGTCCTTGAACGTGAATTCGTCGACCTGCGGCTTGATGTTGATCCGGATCACGTCGGGATCGCGCTCGAGCCGGGCCATCTCGATCTCGTCGTCGAAGTGCCCGATGTTGCCCAGGATCGCCTGGTGCTTCATCGACTTCATGTGCTCGAGGGTGATGATGCCCTGGTTGCCGGTCGCGGTGATGACGATGTCCGCCCAGCCGATGGCCTCGGCTACGGTCTTGACCTCGAAGCCGTCCATCAGCGCCTGCAGCGCATTGATCGGATCGATCTCGGTGACCGCGACGCGGGCACCCTGGGCCTTGAGCGCCTCCGCGCAGCCCTTGCCGACGTCGCCGTAACCACACACCAGAGCGGCCTTGCCGCCGATCAGGACGTCGGTGCCACGGTTGATGCCGTCGATCAGCGAGTGCCGGGTGCCGTACTTGTTGTCGAACTTGCTCTTGGTGACCGAGTCGTTGACGTTGATGGCCGGGAACGACAGCTCACCGGCGGCGGCGAACTGGTAGAGCCGCAACACGCCGGTGGTGGTCTCCTCGGTGACGCCCTGGACGGACTCGGCGATCTTGGTCCACTTGGTCTTGTCGGTCTCGAAGCGCTGGCGAATGAGCGCGAGGAACACCTTGTACTCGTCGGAGGCGTCGTCCTCGGCGGGGGGCACGACGCCGGCCTTCTCGAACTGGGCGCCGCGCAGCACCAGCATGGTCGCGTCACCGCCGTCGTCGAGAATCATGTTGGCCGGTTCGCCCGGCCAGGTGAGCATCTGCTCGGCAGCCCACCAGTACTCCTCGAGGCTCTCGCCCTTCCACGCGTAGACCGGAACGCCCTTGGGCTCCTCGACGGTGCCATGCGGCCCGACGACGGTCGCGGCCGCGGCGTGGTCCTGCGTCGAGAAGATGTTGCACGAAGCCCACCGAACTTCAGCACCGAGCGCAACCAACGTCTCGATCAGAACCGCCGTCTGCACGGTCATGTGCAGCGAGCCGGACACCCGGGCACCCTTGAGCGGCAGCACCTCGGCGTATTCGCGGCGCAGCGTCATCAAGCCGGGCATCTCGTGCTCGGCCAGCCGGATCTCCTTGCGGCCGAACTCGGCCAGGCCCAGGTCGGCCACCTTGTAGTCGATGCCATTACGGACATCGGCCTTCAGCTCAGTCATGTCGAGCCCCTATTCATTCGTAATGTTTTTGCCCGTGAGTGCACAGGGTTGCGCACGGCGACTCCCCATGCCGATACCCATAGCCTGCGGACTCGCGGGACAGGCGGTTGAAGCGCTCTGACAGCTAAGGGGTATCAATGACACCGTAGCGTTCGGCGAACGGGGTCATCAAACGGGCTAGGTCCCTGGCAACGTCTCCCCCACCTTCGGCGGGAGGTACCCCCAGGTCGGCCGGTCCAGGGGGCATCGACACGTAGCTCATCGCCAGCCGGACGATGGCCCTGGCCAGCACTCCCGCGTCCTCTTCGCTCGCGCGGACCCAGCTGTGCATGAAGGTGGAGGTGAGCCGCTGCGAGCACCGGGTGATGATCGGCGCACTGTCGGTCGTGATGATCTGCAGCAGATCGGGCTTGGCGGCACCGGTCAGCAGCGAGATGACGAGCGGGTCGGAAGCCGACTCCGCGAAGAAGGCCCGAAAACCCTCGAGGAATGCCCCGTAAACGTTGCCGACGTTTGCTTCGATCGCGTCATCGACCGCGTCCACCAGCCGGTCGGCCAGCCTCAGCGCGTAACCCTCGGCGAGGCCCTGGCGCGACCCGAATTCGTTGTAGATCGTCTGGCGACTGATACCGGCCGCCTTGGCGACGTCGGACAGCGTGATCGACGACCAGTCCCGAATCAACAGCATGTCTCGCATGCCGTCCAGGATCGAGCCGCGAAGCAGCACCCTCGACGCCTCGGCGTATGGCACGCGCTGTGCCGGACGCCGGTCGGTCGGAGTGTCCATACGCGCGAGACTAGCCGTCACGGACGGGCAACCTCGACCATCTCGAAGTCCGACTTCGCCGCGCCGCAGTCGGGGCAGCTCCAGTCGTCGGGGATGTCGTCCCAGCGAGTGCCGGGCGAGATGCCATCTTCCGGCCAGCCCTTCTCCTCGTCGTACTCGAATCCGCACTGCACACAAACGAACAGCTTGTAGGCATCTCCACTCATCGGTTCACTCCCATCAACTCGAAATCGACCTTCTCCCGTACCGCGCAGTCAGGGCAGCACCAGCCATCGGGTACCTGATCCCACGGGGTGCCCGCCGGAAACCCTTCGCGCGGAGCACCATTCGCTTCGTCGTAGACGTAATCGCAGCCCGGGCAGCGGTAGGCGCTCACTGCGCAACCTCAGTGCCGTACTTCGCGAGCACCTTGTCGCGCACACGCGGGTGGACGTTCACCCGGCTGATGTCACCGTCGTAGTGAGCCATCACGCGGTGGTCCATCACCTTGCGCCACAGCGGCGGAAAGTAGGTGAGACCGATCATCGACGCGTACCCGCTGGGCAGGCTGGGCGCACCCGCCATGCTGCGCAGCGTCTGGTAGCGACGGGTCGGGTTCGCATGGTGATCACTGTGTCGCTGCAGGTGGTACAGGAACAGGTTGGTGACGAGATGGTCGGAATTCCAACTGTGTTCGGGCGTGCACCGCTCGTAGCGGCCACTGGCCGGCCTTCCTTCTCTTCGCCCAAGCGGCTCATCGACCTTCTGCCGTAGCAGGCCGTAGTGCTCCAGGTAGTTCACCGTCTCCAGCAGCGTGAACCCGAACACCGCCGAAATGAGCACGTAGGGAATCAGCGCGAGACCGAAGATGGCGATGAGCGCGCCGTACAGCGCCACCGACATCGCCCATGCGTTGAGCACGTCGTTGGACCAGTGCCATGGGCTCTTGTCGAGCCTGCGCAACCGCTGCGCCTCCAATTCCCATGACGACTTCAGGCTGCCCCGCACGCTGCGCGGCAGGAACTCCCAGAACGTCTCGCCGAAGCGTGCCGACGCCGGATCCTCGGGGGTGGCCACCCGGACGTGGTGTCCGCGGTTGTGCTCGATGTAGAAGTGGCCGTAGCAGGTCTGGGCCAACGTGATCTTGCTCAACCAGCGCTCCAGCGAATCCTTCTTGTGCCCCAACTCGTGTGCGGTGTTGATGCCGACGCCGCGCATCATGCCCACCGACAGGGCCAGGCCGATCTTCGCCGGCCAGGACAGCGACCCGTCGAATCCGAGCCAGCTCAGATCCGAGGCGGTGAACAGGTAGGCGCCCAGCACCACGGTGACGTACTGGAACGGAATGAACGCGTAGGTGCAGTACCGGTAGTACTTGTCCTTCTCCAGCCGGTCGACGAGTTCGTCGGGCGGGTTCTGCCCGTCGGGGCCGTACCGCCAGTCCAGCAGCGGCAACACCACGTAGACCAGGATCGGGCCGATCCAGAAGGGCACCTGTGCGGCTGCATGCCAGCCGAGGTGGTTGAGCGCCCATACGACCGGCAGCATCACCATCACTGCGGTGGGCACGATGAGGCCCATCAGCCAGAGGTAGCGCTTCTTGTCTCGCCAGACCTCGGCGGTTCCTCCTGAACCTTCTTCGACATTCGAGAGCTTCATTGCCACGACGTCCACCCCTTCCTGTGACTGCCATCACCGCTTTGATTTAACTGTACCGCTTTGATTAGACTGTACCGGTATATTTGTCGTCTGTCTATACATAGAGCCATGTTTTGTAAACAGCATCGAATCCAGGGTCTCCGCGCGGTACGGTCGAAGCGATGGGGCGGAAACATGCAATCGTCGTCGGCGCCAGCATCGCCGGCATGTCTGCGGCCCGGGTGCTGTCTGATCACTACGACAGGGTCACGGTCTTCGAGCGGGACGACCTGCCCGACGGGCCCACCAACCGCACCGCGGTTCCGCAGGGCAAGCACGTACACCTGCTGATGGCGCGCGGCGCGGCCGAGTTCGAGGGCCTGTTCCCCGGCATTCTCGACGACATGGTCGGCGCGGGCGTCCCGATCCTGGAGAACCGTCCCGACTGCATCTCGTTCGGCGCGGCCGGCCACCTGCTCGGCACCCAGACCAGGTTGCGCGACGAGTTCACCGCGTACGTGCCGAGCCGCCCACACCTGGAGTGGCAGATCAGGCGACGCGCACTGGCGATCCCGAACGTCGAACTGGTTCGCCGCGGCATTGCCGAGCCACAGTACGAACCCGCCGAGGAACGCGTCACCGGCGTACTGCTCGAAATGGGCGACGAGTCCACCGCGGTGCAGGCCGACCTGGTCGTGGACGCCACCGGTCGGGGCACACGCTTGCCCGCGTGGCTGGAGCAGTGGGGCTTCGGACGGCCCACCGAGGACAGCGTCTTCGTCGGCATCGGCTACGCCACACACCAGGTGCACATTCCCGAGGATCTGATCAAGGAGAAGGTCGTCGTCGCCGGGGCATCTCGGGACAAGCCTGCCGGGCTCGGCATGCTTCTCTACGAGGACGGCAACTGGGGCGTGACGACCTTTGGCACGGGAAGGGTCCAGCCGCCGCAGAACTTCGCCGAGATATGCGAGCTGGCCGATCAGATCCTGCCCGCACACGTCAGCGCCGCCCTGCGCAAGGGTGAGCCACTCGGCGAGATGGCCTTCCACGAGTACCCGACGAGCAGGTGGCGTCGCTACGACAAGATGGACCGATTCCCGACGGGCATCGTTCCGTTCGGCGACGCCGTCGTCAGCTTCAACCCGACCTTCGGGCAGGGCATGACGATGACGTCCATCCAGGCGGGCAACCTGCGCAGCGTCCTGGAATCCGGTGACCCGGACATCGCGGGGAGACTGTCCCGCGCCACGGCCAAGACGACGTGGCCGGTTTGGGCGATGACTGCCATCGGCGATCTCTCCCTGCACAACGCCACTGGCGATACCCGCTGGTGGTACACCCCGGTCGGCGGCCTGTTCGACCAGTTTCTCGGCGCCGCGGAGACCGATCCCGTTCTCGCCGAATGGTTCCTGCGGCGCTTCAGCTTGCTCGACAGCCTCTACATGGTTCCGTCGGCGCGGCTCGTCGGCCGGACGATCCGGCACAACATGGGCCTGCTGCTGGCCGCGAAGTTCACATCTAAGCGGTCAATGCGCGATCGAGGTCCGGTTCCAAGTAGATGACCGTGACCGCGGGAACCGCGGCACGGACGGCCGCCTCGGCGGCATCGATGGTCGACGCCACGGTTGTCAGTTCGGTCTTCGGGGCGAGCGCGATCTTGGCTCCGACCAACAACTCGTCGGGACCGATGTACTGCGTCCTGAGATGAATCAGGCGATCGACGTTGTGGGTCTGCTCGAGAGCGGCACGGATGGCGTCGCCCTCCTGCGCCGTCGCGCCCTCTCCGATGAGGGCGCTGTGCATCTCCACCATCAGGATCACGGCGATCACCGCGAGGAGCACACCGATGCAGAGGGTGCCGATACCGTCCCAGATCGGGTTTCCGGTGAGCACGGTCAAACCGACGCCAGCGAGCGCGAGCACCAGACCGACCAGTGCGCCCGTGTCCTCGAGCAGGACGACCGGAAGCTCCGGATTGCGCGACGTGCGGATGAACCGCCACCATCCGCCGGGACCCTTGAGTGGCCTCGACTCCACGACTGCGGTCCGAAAGCTGTAGCTCTCCAAGCAGATTGCCACCACCAGAATGACCACTGCGACCAGGGGCGAGGTCAACTCGTGCGGGTGGAGGACCTTTTCGTAACCCTCGTAGAGCGCGAACGCCGCGCCGAGCGTGAACAACACCAGCGCCACCACGAACGAGTAGAAGTAGCGACTGCGTCCGTATCCGAACTGGTGCAGCGCGTCGGGCTTCTTGCCCGCCTGCCGCTGTCCCCACAACAACAGCCCCTGGTTCGACGTGTCGGCCACCGAGTGCACCGCCTCGGCGAGCATCGACGAACTGCCCGTGATCAAGAAGCCCACGAACTTCGCGACCGCGATGCCGGCGTTCGCCAGCAGGGCCGCGACGATCGCCCGCTTACTACCGGACGCCGACATGATCGAACCTCTCCGTCAGATGCCAACCGTGGCACGGAACAACGTGGTCGGCCGGTCCGCGACGAGGCGAATGGGGCCGTCATCGGCGGCCACCCATGCCGACGCTCCCCGGTCGAGCGTGAGCACGCTCGCCTTGGCGTGAACTTGAACCGACCCCTCGGTGCACAGCAGCACCTGTGGTCCGTCGTGTCTGGCGGGCGCATCGATCTGGTGGCCGAGTTCACCGGCCTCGAGATGCAGCACGGACACGGCGAATTCGGGCGCCGTTGTCTCGTAAGCGAGTTCGATGCCGTCGGCGACGACCACGGGACGCAGTGCGGACTCTTCGGTGGGCGTGAAGTCGAGCACCCGCAACAGCTCGGGAACGTCGACGTGTTTGGGAGTCAGTCCACCGCGCAACACGTTGTCGGAGTTGGCCATCACCTCGAAGCCCATTCCGTGCAGATAGGAATGCAGGTTCCCCGCCGACAGGTAGATGCCCTCGCCCGGCTTCAAACTGATCCGGTTGAGCAGCATCGAGGCCAGCACGCCGGCATCGCCGGGATACAGCTCGCCGAGTTGAAGGGTCGTCTTGGCCTCGGCGGCGAACGTCGTCAACCCCGAGCGCAGGTAGTTGACGGCACCGTCGAGCACCGCTGGCACCAGCACGTCGAGATCAGCCTGAGGCGCCGTGATCCAGGTGGTGAAGAGCGCCCGAAGGCCGTCGGCGTCCGCCTGACCCGACAGCAGGTTGACGAACGGATCCAGGCCCGGCACCGACACCGCGCGCAGGAACTCGATGGTGCGCCCGACGGGACGGAAGCCCGCCAGCGCCTCGAAGGGAGTGAGCGCGACGATCAGCTCGGGCTTGTGGCTCCGGTCGCGGTAATTGCGGGTCGGGGCCGAGATGGGAATCTGCTGTCGATCCTCGCGCGCGAAGCCCTCCACCGCCTGGGTCGCGCTCGGATGTGCCTGCAGTGACAGCGGTTCGTCCGCGGCGAGCACCTTGGCCAGGAACGGGAGCGCGTCACCGAAGCGTGCCCGCGTAACCGACCCCAGCTGACCCTCGGGATCGGCGGTGATGGTGTCGAGTAGCGACCGCTCCCCGTCGTCGCCCTCCAGCCACGCCGGGTCGCCCGGGTGCGCCCCCAGCCAGAGTTCGGCCTCGGGGTGCGGTGTGGGACTCGGCCTTCCCGTGAATTCCGCAATGGCGTTATGAGAGCCCCACGCGTAAGTGCGCAGCGCGCCGCGTAATACGTCCACTCGTCTAACCTCGAACCAATCTCAGGTACGCCGCCGTCATTTCGAGGCGTACCGCCAACATGACCAATTGCTGCTCGGGACGACCACTCGGTCGGGGTGTCACGAGGTCGGGCACGTCGTCGGCGCTCACCACTTCGACGTCGTCGTAACCCTTGAGCGTCGCGACGATCGCAGGCCGCTCCTCGTCGGTGGCGAACACCACGGTCCGCACCCTGGCGGGCAGGGGCCCGTCGATCTCCTCGTCATGAAAGATCGAAGATTCATAATCGGTTGGATTGCTTGCCAGTCCACGGCGCAAGGCGACGAGGGCATCGGCCAGGCCTACCGCGGCCACCGGCTGCTGTGCCACCCGGAGCAGAATCGCGCCGACGTGCCTGGCAAGCGCCACGCTCGCGGCATTGCCCCCCGCCAGGACGACGTCGCGACCCGAGAGCCGCTCCGCAAGTGCCTTCGCGGGATTAGTGAACAGTTCCCGCCCTGCACTGTTGCGCAGTGCCTCGGCGTCAAGGGCATCGGCCAGCGCGGCGAGGTCCACGCTCATCCCAGAATCGACCACCTGCAGGGCGGCCAGACCGGCGGAAAGGTATCGGACGAGGGCAAATTCATCGGGGATGAGCAGTCGCGGCGCCAACACCACGGCCCTGCCCGCCGCAACCTCCCGCAGCGGTCCCTCATCAGGGGCGACCACGACCACCCGAGCGCCACGCCGAATTCCGCTGGCAGCGGCCGACACCAGCACCGGATCAGCTGGATCGTCACCGGCCACGATCATGACGTCGAGCGCACCGATCCAGGACGGCACCTCGGAAGCAACCACGATCGGCGCCGCGGTCGATCCCCCCAGTGCGGCCGCCAGCATCGCACCCGCCGCCTCGGCGGCCCCTAGACTGGCCACCCATACCACGGCGCGCGGGGGCTGGTCGGATCGCAACGGTTCCAGGACGCCCTCGTCAAGGGCTGCAGCCGTCGCCCGCATCTGCGCACCCGCCATCGATGCGGCTCGTAGCAAACCCTCCCGATCCGCGGCGAGCAGACCCTCGACGTCGTCGAGATCGATGGTGGCGTGCGCCGCGCTCATGTGACCGTCTCGCTGACCGAAGCGATCTGGGTTGCTACATGGTCGACGATCGCAGCCACCTCCTCTGAACTCCTGGCTTCGACGTTGAGCCGCAGCAACGGCTCGGTGTTCGACGTGCGCAGGTTGAACCAGCTGTCGTCGCCGAGGTCGACTGTGACGCCGTCGAGGTGGTCGATGGACTGGATGCGGCCGGCCAAGGACTTCAGCACCGCGTCGACGCACGCCGGTGCGTCGACGACCGTGAAGTTGATTTCACCCGACGCCGCGTACCGCTGGTAGTCGGCCATCATCTGAGACAGTGGCCGGTCCTGCTCCCCCAGTGCCGCCAGCACGTGCAGCGCAGCCAGCATCCCGGAGTCAGCACCCCAGAAGTCGCGGAAGTAATAGTGCGCCGAGTGCTCCCCGCCGAAGATCGCTCCCGACTCGGCCATCAACGCCTTGATGTAGGAGTGGCCGACCCGTGAGCGGATGGCCGTACCGCCGCGTTCGGTGATCAACTCCGGCACCGCCCGCGAGGTGATGAGGTTGTGAATGACGGAGGCGCCAATCTCGCGGCCGAGTTCGCGTCCCGCCACCAGTGCCGTCACCGCAGACGGCGAGACGGAGTGGCCGAGTTCGTCGACGACGAAGCAGCGGTCCGCGTCCCCGTCGAAGGCCAGTCCGATGTCGGCACGGGTCTCGACGACGTGACGCTGCAGATCGACCAGGTTCGCCGGGTCGAGCGGGTTGGCCTCGTGGTTTGGGAAGGTGCCGTCGAGCTCGAAGAACAACGGCAGCAACGTGATTGACTTGAGTGCACCGAGCACCGCGGGCGTGGTGTGTCCGCCCATGCCGTTACCTGCGTCGACGGCCACCCTCAGTGGGCGCAGACCCGCGATGTCGACCAGCGACCGCAGGAAGTCTCCGTATTCACCGAGCACGTCGCGGTCGGTGATCGTGCCCGGTTCGCCATCGAACCCGGGCACGCCGTTGATGACCTCGTGGCTGATGGTGGTCAGCCCGGTGTCCTTGCCAACGGGCTTGGCGCCCGCGCGGCACAGCTTGATGCCGTTGTAGGCAGCGGGATTGTGACTGGCGGTGAACATCGCGCCGGGGCAGTCGAGCAGACCGGACGCGAAGTACAGCTGATCGGTCGACGCCAGGCCGATCCTGGTGACGTTCAGTCCCTGCGCGACCACGCCTTGCGCGAAGGCCGCAGCGAGCGACGGCGAGCTGGCGCGCATGTCGTAGCCGATCGCGACGCTAGACACATTTCCCGTGTCGCTTCGCTCTCCCCCGCAAGCGGGGGGACCCCCAGCGCCGGAGACGCCAGGCTGATCTCCGTCGCGCACGAGCCTGGCGAACGCGCCGCCGACGTCCGCGACGAACCGCTCGTCGATTTCCTCGCCGACGAGACCACGAACGTCATACGCCTTGATGACGTGGTTGACAGCCGCAGCGGGCCGAGACATAGATCTCCTCGCGAAGGGGAACTCCTGGCGCCAGCCTATCGGCTCGGCTTTCGTCGTGCGGTGGGTCATGCAGGCGGGCCACACCGGCCCACTCGAATCTACGGGGCCGCTCAGTCGGCGGGGTCCGGCAGAACACGTAAATGGCCGCGCCTTCGACCGTTCTGCTCCGACCGCTGAACCGGTGGTGCCATCAGCGCACCGCCGCGCACACCGGTCACGGGGTCCGAGAACCCGGCGGGCGGTCCGCCCACCGCGACTTCGTGACCTTCGCGCACCGCGTCGGCGAGAGCCACGAGGTCGTCGTCGTCAGAATGCGACGGCAGCGGTCCGGCATGCCGGACCAATTCCCACCCGCGCGGCGCGGTGATCCGACCGGCATGAATCACGCACAGGTCCCAGGAGTGGGGCTCTGAGACGGTGGCGAGCGGGCCAACGACGGCAGTCGAGTCCTTGTAGACGAAGGTCAGCGTCGCCACGGCGTAGTGCGGGCACCCGGGCCTGCAGCAGCGACGGGGAGCGTTCACGGACACGAGGCTATCGCGCGGGAACGTCGCGGGCCCACGACACGCGCAGCACGCAACCGGCCGATCTTCAACCGTTACGATCGCCGCATGGTCGAGCGGGAGCCTTGGCGAGCGCACCGCGGACGCAGGGAGATGCGCGGTCCGCTGCTGCCACCCACCGTGCCGGGCTGGCGCAGTCGGGCGGAGCGCTTCGACATGGCGGTCCTCGAGGCCTACGAGCCCATCGAGCGGCAGTGGCAGGACCGGGTGTCGGGTTTGGACGTCGCCGTCGACGAGATCCCGCGGATCTCACCGAAGGACCCCGAAAGCGTCCAATGGCCGCCGGAGGTCATCGCGGATGGGCCGATCGCCCTCGCCAGGCTGATACCGGCGGGTGTCGACGTCAGGGGAAATGCCACTAGGGCGCGAATCGTGTTGTTCCGCAAACCAATCGAGCGGCGAGCGAAGGACACCCAGGATCTGTCGGATTTGTTGCATGACGTGCTGGTGGCTCAGGTCGCCACGTATCTGGGCGTCGAGCCGTCCGTCATCGACCCCACGATCGACGATGACTGACACGCCGCGCCCGGCCCGTGACGGCCGCCGGTGCGAAGAAGCTCAGATGATCCCGCGCTTGAGGCGGCGGCGTTCCCGCTCGGACAGCCCACCCCAGATGCCGAATCGCTCGTCTTTGGCCAGGGCGTAGTCGAGGCACGCGTCCTTCACCTCGCAACCGAGGCAGATGCGCTTGGCCTCGCGGGTCGAACCGCCCTTCTCGGGGAAGAACGCCTCGGGGTCGGTCTGCGCGCACAACGCGCGTTCCTGCCATTGTTCGTCGTCGATTTCCGGATCGTCGTAGGCGCCTGCGTGGTCGGGGACCACACTCAACTGGGGACGACCAATCATCCCGTTCTGCGCCGGCCCGATATTGGTGTGCGGTTCGTTGCCTGCTGAGCCGAGCATCCGACTGTCGAATCGGATGACACGATCGAAATCTACGTGCTCATAAGACATCTTCCGCCTCCTCACCTGTTTTCGTAAATCCCCTGTTGAAACCCCACCGCGTTCGAGTGTGGCCACTTCAATTCGAACAAGTGATCGAATCTCGGTCTGCGACACTGGAACCGGGAAGCCAACCGGGAAATGACACTGATGTGATTAGACACGGGTTAGCTGCACGGGTCAAGCGCTACGGCGCGTTTTCATACCATCTCGTGACCTAATCTCGGCGCGTCGGTTACCTGCGTGTCGTGAAAGTGACGAAGTCGGCCCCCGCCGTGGACCACATTGGCGCGGATGCGCCTAGTGTCGATCGATGTGAAAGTCACTGTTCTGGTGGGCGGCGTCGGCGGGGCGCGCTTCCTCCTCGGCGTTCAGCAGTACCTCGGCCTTGGCCAGTTCGCTGGCTCCGCAACGGGGCCCGAGGGACACCACGAGCTCACCGGGGTCGTCAACGTCGGCGACGACGCGTGGATGCACGGTGTCCGGATTTGCCCGGACCTCGACACCTGTATGTACACCTTAGGTGGAGGGATAGACCCCGAGCGGGGATGGGGTCATGCCAACGAAACCTGGCACGCGAAGGAAGAACTCGCCGCCTACGGTGTGCAGCCCGACTGGTTCGGACTCGGCGACCGCGACCTGGCCACTCATCTGGTGCGCAGCCAGATGCTCAGGGCCGGCTATCCCCTGTCTCAGGTCACGGAGGCGCTCTGCGCGCGGTGGCAGCCGGGCGCCCGGCTTCTGCCGGTCACCGATGACCGCAGCGAAACCCACGTCGTCGTAACGGATCCCGAATCGAGTGATCTTGAAGGGTCCCGGCGTGCGATCCACTTTCAGGAATGGTGGGTGCGCTACCGGGCCCAGATCCCCACGCACTCCTTCGCCTTCGTCGGCGCCGACAAGGCCGGTGCGGCACCCGGTGTGCTCGAATCCATCGCCGACGCCGACGTCGTCCTGGTGGCGCCGTCCAACCCGGTCGTGAGCGTCGGCGCGATCCTCGCCGTGCCGGGAATCCGTGGGGCGCTGCGGTCCACGGCAGCGCCCGTGATCGGCTACTCCCCCATCGTCGCGGGGCGGGCGCTGCGCGGGATGGCCGACGAATGCCTTTCCGTCATCGGTGTCGAAACCTCCTCGCAGGCCGTCGGCGCTCACCTCGGAGCGCGGTCCGGCACGGGCATACTCGACGGCTGGCTCATCGACGAGGGCGACACCGCGACGATCGCCGGCATCGACGTGCGTGCCGTCCCACTGCTGATGACCGCTCCGTTGGCCACGGCCGAGATGGTCCGCAGCGGAGTGGAACTCGCAGGCATCGGGACGCGACGGTGACAACCCCCCACGAGGGCGCCGACCACGGCGCGGCGGCGGCCGTCGAGATCCTGCCCGTACCCGGCCTTCCCGAGTTCCGCCCCGGCGACGACGTGGCGGCGGCGATCGCCGAGGCCGCACCCTGGCTGCGCGACGACGACGTCGTCGTGGTGACGAGCAAGGTGCTCTCCAAGAGCGAGGGCCGGATCGTGGCGGCACCGACGAATCCCGAGGAACGGGACGCCCTGCGCCGCAAGCTCGTCGATGCCGAGGCCGTCCGCGTCGTCGCCCGCAAGGGGCGGACGTTGATCACCGAGAATGCGATCGGCCTGATCCAGGCGGCGGCGGGCGTCGACGGCTCCAATGTCGCTTCTGCGGAATTGGCGCTGCTGCCAGTCGATCCCGACGGCAGTGCCGCAACCCTGCGGAGCAGGCTTCGGTCCCTTCTCGGCGTGAGCGTCGGCGTGCTCGTCACCGACACGATGGGACGGGCATGGCGCAACGGCCAGACCGACACCGCGATCGGAGCAGCGGGGCTGGCCGTGTTGCACGGTTACGGCGGCGCATACGACGCACACGGCAACGAACTGGTCGTGACCGAGGTCGCGGTGGCCGATGAGATCGCCGCGGCCGCAGACCTCGTCAAGGGGAAGCTGACCGGCATACCGGTGGCAGTCGTCCGTGGCCTGGCCCTGCACGACGACGGGTCGAACGGACGCACGCTCGTCAGGGCGGGCGAGGACGACCTCTTCTGGCTCGGGACCGAGGAGGCCATTCGGATGGGCGAGCAGCGGGGGCGGCTGCAGGCCCAGCTGTTGCGCCGCTCGGTCCGACGGTTCGGCCAGGAGCCGGTCGACCCCGCGGTCGTCGAAGCCGCCGTCGCGGAGGCGCTCACCGCTCCTGCCCCACATCACACGCGGCCGGTGCGGTTCGCGTGGGTTCGCGACCACGACGTCCGCACCCGCCTGCTGGACGCCATGAGGGACACGTGGCGTGCGGACCTCTTGGCCGATGGCTTGCCCGCCGACGCCGTCGAACGGCGCGTCGAGCGCGGCCAGATCCTCTACGACGCACCGGAGCTGGTGATCCCGTTCATGGTGCCCGACGGCGCCCACGCCTACCCCGACGCGAAGCGGACGGCCGCCGAGAACACCATGTTCACCGTCGCCGCTGGCGCAGCGGTGCAGGCTCTCCTGGTGGCACTCGCCGCTCGTGGCATCGGCAGCTGCTGGATCGGATCGACGATCTTCGCCGCCGAACTGGTGCGACGACAGCTCGAGCTCCCGCCGGACTGGGCGCCGTTGGGGGCCATCGCAATCGGCCATCCAGAGGAGCCGCCCGAACCGCGCGAGCCGGCGCCGACCGACAATCTGCTGATCTTCCGATGAGCGCTTGCGCGAAGAGCGGGCGGTTACCGTGAGCGCTTGCGCGAAGAGCGGGCGGCACCAGTGAGCCTGCACGATTCGGTGGTCGACACCCTGCGCAATTGGCAACCAGCTGATCCGGCGCAGGATACTCTGCGGCTCGGGCTGCTGGCGTTCGTGCTCGCCCGTCCCGACGCGTGTGAACGCGCCTGCGTCCCTGGCCACGTCACGGCGTCGGCCCTGGTGCTCGACCACACCGCCAGCACGACGGTGCTCACGCTGCACCCTCGGCTCGGCCGCTGGGTGCAACTCGGCGGCCACTGCGAGTCGTCCGACGCCGACATCGCGTCGGCCGCCCTACGGGAGGCAAGCGAGGAGTCCGGCATCGACGGGTTGATCATCGACGAGATGCCTACGGCCGTTCACGTGCACGCCCTTACCTGCTCGTTGGGCGTGCCGACCCACCATCTC
>NZ_JAVROT010000631.1:0-4823 GCF_032162605.1 Mycobacterium sp. | reverse complement strand
GACGACGGGGTCGAAGTTCCCGTCGGCGATCGACATGGCGGCGTAGAAGTTCATGCTGCGCGCCAGTTCCAGTGAGACGTACATGTCGGCGGCACGCTGGGTCAGCGTCTGGAAGTTGCTGAGCGGCACGCCGAACTGCTTACGACTCCTCAGGTACTCGGTGGTCAGCCGAAGGGCCTCCTCCATGGCGCCGACGGCTTCGGCGCACAGCGCCGACTGATGACGGATCAGCGCGTTCTGCAGATGGGGCGCCGCATCGCCGCCGGTGCCGAGCGGCTGCGCCGCGACCGAGTCCAGCGTCAACTGTGCGGCGCGCTGCCCATCGAACGTCCGGAAGGGCCGCCGGCTCACGGCATCGGCAGGTATGAGGAAGAGCCCGACTTCGCCATCGGTCAGTGCCGCGCTCGCGATGAACACGTCCGCGCAGTCACCGGAGAGCACCGGGTTCTTGATGCCTGTGATTGTCCACGAATCACCTTGGCGCTCAGCACGTGTGGCGACGCGCGTCGACACTCCACGCATGCCGGGCTCCTGATGTGCCAACGCAAGCAGCGTCTTGCCCGCCGCGACGTCGTCGAGCAACCTTCGCTGTTCGTCGTCGCCGAGTTCGGCGATCAAACCGCCGGGAATCAGCGCGGCCTGCGCGACGGGCTCGGGAGCAAGACGCCGCCCGATCTCGGTGAGCACCACCATCAGCTCGATCTGGCCGGCCTCCTCCGGATCGAAGCCGAGTCCCAGGATCCCGATCTCGGCCAGCTGCGACCAGACGTCACGGCTCCACCCCAGATCGCTGTCCGTGACCTCGAGGCGGGTTTCGACGTCGTAAGTGTCCGTGAGCACCTCGCGGGTGACGTCACGCAGCAGGCTCTGCTCGTCACTCAGGTCAAAGTCCATGGCGTGCTCACAGTCCGAGAATGGTCGAGGCGACGATGGTGCGTTGCACTTCGTTGGTGCCGCCGTAGATCGAGGTCTTGCGGTAGTTGAGGTACTTCGGCGCGGCGAGCTGCGCCCATGGCGGCGAGCCGATGTCGCCACCGGCATCGAACGGCAACGCGTCGGGGCCCGCGACGTCGACCAGAAGCTCGGTGACCGCCTGCTGAAGCTGACTGCCCTTCAATTTCAGGATCGAGGATGCCGGGTTGGGCTTGCCGTCGGCCTCGGAACCACTGACCCGCAGCTGCGTGAGCTCCAGGGCCAGCACTTCGTTCTCCAATTCGGCTACACGGGCGGCGAACAGCGGGTCCTCGAGCAGCGTTCCCCCTTCGGTCGCCGTGTTCGCGGCGTGTTCCTTGATCTGCGACAGCCACACTTTGGTGGTGCCGATCCGGGCGATGCCGGTGCGCTCGTTGCTCAACAGGAACTTGGCGTAGGTCCAGCCGCTGTTCTCGTCGCCCACCAGTTGATCGGCGGGGACGCGGACGTCTTCGAAGAAGACCTCGTTGACCTCGTAACCACCGTCTATCAGCTTGATGGGACGCAGCGTGATGCCCGGCGTCGACATCTCGGCCAGCAGGAACGAGATGCCGGCTTGGCGTTTGGGGGCAGCCGGATCGGTACGCGCGAGCAGGAAGATCCAATCCGCGTGCTGGCCCAGCGTGGTCCACGTCTTCTGCCCGTTGATCACGTAGGAATCACCGTCGCGGACGGCGGTGGTGCGCAGCGACGCCAGGTCCGATCCGGCCTCCGGTTCGGAGAATCCCTGGCACCACCAGATGTCGAGGTTGGCGGTCGCGGGCAGGAACCGCTCCTTGAGCTGCTGCGATCCGAAGCGGGCGATCACCGGACCGACCATGCTGGCGTTGAACGCCAGGGGTTCGGGCACGCACGCGAGGCGCATCTCGTCCGCCCAGATCTGGCGTTGCAGCGGCGACCAGTCCTTGCCGCCCCATTCCACCGGCCAGTTCGGGACGGCGAGGCCGCGCTCGTTCAACACCCGCTGGGCCGTGACCACGTCGTCGGGGTACCGCAGCTCACCGTCGCGCGCCCGCTGGCGAATGTCGGCCGGGACCTGCGTGGTGAAGAACTCCCGTAACTCATCGCGGAAAGCGGCTTCGTCGTGGCTGAGCGCCAACTTCACTGTCGAACCTCCGAGATCGTTCATGCCCGGCATCGGTTTCAGCACGGTGCCGTGCCAGTACCGGTAGTACCCGATATCCGCGAACCTACCGGCGCGCGTTGACTCTCCTTGCGTTCGTCGGATTGCCGAGTCGCCGTCGCCGATCGGCCGCCGCGCCTACGACGGCGCCGGGTCCGCGAGCAGCTGCCGGAACACCGGTGCGGCCCACGCGCTGAGTTCTTCGCGACTGAGACTGGTCATCGACGGGTTGGCGAGGATGGATCTGGTCATGGCGAGCCCGATGACGAATGCGTCCGTCATGGCGATCCGCTGTCGGTGATTGTCCGGGGTGACGGCGTTCAACGTCGGCGCCACGTGCGTGGCAAGCGTCTGGTTCAGCGTGTCCGCTGCGACACGGCTAGTGCCCGCCGCCCGCAGCAGCGCCAGGAACGCCTGGTTGTCCTCCCACACCGCGAAATACCGGGGCAGCAGCATGCCCGGGATGTCGTCCGGGTCTGCCGCGGCTAGATCCGGAAGGTCGATTCGGAACTCAGTGGCCGTCGCAAACAGGTCCTGCTTGCTGCCGAAATATCGGGTCACCAGCGCGGCATCGACACCGACGTCCGCCGCGATGGCGCGCAGGGTGGTGCGTTCATATCCTTCGGCGGCGAAGCGTTGGCGTGCCGCCGAGAGGATGTCAGTGCGCGTCTGAGCGGCATGGCGAGGACGTGGTGTCTCCATCCCAGAACTCTATGTCGGCGACTGTTGACTTGGCCACTACCTCGGCGTACGGTCACAAGTCATCGACGGATGACAAAAGTCTCCGAACGTTGATTTGAGTCTCTCGGAGGGGCAGGTGGTCCCGTGACTTGCGACATCGAGCGATCTAGCGGACCGGCTCCTCGGCACGCAGCGGCTGACGAGGCACCGCCGTCAGGGAGGGGGCTGCTGCACCGCATCGCCCGGCTCGCCCTCACCGTTCCACGGCGGATGCTCGCGATGGCGGCACTGGTGGCGGCGGCCGCCGCCATCTTCGGCGTGCCGGTAGCAAAGACCCTGTGCGCCTGCGGATTCGAGGACCCGTCGTCGCAGTCGGCGAGGGCGCAGAGTCTGCTGACGGACAAGTTCGACGCGGGCGACGTGAAACTGGTGATCGTCGTGTCCGCTCCGGAGGGGGCCGATGGCGTCGCGGCGACCGCGGCCGGCACCGAACTGGTCGACGACCTGGCGCACTCGCCGCACGTCGCGTCGGTGACGTCACCGTGGACCGCGCCGGCTCCCGAGCGGGCGGCGTTGATCAGCGAGGACGGCAGGTCCGGGCTGATCGTGGCCGGGATGGCGGGCGACGAGAGCAAGACTCAGCAGTACGCGAAGGACCTGACGGACCAATTCGTCCACGACAGAGACGGTGTGACGGTGCGCGCAGGCGGTGACGCGACGGTGAACGTCGAGATCACCGAGCAGTCGCAGCGCGACCTGCTGGTCATGGAGTCGTTGGCCATCCCGATCAGCTTCGTGGTGCTCGTCTGGGTCTTCGGCGGGGTGCTGGCGGCGGCGGTTCCGCTTGCCGTCGGCGGCACGGCGATCCTGGGTACGCTCGCCGTGCTTCGGGGTGTCACCAATTTCGCCGACGTCTCGATCTTCGCGCTGAACCTCAGCGCTGCAATGGGTTTGGCCCTAGCCATCGACTACACGTTGCTAATCATCAGCCGCTACCGCGACGAACTGGCCGACGGGGCCGAACCCGCGGAAGCGCTGGTGCAGACCATGGTGACGGCAGGGCGCACGGTGCTCTTCTCGGCCACGATCGTCGCCCTGTCGATGGCCGTGATGGTCGTGTTCCCGATGGCGTTCCTCAAGTCGTTCGCCTACGCGGGAGTGGCGACCGTCGCGTTCGGCGCAGTGGCTGCACTGTTCGTCACGCCCGCAGCGCTGGTGTTGCTAGGGGATCGGCTGCAGGCGTGGGACATTCGCCGGCTGCTCCGGCGGATCCTCAACCGGCTGGAGCCTCTCGTGGGCAGCGTTGAGGAGCACGTCCTCTATCGGTGGACCAAGATGGTCATGCGGCACGCGCTTCCCGCCGGGCTGGCGGTCGTCGCGCTGCTCCTGTTTCTCGGCAGCCCCTTCCTCGGGGTGAAGTGGGGATTCCCCGACGACCGGGTATTGCCTCAGAGTGCGTCGGCCCACCAGGCCGGTGACGTGATGCGCACGCAGTTCCCCGACGACTCCGCGGCCGCCGTCACCATCGTGGTGCCAGACGCGAATGGTCTCACCAGGGCCCAGTTCGACCGCTACGCGATGGATCTGGCTCGGGTCCCCGACGTGACGGCGGTGTCGCCGATTCGGGCTGCCGACGGCAGCGCGTACCTGACGGTGCGCAGCACCGCACCGTTGTTCTCCGAATCCTCGCAGGCGCAACTCGACGGCCTGCACGCGGTCGACGGACCGGGCGGACGTCACGTATTCTTCGCAGGCACTGCTCAGGTCAACCGGGACAGCGTCGAAGCGATCACCTCGCGGCTGCCCGTGGTCCTTGGGCTCATCGCGGTGATCATGTTTGCGGTGCTATTCCTGCTCACCGGCAGCGTGGTGATTCCGCTGAAGGCATTGGCACTGAACATGTTGTCGCTCAGTGCGGCGTTCGGCGCGATGGTGTGGATCTTCCAGGACGGTCACGGATCGGGCTTCCTGGGGTTCACGCCCGGCGTGGTGAACACGTCGATGCCAGTCCTACTGTTCTGCATCGCGTTCGGGCTCTCGATGGACT
>NZ_JAVROT010000630.1:0-4752 GCF_032162605.1 Mycobacterium sp. | reverse complement strand
GGCGTACGAGACAGAACGCCTCATCGCGGAGGCCCTCTATCATCGCAGACCGGTCTACATGGCCTTTCCCTCCGATGTCGCCAACCAGTCCGTCGTCAGCAGCGCTTGGCCGATCGCCCCGCCGCTCAGCGACCCGGCGACACTGCAGTCGGCGACCGAGGCCATTCTCGCCGCGCTGGCGGACGCCCAGACCGCCTGCATCCTGTCCGGACTCGTGGCCGTTCGAGCCGGTCTGGGCACGCAACTGCAATCCTTCGTCGATGCTTCGGGCCTGCCGTTCGCCACGATGTTCGGGGACAAGTCGGTTCTCGATGAACAGCAGCCCAACTACATCGGCATGTACGCCGGCCGGCTGATGGACGATACCGTCTGCAAGTTCGTGGAGTCGTGTGACTGCGTAATGGTGGTGGGAACCATGATGACTGACTTCAACAGCGGTGCGTTCACCGCGCGCCTGGACCCACAGCACACGATCGACATCTGCCATCACCGCACAACGGTCGACTCACAGGTCTACCCGAACGTCGAAATGGCGGACATCCTCAGCGAATTGACCCGCCGTGTCACACGACGGACGGAAAAGGCTCCGATCGAGCCGACGTCGCTTGGGCCCATCGTCGGCGGCGGAGATGACCCCATCACCGCAGAGGCGCTCTATCCCCGTTGGGCTCACTTCCTCCAGCCCGACGACATCCTTTTTGGCGAAACCGGCACATCCTCAATGGGTTTAGCATTTGCCTCCATGCCGACGGGCGTCACCTTCCAGAATCAGACTCTCTGGGGGTCCATCGGGTGGGCGACACCGGCAGCCTTCGGCGCGGCCGTGACGGCCCCTGGCCGCCGCCTCATCCTCATCACCGGCGACGGATCCCACCAGCTCACCGCCCAGGAAATCGGTCAACTAGGGCGCCGCGGACTCACACCGATCGTCTTCGTGGTCAACAACTCCGGCTATCTCATCGAGCGACTTCTGTGCCAGGAGCCCAACATCGCCTACAACGACATCGCGTCATGGCGCTACACCGAGCTACCACACGCGCTCGGCTGCGACGACTGGTTCACCGCTCGCGTCGCCACCTGCGGCGAACTCGATCAGGCGCTGCAACAGGCAGCCCAAGGCGACACCGCAGCCTACGTCGAAGTCGTCACCGACACCTACGCCGCACCGCCGATGGCGGTCACCTTGCACGACAACATCCAGACGCTCTACCACTCGTAACGCCGAGCGGGAACAACAGGAGGGGTGATGGCGAGTCAGCGCATTGATGTCCACACACATGGGATGCCTGAGGATGCTGTCGCGGAAGTGGCTGCGAAGGGCTTCAAACCGACCGGCGGCTACAAGATTTCGGTGCAGTGGACGCCGGAGGCGGCGCTGGCCTACATGGATCGGCAGGGGATCGCGGCACAGGTGGTGTCGATGCCGATGGCGTTCGCCGGGTCCGAGGACGACCCAGACTCGAGGTCACCACCGGTGACCACATTCTGTTCGGCACCGACTGGCCCGCCGCCCCTGAGGCCACCGTGATCCGAAACATCGCCAACCTCATCCATTTCGACGGCTTCGCCCAGGAACAGCTACGGGCGTCGAACGCGACAACGCGCTCCGGCTGTTCCCACGATTTGCCTGACCACGGGCGACATCCGGCCGCCACTACTGCCCGACCACCGCACTGACGAGAAAGTAGGCCACGATGACGGCAACCGACACACCTCGGCCGGCGGCGCGAACCGCTCAGCGGGTGGTGGAAGCCCTCACCGCGCACGGGGTGGACTACGTCTTTGGCGTCCCGGGGGCGAAGATCGACGCGGTCTTCGATGTTCTGGCTGACATGGGCCCGCAGTTGGTGGTGTGCCGCCACGAGCAGAACGCGGCGTTCATGGCCGGGGCCATCGGCCGCCTCACCGGAACCCCTGGCGTGGTGCTGGTGACGTCCGGGCCTGGGACGGCGAATCTGGCCACCGGCCTGCTCACCGCGGATACCGAGCAGGACCCGGTGGTTGCGCTTTGCGGCGCAGTGAGCCGCAAGGACCGGCTCAAACGAACGCATCAGTCGATGGACGCCGCGGCAATGATGAAGACGGTCACCAAGTTCACCGGCGAGGTCGACGACCCCCACAACGTTCCGGAAACGGTGGCGAACGCGTTCCGGGCCGCCACCACCGCGCCGCAGGGAGCCGCCGCGATCGTCCTGCCCCAGGACATCTTGGCTGCGCCGACCTCCGCCAGCGTCGAGCGGGCCCTGCCCACGCCGGCCTTGGGCCCGGCACCCGCCGACGCAATCATCCACGCCGCCAATCTCATTCGGCAGGCATCGACGCCTGCCCTGCTGATTGGTGTCCGAGGGGCCGACCCGCAGAGTTGCGCGGCGCTGCGGGCTCTCGTCACGGCCACTGGGTTGCCGGTGATCGAGACCTTCCAGGCTGCAGGGGTGGTGTCGCGTGCCCTCGAAGAGCACTACCTGGGCCGGGTCGGCCTGTTCCGCAATCAGCCCGGCGACGTCGTCGTCGCGAACGCCGACGTGCTGATCACCATCGGCTACGACGCCGTCGAGTACGACCCGGTGCTGTGGAATTCCGACGTTGACCGCACCGTCGTCCACATCGACACCATCCCGGCCGATGTGGACAACCACTACCAGCCGGCATTGGAGTTGCGCGGCTCGGTGGCCGCGACCCTGGACCAGCTGACCCCGTTGGTATCGGATCTGGTTCTCGCCGATGGCTACGCGTCGGAACTCGCCCGCCAGCGGCGGGTGCTCGCCGGTATTGACGAAAGCGCCCGCACCGCTTCTACCCAGGGTCACGGGGTCAATCCGGCGGCGCTGGTGTTGGCGCTGCGTGAGGGTCTCGACGACAACGCAACCGTGGCTTGCGACATCGGTTCGGTGTACATCTACATGGCGCGGCACTTCCGCGTTTACCAGCCCCGCCACCTGCTCTTCTCGAACGGCCAGCAGACGCTCGGCGTCGGGCTGCCATGGGCCATGGCGGCGGCCTTGGTGCGCCCCGGCACCCAGGTCGTGTCCATCTCCGGTGACGGCGGGTTCCTGTTCTCCGCACAGGAACTGGAGACCGCGACACGACTCGGCCTGACCTTCACCCACGTGATCATGCGCGACAACACCTACGACATGGTCGGTTTCCAGGAGGTGCTGAAATACGGACGGAAGTCCGGGGTACAGCTGGGTGACTACGACATCGTCTCCTACGCCGCGGCGTTCGGCGCCCACGGCTACCGCGTCGAGACGCGGGAGGAATTCGCGACGGTCCTCAAGCAGTCGCTAGCCGAGGACGGCCCGACGCTCATCGACGTCCCGGTCGACTACAGCCGCAACACCGACCTGGGGGCACACCTTCACGAAGACGCCTTCCAATGAGCACCGCACGCCTGACGGCCCACGACCGATTCCGGCACTGGGCCAAAACCATGGTCGCCCACCATTACGGCAGCGGAAGGGCCGGCGAAGCCACGCACGGAGCCCGCGAGCTGTACCAGTCGTCCACCATGGGAGCCCTGCTGGACGGCGTCTACGAGGGCGACGTCACAATCGCCGAAATCCTGCACCACGGCGACTTCGGGCTGGGCACCTTCAACCACCTCGACGGTGAAATGGTCATTCTCGACGGCGTCTGCTACCACATGCGCGCCGACGGTAGCGCCACAGTCGCCGCCGACACTGAACGGACCCCCTTCGCGGCGGTCACGCGCTTCCGCACCGATCACACCCTCGCCATCGGCGAACCAACCGACCGGGCCGATGTCATCGCGCGGATCGACAATCTGATCGGCAGCGAGAACCTCATGTACGCCATCAGAATTCGTGGACGCTTCAGCGAATTGAGCACCCGGACCGTGATGGGCCAGACGCCGCCGTATCCACCGCTGATCAAAGCCACCGAAGGCCAGGCCGAGACCCACTGCACCGACGTGACCGGCACCCTCGCCGGCTTCCGCCTGCCCGACTACGAGCAGGGCATCTCGGTCGCCGGCTACCACCTGCACTTCCTCGACGACAACCGCACCCACGGCGGTCACGCTCTGGACTTCCACATCAGTCGCGGCGACGTGCACGTGTGTGTCATCGCCGAGCTGCACCTGAGCCTGCCCCGCACCCCGGACTTCCTCGCAGCCAACCTCGCGTCCGCGAACTCCGCCGAGCAGATCCGCCAAGCCGAGGGCGGCCACTAACACGCTGCCGCGATCGGGCGCGGTCGAGAATTAGCGACATTGGTGTTCTACGAAGTCATGCCGGTCCCCAATTGCGCTGTAGCGCCGTTGAATTCAGACTGCGTTCGGCGCTTGTCCTTAGTTGGTCTGCTGGCGCGTCGCGTTCCCAATCCGTGTCGGGCGCTGATCGCTGAGGAGCTGTCACATGGCTACCACCGCACTTCTCAGGGCATCAACACCAGCAAGCCGCGCCGCGCGCTACTAGCTGGCAGGTAAGCGCGGAGTCCCGCTGACCGGAAGAGCATGTGGGGCCTCGATCCACCACCGAGAGGCCCGCCAATGAGCGTCCCGCAGCCCGGACCGAGATGGATGTCGACAACAGCAGATGCGCAATCTCCATCGCCGTCTTGTCCGCACTGCGCTTTGCCGCTTGTTCCTGGCAATGGCCAGGACAGTCTTATGTCGACTGACTCGAAGGCGTACGTTTTAGCCGAGACACTTCTCGTCGGGGGCCGACGGATGAACCAGAGTGACTTTCCGGAGCACGGCGCCGCTGGAGGCGACACCCTCATCGGGCGGCG
>NZ_JAVROT010000629.1:0-8726 GCF_032162605.1 Mycobacterium sp. | reverse complement strand
CGTGACGAGCTCTGCGACGAGGGCGTACGCCTCGGGGGCGAGATGCCAGGCGAGCCGGATGCCCATGCGCTGGCCGCCTTGATGTTGCTTCATGATTCGCGGCGCACGACGCGCGTCGACGACGCGGAAGCGCTGGTGCCGCTCGACGAGCAGGACCGCGGACGGTGGGACCACGGCCGGATCGCGCGTGGACTCCACCAGCTGCGCTTGGCGGAGGGTGCGCCGGGTGCCTACCTGCCGCAGGCTGTGATCGCCGCGGTGCACGCCACGGCGACCGCGCGGACTTGCTGCGACGAGCGGGGCGGTACTCGGAGGCCGCCGGCTGGTATCGAACCGCTTTGGAACACGACGGCTCCGAACCGGCACGCGAATTTCTCCGGCGGCGGCTTTCAGACCAATGAGGATGCCAACGACCGCCTACTTCCTTGGCCTCGTACGGTTGCTATATCCACCGACGCGTGTGATGTCGCGATGGCCTGAACCGATAGATGACGCCGTGACATGCAGGATTCAGTCGCGCCTGAAGTTCTCCTGATTATTGGAAATAATTAGCCACTCGCGCCGCTGTGCGCTACGGTGCAGAGGGATCTTTCTCTTGGACTTCTGGCACGGGGGCAAACGAGTCGAAACGAGCGTGAGGCTGGCGTCGCCGCAGCCGTGCAATGACGGTCGAGCCGCACGCTCTGCCGCCTGCGCACTGCCGATCAGCCTCCGAGGGGAGTGCAGTCACGTGTGTGGGATCGTCGCCGTTGTATACGACGCATCAGACGTCCGCCCGCCAGACGGGCGCGAGTTGGTGCACGAGATGATGTCGGCCCTTCGGATGCTGACCATCGAGGCCGGACCCGCGGCACGGGCCGCCGAGATCGAGCGCGTAGCCGGCGCACTGACCCGGGTCGACGACCGATTGCGTGGAATCGCCGGGGTGCGGTGTCTGCTCGACCAGCCGTCGGTCGCCGAGTCGCTCGCCGCCGTGTCGGTCGACATCGAGCGGCAGATCGCCGCACTCGAGTCGTCACTGCAGATGCGGACCACCGCCCGCGACGACGTCGAGCGGCTGAATGCTGCCACGATCGCGTTGAAGGATGCGTGGTGGTCGATCAGTCGGGACCGCCTGCGGTTCGCCGCCGAGGTCGACGAACTTGCCGGGTCGTCAGTCGGCCAGGCGGCGCGCGATGCCTACGCAGCCATCCAGGTGGGTCTGTCGTCTCTCGACCGACTGGAATTGCGCGGTCGCGATTCGGTGGGTCTGCACGTTCTGGTCACCGGACATGCCCTCGACTTCAGCGACCCTGGAACCGCTGCCGCGATCGCGCGCCGGCGCAGTGATCCGTTGTTCACCTCCACTGCCGTGCGGACGCCCGCGGGACACCTGAGCATCGTCTACAAGCACGCCGCGGAGATCGGCGGGTTGGGCGACAACGGACGTGCCCTTCGGGCCGCGATTGCCACCGATTCCCTGCTGTTCGACGCACTCCAGACGTCGACTGCGCACGTGGTCGTCGTCGGGCACACCCGCTGGGCCAGCGTCGGAATGATCAACCAGGCGAATGCACATCCGCTGACCAGCGAGGAACTCTCGGGCTCAACGGCAGACTCCGACTCTCCCTATGTCGTCGCCGCACTCAACGGCGACGTCGACAACTACGCGGAGCTGATCGAACGGTACGGCCTCGACATCGCGCCCGAGATCACCACCGACGCCAAGGTGATACCGATCCTCGCGGGTCGACGAATGGGCATGGACGTCGAGATCGTGGACGCCTTTCGCCATACCGTGACGGAGTTCGAAGGCTCCGTCGCCATCGCCGCGAACTGTGCAGGTGAGCCCGGCAGGGTGCTGCTGGCTCAACGCGGCAGCGGGCAATCGCTGCTCGTCGGCGCCCTCGACGGGATGACGATCGTCGCATCCGAGCTCTACGGACTGGTCGAACACTGTCGCAATTACATTCGCCTGGAGGGCAATACGGGCGAAGTGGTGACAATCGACAGCACCGATGCCGGTCGCCTGCACGCCATGGGTCGGTGGGCCTACGACGGGTCGGCACGGCCGATCACCGATGCAGACGTCGCGACGGCCTCCATCACCACGCGCGACATCGACCGGCGCGATCATGCCCACTTCTTGGAGAAGGAGTTGCACGAGTCGCCCGACTCGATGCAGAAGACACTGCGGGGTCGGGTCTCGAACGTAGCCGGACTGCTCCGAGCCTCCTTGGGAGAGGACGTGATTCCGCCGCAGGCGGTCACCCGACTGAACAACGGTGCGATCCGACGGATTGTCGTGATCGGTCAAGGAACCGCTGCCGTCGCAGGCAGGGCGGTGGCAGCCGCGATACGGGACGCCTTCCCCCGCGACCACTTCGAAGTCGTCGCCACGACGGCGACCGAGCTGTCCGGCTTTCGACTCGTCCCCGACATGTCAGACACGCTGGCGATCGCCATCAGCCAGTCCGGAACCACGACCGACACCAACCGCGCAGTCGACATCATTCGGCGCCGGGGTGCCCTCGTCATCGCGGTAGTGAACCGCCGGGGAAGCGATCTCACCGAGAAGGCCGACGGCGTGCTCTACACGGCCGACGGTCGCGACGTCGAGATGTCCGTCGCATCGACGAAGGCTTTCTACGCCCAGATCGCTGCGGGAACCCTGCTCGCGCGAGCGTTGGCGCGGGCTGCTCGCTGTCAGAACGACTCCGAGGAACACGAACTCCTCTCTGCGCTCTCATCGCTCCCCGATGCCATGCGTCGACTCTTGGACGACGAGAAGCAGATCGCCGTGCTGGCTCAACGCCACGCGCCGATGAGGACGGCATGGGCGGTTGTCGGTTCCGACCGGAACCGAATTGCGGCTGAAGAGATCCGGATCAAGTGTTCTGAACTCACCTATCGATCCATCTCGTGTGACGAATCGTCGGACAAGAAACACATCGACCTGTCCGCGGAGCCGCTGACCCTCGTCTGCGCCGCCGGGATGACCGGCTCCGCAGCCGATGACATCGCCAAGGAGGTGGAGATCTTCGCCTCGCACAACGGGTTGCCCATTGTCATTGCCACTCAGGACGAATCACGGTTCAATGCTGCGCACGACGTCATCTGGGTTCCTCGAGTCCATCCGGATCTGGCCTTCCTGCTCGCTGCGATGGCGGGCCACCTGTTCGGCTACCACGCGGCGTTGGCCATCGACGAACAAGCCCTGCCCCTGAGGGCCGCGCGGGTCACGATCGAAGAGACCGCAGTCGCGAACGACCGCGAACCTTTAGCCATGTTGGCCGACCTCCCGGCGGCAATCGGGCCAGCCGCCGATGACTTCATGCGCAGATTGGACGCCGGCCAGTACGACGGTTCGTTGAGCGCCAGGGCGTCCGCGCGGATCGCCGTCGCGTTCCACGCGATCGTCACCCGCTCCGAGGAGACGCTGCTGTCGCGCTGCTCGGGGCCCGACGCGGTGATCAACGAGCTGGTGGCCGCGCTCACCGATGGCATCGACCAGGTGTCGCGCACGATCGACACCATCCGACACCAAGCGAAGACGGTGACGGTCGGCACGAGCCGCAGCGATGAGGAGATCCTGTCCGTCCCGCTCGTCGAGGCGGTACTCGCAGCCGGGGCCGGTCGGAACTCCTTCTCCTACAGTGCGCTTCGCACGGTCGCGGCCCTCGATCCGGCCGTGGCGGCCGTTGTCGGTTCGACCCACTACGCCGTCGTCGATGAGCACGTTGCCGTGATCAGTCGCCGCGGGATGGCCCAGGGCTTGCGTTCACGCACTGACGTCGATCACCGGCTGATCGGGACGAAGCTACTGGTGGCAGAACAACAACAGGTTCTGGCCGCCGTTGGTCGCAACGATCAGCGACCGTTCATCATCGTTCCGGAGATCAAGGGCCATCGGACAACCGGGCTCGTCCTGCTCCACGTGGAGTTTCGTCCACGGCTCTCCCCCGGCGACATGTCCTCGGTTCTCGAAAATTACCGAGGTCGACTGTCGGAACTGAGAAGTGCTGTCACCGAGGTAGATCCGATCTTCGACGAACGGCTCCTCGGTGTCGTGTCCCCGCTCGCACTGCTCACCGAGCCGGCAGAGATACTCGCAGAGCACTGGAACGAAGCTCGGCAAACCGGATAGTCCCAGTCGCAGAGTCCGATTCGATCAAGCCTGCCAAGCGCTCTGCCCGGGATCCTCGGCGTACCGCGCCGTCGTCAGTTGACCGGGACGTCCAGGATCGGGCGTCCGACGCCGGCTTCCGGGCCGTCGAAGTGCCACCACTCGCCCGAGTACACCGTCAACCCGCCGGCTTCCATCGCCGCGCGCAGCTTGGACCGGTTCGCCTGTTGAGTCGCGGTGACCCCCTCGGTGGCGTACGCGAGGCTACGCGGCGTGAAGTCGTCGAAGTCGGTCCCCATGTCGATGAGCCACCCGTAATGCGCATCGGCCAGGGTCACGTCCACCGAGCGGCCGGCTTCGTGACTGCGCGCGAACTCGGTCGGACGAGCGACCCAGTTCGGGTTGGGCACTTCCTGGAACATCCGCACCTGGACGTCGTGCGGTCGGTAGCAATCCCAGAACACGAGCCGTGCGTTGTGTTTTCGGAGGATGTCGGCGGCTGTCGCGAGTCCCGGTGCCATCGACTCGTGGATCAGGCACCGCGCATCGGCCGGGTACAGCTCCACGCCGACGAAGTTGTTGGTCGTCGCATAACGCAGATCGATCCGCGCATCGGGTACGACCGTCCGTACGTCGACGAGCCCCGCGGCCTGCGCCTGGGGCGAGACCGGCGGGACGTCGGCAGCGGCCGTCGGGGACGTCATCAGAAGCATCACAACGGCGGCGAACACCCCGGCGAACGTGCGCGGTCTGCCACGCAACAACGGCGTGCTGCGAGCAGACACGCACGCTCGCGGCAAGGTGGTTATGCCTCTGCGAAGTTCCGCGTGACGGCGGGATCCACCTGGATGCCGGGGCCGGTCGTGGTCGAGACGACGACCTTCTTCAGGTAGCGGCCCTTCGACGACGACGGCTTGGCCCGCATGATCTCGTCGATGGCGGCGCCGTAGTTCTCGGCAAGCTTCGTCTCGTCGAACGAGGCCTTGCCGATGACGAAGTGCAGGTTGGCCTGCTTGTCGACGCGGAAGTTGATCTTGCCGCCCTTGATCTCGGTGATGGCCTTGGCGACGTCGGGGGTGACGGTGCCGGTCTTCGGGTTCGGCATCAGGCCGCGCGGCCCGAGGACGCGGGCGATCTTGCCGACCTTGGCCATCTGATCGGGCGTGGCGATCGCGGCGTCGAAGTCCAGGAAACCGCCCTGGATCCTCTCGATCAGATCGTCGCTGCCGACCTCGTCGGCACCCGCGGCCACGGCGGCCTCGGCCTTCTCGCCGACGGCGAACACGATGACGCGGGCCGTCTTGCCGGTGCCGTGGGGCAGGTTGACGGTGCCCCGGACCATCTGGTCGGCCTTGCGGGGGTCGATACCGAGGCGGATCGCGACCTCGACGGTGGCGTCCTGCGTCTTCGACGACGTCTCCTTGGCCAGCTTCGCGGCCTCGAGCGGCGTGTAGAGGTTGTCGCGGTCGACCTTCTCGGCGGCTTCGCGGTATGCCTTGCTGTTCTTGCTCATTGGATTCCAATCATTTTCGTTGGGTCGTGGTCTTTCGATGAGCGCTTGCGCGAAGAGCAACATCTTTCGATGAGCGCTTGCGCGAAGAGCAACATCTTGCGGGCCGAAGCGGGCCCTTCCACGTTTGGAGCTGGGTGGAGCTACTAGCTACTACTAGGAGACCGTGATGCCCATCGACCGGGCGGTGCCTGCGATGATCTTCGCCGCAGCGTCGATATCGTTGGCGTTGAGGTCTTCCTTCTTGGTCTCGGCGATCTCGCGGATCTGATCCCAGGTCACCTTGGCGACCTTGTTCTTGTGCGGCTCGCCGGAGCCCTTCTGCACACCGGCCGCCTTGAGCAGCAGCTTGGCGGCGGGCGGCGTCTTCAGGGCGAAGGTGAAGCTGCGGTCCTCGTAAACGGTGATCTCCACGGGGATGACGTTGCCGCGCTGCGACTCCGTCGCCGCGTTGTACGCCTTGCAGAACTCCATGATGTTGACGCCGTGCTGGCCGAGCGCGGGGCCGACGGGCGGCGCGGGGTTGGCCGCGCCCGCCTGGATCTGCAGCTTGATCAGCCCGGTGATCTTCTTCTTTTTGGGGGCCATGAGGTGTTCTTCCTGTTCTTGTAGTTCTTTAGATCTTGGAGACCTGGGTGAAGGTCAGTTCCACAGGTGTCTCGCGGCCGAAGATCGACACCAGCACCTTGAGTTTCTGTTGTTCGGCGTTGACCTCGCTGATCGAGGCGGGCAACGTCGCGAAGGGGCCGTCCATGACGGTGACCGACTCGCCGACCTCGAAGTCGACGAGAACGACCTGCCGTTCGAGTCCGTTGGTCTCGGTCGTAGCAGCGGCGCCCGACGACGTCGACTTGGCGGCCTTCTTCGCCGCACCCTGCGGTAGCAGGAACTTCACGACGTCATCGAGCGTCAGCGGCGACGGCTTGGACGTGGCGCCGACGAAGCCGGTGACACCGGGGGTGTTGCGGACCGCGCTCCACGACTCGTCGGTGAGGTCCATGCGCACCAGGATGTAGCCGGGCAGCACCTTGCGGTTGACCTGCTTGCGCTGGCCGTTCTTGATCTCGGTGACCTCTTCGGTGGGCACCTCCACCTGGAAGATGAAGTCGCCGACGTCGAGGTTCTGAACGCGGGTCTCGAGGTTGGCCTTCACCTTGTTCTCGTAGCCCGCGTAGGAGTGGATGACGTACCAGTTGCCAGGCTTGGAGCGCAGGTCCTTCTTGAGCGCTACGGCCGGGTCGATGTCCTCGTCTTCTGGAACGTCACCGTCCTCCGGAGCCGCCTCGGCGGGCGCCTCGTCTGCGTCTTGCGCCTCGGCGGGCACCTCGTCCGCTGCACCCTCCACGGCCTCGCCGGCGGGCTGTTCCAGCGACTCCGCAGCCAGGTCGGCAATCACGGTCGTAGGGTCCGCGGCCTCGATGCGCGCGTCGGACATACCCGAAGGCGTACTGCCCTCGAAGGAAGTCACGTGTCAATCCTTTCTAGATCTCTTCGCACGTGGCATGTGGCTCGGACGGCTGTGTCAGCCGAACACCAATGTCACGAGTTTGGCCAGGCCCAGGTCGACGCCGCCGATGAGGGCGACCATGAAGACCAGGAAGACCAGGACCACGGTGGTGTAGCTGATCATCTGCTTGCGGTTGGGCCAGATCACCTTGCGGAGTTCGGCGATGACCTGCTTCAGGAAGTTGACGACGAACGTGATCGGGTTGCGGGGCTCGCCCGGCTTCTTGGCGGTCTTGGGCTTCTTGCCGTCGCCGTTCTTGACGGAGCCCGACTCAGTGGCGGGAGTGTCGTCACCAGTGGCCTCGCGCCGCGACCGCTTCCCGCTCGGTCGCTGAGGCCGGGTCGCGACCGCAGTCTGTCCACGGTTGCCACCGACACCGATGTCATCACCCACTGCGTCGACGTCGTCGTCGTCGACGGAATCGACAGAATCGACGTCGTCAGCCACGGAGTCGATGTCATCGTCGACCGGGGAGCCGGCACCGTCGCGCTCGTCGCTCACCGCATGCCTTTCGTTGTCTTCGGTGTGGTCACCTTCCAGTGTCCACGCTCTTCGAGTGTTCAGTTGAGCAGGGGCGACAGGACTTGAACCTGCAACCTGCGGTTTTGGAGACCGCTGCTCTGCCAGTTGAGCTACGCCCCTTCACGGTTGGCAGGCCAACCTGCGTTCCGGGGCTCACACAACTCACGCGCTCCCCGATCGGTCGATCAGAAACCGACGGACAGCGCGCTTAATTGGACGAAACCCCGAGGACCGAGTGTACATCGGCCCTGTTCCGACTTGCTAATCCTTGACTGCAGTGCGCATGACCTGGCCACTTTCGGCGTCCCACTGGACCTGGATCGAGTTGTCACCCTCGTGGCCCATCAACGTGGTGAACGCCTCGAGCACCAGCTCGTTCTTCTCGTCGATGCAGACGCTGCGCGTGACGACGATGTCCGCCCCGAACCGCTCGACGACGGATTGGATCTCCAGTGACGCATTCAGCGTTTCGCCGACGACGAGGGGCTTGTGGAACACGAATCGCTGATCCACCTGGACGATCTGCATGGTGGTCATTCCGACGTCGACCTTGCGGAAGAAGTCCTGCTGCACCAACAACGCGAAAATGGACGCGAAGGTCAGCGGCGCGATGATGTTGGCGTGACCGAGCTCGGCGGCTGCGTGCTCGTCGAAGCTGGCCGGATCGTCGGCCTTGATCGCTCGGGCGTACTGGCGTACCTGTTCGCGACCGATCTTGAAGCTCTCGGGGTAGCGGTGGACCATCCCCAGGACGTCGGCCTTGAGCGGCACTATGCCAGCTTCGCGGTGGCCGTGGCGCGGCCGAAGATCTTCTTGCCACCCGTCGTGGCGGACAGCGCGATGACGATCGACTTCGACTCGGGCTCAACGGACTTCACGCGACCGTTGAACACGATCAGGGCGCCCACTCCGTCGTTGGGCACCGGCACCACGGCAGTGAACCGCACGTTGTACTCCGTCACCGCGGCGGGGTCGCCGATCCACGACGTCACGTAGCCGCCACCCAGACCCATGGTCAGCATGCCGTGCGCGATCGCGGTGTCCAGGCCTACCTGCTTGGCGATCTCGTCGTGCCAGTGGAT
>NZ_JAVROT010000628.1:0-2913 GCF_032162605.1 Mycobacterium sp. | reverse complement strand
GCCAATTAGGGCTGACGCCCGTTGCGGACCGTGATGAATGGGCCGTCCACGAGGTGGACGACTGTTGATGCCCTGTCGGACATACCACTTGACCCCCTAGAGCCTGAAGCCTGACGAAAGTTCGAGCCCCTACAGCGCCATCTTTCACGCCCTCGCCGGTGAGCGGTAGAGTAATGCTATCTGCGAGCTGGTGTTGCGGGCCGAATCTGGTTGCCACGCAATCTAACACGCGTTTCCAATTGCCCTCACGTCCGTAGCAAAGTACCTCGGCTAAGCACGGATTGTCCTCGGTTCACCCCGAATTCATAAAAGACGGGCCGGATTCCGGCCCGACAGATACCCGGCGCGGCCCGGCGAACATTGGAGACAGTTCTCGACTATTTTGTCGATCCATGAGCTGCCGCCGGGGGTGTTTCTCAACCGTCCGGCTGTGCCGATTGACTCGTTGAGCTTTCTGACTCGTTGTTCGGAAGACGAGGCACTGTGAACTCATCGGGATCAGATCCTCAACGAGCCAAGGGACATTAGCAGGCGCTGTCCCTGTCCGCGGCACGTCGAAATGACCTGGCGTGCCGACGAAGCCGGGGCAAGTGCCGGACAACATCGCAGCGGGATTGTCCCGCTTGACGGCGCGATCACAATGTCTGAGGGCGCGATGTGCACACCCCTGCGCGTCAACTCCCCGCGGTTGTGACGGAGGTGTCGCGAGCGCGCGTGAACTGGCCGTGGAAGCCGAAGGGAATGTGGTGAGGCACCTCGGCCCGCGCAACCTCGTCGAGGGTCTGCGCGTCGAGGACGAGCAGCGCGGACATGCCGCGTGGGGCGTCGAGGACGACCGACAGGAGCACGCCGTCGTCCTCGCGTTCGGCGTTTGGGCGGGCGACGAAGACCGGCTCGCCCGGGTAGCAGCCGCTCTGAGACCAGTGCGTCGCGGTCTCCGCCTCGGTGTCGACCCGCACGATGCGGTCGATCCAGCCCGATTCGGCGTCGACGCCCCAAACGAAGCGATGGCGCCGCCCGTTGCAGCGGCCGTAGTTGATGCGCGGCAACTCAACCCAGCTGTCTGCGAGCGGTCGGCTCGTGACGCGCCGATCGCCGATGGAGAGGCGAAAGCGCCGCAGGTGCGCACGAGAGGCTGGCTTGCCCGCGCGCAGCCGCTCCAGGTAGAGGTCCTCGACGATCTGCGAATTGGGGTAGGCGCAGAGGTCGACGACGACGTCGTCGCCCTCGTCGTAGGCGTTGACGTGGTGAAAGGCGAAGCAGGCGTCGGTCTCGAAGCCCGTCGTGCGCTCGCCGGTGGCCCGATCCAAGAGTGTGAAGCGCGTTCCCCGCTCGGGCTTCCAGCGGTAGTTCTCGATGTAGGGTCGGCCGGACAGGGCGAGGCGCAGGGGGTTGACGACGAGCGGGAACTCGGCCAGCACGATCCAGCGCTCGGTCAGCCCGAACGAGTGAATGTACGCCGGCTCGGAGACCGGCATGCTGGCCAGCACGCGCGGCGGCGCCGCGTCGGGGCCGACCGCGAAGAAGCGATAGCTCGAGCGCGGACCCAGCCGGGCCGCGTAGTTCAACATTGCGCCGCTTGCCCGATCCAGGTGCGGATGCGCGGTCGTCAGCTGGCCGGGCGCCCGGTAGGCGACGCCCGCGGTCTCCAGCGTGGCGGGATCGAACTCGATAGGCATGGGCGTCTCGGTCATCGCGATCAGCCGCTCGCCGAGCATGCCGACGTTGACATTGGCGTTGTCGGTTAGCGCCGGGGCGAACAGCGACTGCACCCGCCGGAAGAGCGAGCGGCAGGGATCGGTGGCGAACTCCGTGTAGGCGATTTCGCCCTGCTCCTGCGCGGCGCGGTACGCGGCGCTGCGCAAAAAGCGGCTGGCGTAGGAGACGCGCCCGTCCTCGAACGTGAACCGGTGCAGCATGGCCAGGCCGTCAAACCAGTGGCGCATGCCGCGCGCGCCGACCTCGAACTTCGCCGGCCCGGTACGCAGTAGCGAGCCGGCCAGCCATGCGGGCACCTCGCCGCTCAGCGCGAGCGCGTCGAGGACCACCTCGTCCTCGAGCGTTGTGAAGCCGAGCGTGGAGGAAAGCGTCAGACTCCCGGCAGGGGTCTTACCTCTGGTGCTATGACCCCCGCTGCTGGTCGGGGAGCTGGATGTCGCGGCCATGCCGTACCCCTACCGTTCGGATCGAACCATACTTGACCGTACGGCAAGCGTGAACGATCCAAAAGGAGTGATGTGCCGTGGGTTTGGTGGTGTCGCCATACATGGTTTCAGGCCACGGGTTGGGCGGGTTGGTGTAGCAGTTCGAACTCTATCGGGGTGTGCATCAAACTCGGGACGGTTCAGCTGATGTCCGTAGCGGTATGTCTCAAATCCGTGGCCAGTCTTGGTCGCTCAGGTGAACGGTGTTTGACAGATCATCCTGGCCAATCCCGATCCGACCGTCGATACACTCTCGGGCGACGTCGAGGTGGCCCAAATGGCGGGCGTTCTCCTCGATCGTGGAGCACGATGAACCGCAAATCGGTGACGGGTTCGTCGTTCCCTTGCCCGTGCTGGCCGACGGGCGGGCTCGACAAGGGCGCGGACCTCAGTGTCCGGTTCGCGGTGGCCACGGCGGCACGGTAAAAGGCCAGAACAGACTCGGTCGAGTGGTCACTCGTGAAGGGCTCCCGGAGTTTTTGCGTCGTCCTGCCAGGGCAACTGGTCGGCGGTGCCGAGGGCGACTTCCTGGAACCAGTGCCGCTCGGGGTGGTCATGACATCGCCGACCATGGTGTTCAGTGCTTTGACGACGCGGGTGTCGGGGAAGGCTCGCTGGATTTGCTCACCGAGCGAGTCGGTGTCATTGACGAAGAGGTTCGGTGGGAAGCCTTGGGAGAATTCGAGTGGGTTGGACACGTCGAGCAGCA
>NZ_JAVROT010000627.1:0-3015 GCF_032162605.1 Mycobacterium sp. | reverse complement strand
TTTCATCCACCGAATCACTCGATTACACAGCGCGAGCGGGAGATCGCCGTCTGCGTCATTCTCGGCAAGTGGCACGCGCCGTTTCCGATTAACGCGCACAACCGAGTCGCGATCGAGCTGGCCATCTCGCCCGAGGTCGTAGACGCCTTGCTCTGCGGCCAGCCGACACTTCTGGAGGATGAGCGGGAGCAGACCGTCTATGAGCTAGCCACGGCCCTGGCCGCTGGCCGCTACATCCCCCAGAGCCTGTACGACCGCGCGGTCGAGGTCCTCGGTCATGATCGCATCACGGACATCACCGTCCTGATGGGTATGTACACGGCAGTCTCGTTCACGCTCAAGTTCTATGACGTCCCCGCCGACGCACCCGGAATGAAGCGCTGATTTCGTAAGGCACGCAAGCTGCTTTGCTTCACGGTCCAACTGACAGCTAAACGAAAGGAAGTACCGCCATGACCACCCCCGCCAACCGATTCGTCGTCGGCCCCGACCCCCAGGGCCGTTCGGCGACCCTGCAGCGCGGACTGACCAACGTGCAATCCCGCGAGGGGTTCTTCTGGCGCGCCACGCTGTGGGCGACCCAGGAGACCCCGGTCGACAACAGCATTGACGGCGACCGATCGCAGACGCAGGGCCTGGGAGCGCGCCGCGAACCCTTGCCTAACGGAATGATTTGTCGGGCACTGGAAATCCCGCCGGATGACCCCGATGAAGACGAGCACCGCCGCGTCCTGGCCGACCTCAATGAAGTGGTGCACCAGAAGCACCAGCCGAGCCAAACCGATCTCGCCCGGCATCCGAGCATGCACCGCACCGACACACTCGACTGTCTTACCTGCGTGCGAGGCGAAATCTATCTGGTCACCGACACCGATGAAGTGCTCATGCGCCCCGGCGACACCGTCATCATCCGCGGCACCAACCACGCCTGGAGCAACCGGTCCAACGCGCCTTGCCTGCTCGTCGGCACCATGACCGACGCCACTCCTCAGAACGGAGGCTGATCAAGCCATGTCAGGGTCTACTACTCCCTGCCTGGCGGGCTGAGCTGTGAGCGGTGCGTCAAGGCGTGACGGCGCGTGTGATTGTGATGTTCTGGTCGTCGGCGGCGGTCTCGTCGGTTTGGCGGCGTCAATGTTTCTGGCCCAACAGGGATTACGTGTATGGGTAGTGGAGCGGCACGCCTCGACATCGAACCACCCTAAGTTCCGCGGTGTCAGCGCCCGAACGATGGAGTTGCTTCGGTCCGCTGGTATCGAAGACGCGGTACGCGCCGCGGGCGAGAACCATTTCGGCGTGTCGATCGGCGATAGCCTCTCCGGTGATTACGAGCGGGTACATCTACCGCTCGCACTGGCCCGCCGAAACCTGCTTCGCCCCACCACGCACTATGCATGTGATCAGGACCGGATGGAACCTATTCTGCTGCAGCGCAGCGCCGAGTTGGGTGCCCAGTTGTTCTATGGCTGCACAGCCGTCAACATCGAGCAGCACGAGTCCGCCGTCGCCGCCGACATGGTGTGGTCTTCGTCGACGGTCGGCACGGGCACGCCGGCCACGCCGCCGAGCAGGATCACCGCCCGCTATCTGGTGGCCGCCGACGGTGCCAGCGGATCGATCCGGACCAGCCTCGGTATAGGACGCCACGGTCGACCCATTCCGGGAAAAGGTCTCAGCGTCTTGTTCGACGCCGACCTCGAGTCGGCAACGCGCGGACGGCGGATCAGCGCGATGGTCTCCCCGGCTGAGGGCGCCCTGTTGTTCGCCCGCAGTGACGCCCGCGACCACAACTGGTTCGCCCTGACGCCAAGAGCCGACTTGGATTCGATCGATCGGGATTCTGTTGCCACCGAGGCGATTCCGATGATCCGGTCTGTGGCCGGTGTAGCCGACCTCGACATAACTATTCGCAGCGCTATGACCTGGAGCACCGGGGCCTTCATCGCCGATCGCTACCGCGCAGGTCGCATCTTCCTGGTCGGCGACGCAGCACATCTCATCCCGCCCTACGGTGGATTCGGCGGCAACACCGGAATCGCGGACGCACACAATCTTGCCTGGAAGCCTCGCCGCGGTCTGCACGGGCGAGGCCGGAGACGCGCTGCTGGACACCTACGAATCCGAGCGACAACCGATCACCGAGTTCACCCTCAAACACGTCATGCTGCGTGCCGGGGACGGGATCGGCGAATTCTTCCGGCAGTTCGACCAGTTCGACCCCAACCCGATCACACTGGGATTCCGCTACCCGATGGCCACAGCCGTAGGTTTCGATCGCGAACTGCCCATAGAAGACCCGGCCCAACCAAGCGGACAGCCCGGCACCCGGGCCCCTCACATCCCACTAAAAGGGGCCACTTCGAGCACGCTGGACCTGCTGTATCCGGGCGCGTTCACTTTCCTCGCCCCCGACGCCAGCTCCTACGCCTCCACACTGCGAACACATCCAGTCGCTGGCGTGCGGCTGCGTGAGATTGCAATCGCCACATGGCCAGCAGGCCGGCGACACTGCCCGCCGAACACCCACACCACGTCCTGATCGAGTAGATGGGCGGCGATGTCGTCGACAGTCGGCATCGGGAACAGCGACAGGTTACTCCACAGACTTGTGGGCGACGGGGTGTTGCCGGCCGCGTACGCCACCGATGTCGGTGCGGGCCTGCTGTATCGCGGGACCGAGTTCGCGGCAGCTGTCTGCGAGTATGACGGCGCCGCAGCATATTTCATCGATAACCAAGGATGGCGTAGCCGTCGAGACGCGGCTCGACACTAGAAGGCTTTGTCGACCCTGGACCGTCGCACGGCAGCAAGGTTAGCGGGACCCTTGAAGATAAGTTCGCGCGCCCCGTACATATCTACCAACCCTGATCGACGCTTGCTCTCCCATCTTCATTCCGTCGGTGGCGTCACATGACGAAATGCCACTATCGGTTGGGTGCGGTGTCGGCGATCTCCCCGCTGCGCCGTATCCGCCCAAAAGGGATCCTTGAGGAAATGACACGAATTTGAGAAAAA
>NZ_JAVROT010000626.1:0-6032 GCF_032162605.1 Mycobacterium sp. | reverse complement strand
ATGCTCAGCGAGATGTCCTTGAACGTGTGGCCGAGCGGCACCTGTCCCGCTGGCACGGTGGCGATGCGCTCGGCCAGCATGGGCTGCATTTGCTGCAGGTAGCCCTTGAGGTTGGGGCTGGAGAACGCGCTCTGCATCACCGAACGGTGCAGGCGGTGTTCGTCGAAGTCCAGTAGCAGGATCCCGCGCCGGAATCCCAGCCCGATGAACAGCCCCCATGCCGGCCCGTTGGCCAACGCCTTGTCCAGGTTCATCGCGACGGCCTGGGCGCCCTCGGGCGTCAGGAAGAGCACCACCTTGTTTCCGAACAGATTGATGAAGGTGACTTCGTCGAACTGCTCGAGCTTGCGCCGATAGTATTCCTGGCGGTCGCTCAGCAAGAGCCGATGCATCTCCAGCAGTCCCGGGGTGCCCGATCCATACACCGGTTTGGCGTCCGATTCGATTGGCACCGAACACAACTGCTTGCGTGACATCGTTGACCGTCCATTCTCGGCATCATTGGGGGCGTCAGCTTCCCGTCGCTTGTAGCCCAACCTGCCCCTTGCTTGCTGGCTTGCAGTTTGGGTTCTGTTAGCATATTGAGTGATCACTACATAAGTAAGGGCGACATGAGATTCGATGGCAAGGTGGCGCTGATTACCGGCGGCAGTCGAGGTCTGGGCAAATGCATGGTCGAAGCGTTCTCCGAGCATGGCGCGGACGTCATCATCGCCAGCCGAAAGCTGGATGGCTGCAAAGAACTCGCAGGCGAGGTCGCTCGGCGCACTGGCCGCAAAGCGTTGCCGGTGGGGTGCAACGTCAGCGACTGGGCACAGTGCGACACCCTGGTGGACACCGCGTATGCGGAGTTCGGCAGGGTGGACATTCTGGTCAACAACGCGGGCATGTCGCCGCTATACCCCAGCCTCGATCAGGTCGGTGAATCTTTGTGGGACAAGGTCATCGGCATCAACCTCAAGGGACCGTTCCGCTTGGCGGCCCTGATCGGAACGCAGATGGCGGCCGCGCAAGGGGGTTCGATAATCAACATCAGCTCGGTGGCGGCCAGCCGGCCGGCACCCGAGCAGCTGCCCTACGCCGCGGCGAAGGCCGGGCTCAATGCGCTGACCGAGGGCTTCGCGCAGGCCTTCGGGCCAACCGTGCGGGTCAACACGATCCAGTGTGGAGCCTTCCGTACCGATGTGTCGAGAGCCTGGACCCCGCAGGCCACCGAGGCGCTGGCCTCAGCCGCGGCACTGGGCAGGGTGGCAGAGCCGGAGGAGATCCTCGGAGCGGCGCTGTACCTCGCGTCGGAGGCGTCCTCGTTTTGCACCGGCGCCACGCTGAAGCTGGACGGCGGGATGAAGTGAGCGGTCGTGCCGGCGGGGGCGCAACACTCGGGGAGGCTCCGCGACGTCCGCGCGGGCGACCGCCCGGCAGCGTCGCAGGACAGGGCGCAGCCACCCGCGAGCGGATCATCGACTCAGCCATAGAGTTGTTCGCCGCCAAGGGCTTTCATGCCGCATCTGTCGCCGAAATCGGCGACCGCGCGGACGTCCAGCCGGGAGCCCTCTACTACCACATCCGCTCCAAGCACGAGTTGCTCTGGGAGATTCTGCGGCGCTATACCGAGCAGGCGCTGCAGGGTGCCGAAGCGATCACGACGGCCGATCTCGACCCCGTCGACAAGCTGAGGAAACTCATCGGCTTTCACGTTGGGATCATCGTCGAACATCGCCGAGAAGTGGCCATCCAGGTCCGCGACGGCGGCGCCCTGACCGGTCACCGCGCCACCGAACTGCAGACCCTCCGGGAGCGCGTTCAGGATTGCTGGCAACGTGTGCTGGACGACGGCCACCAGACGGGCCTCTTACGCAGCGCGGACCGCGCCGTCGTGAACGGCTTGCTGGGCATGGTCAACATGCTGTACCTCTGGTACCGCCCGGAAATCGGCGACACCGTCGAGTCCATCGCCGACCAATACTGTGCGATGGTGCTCGACGGCCTCACCAGCGGCACGCAAAATTAGCCCGGCGGCGCCCTCGAAGTTGCGACACGACACGCTCGACCCCACCAATGCCTTCATCCTTCACCCTGCCCACTTGACAAAGCACTCCCCATATCAGTGTCCTGGCCCCAGGAATTCGATGTATATGGGCGGCGACGCGTTCAAGGATTTCGTCGGCGGTCTTCCCAAGCACCGTCTCCCTGTGCGATGCGCGAAAACGAAGCGAAATCGAGGCCGGTCGAGAACGCCCGTCCGTTGGTTCTGACCACCACGACCCGAACGGTAGGGTTGCGTCATAGTTCCTGACCGATGTCGATAATATCGCGAAAAGCTTTGATGTCGACGGTATTTGGTCTGTCAGGCGGGTAGAGTTGCTGATGGCCGACCGACCTGACGGTATCGAACCAATACGTTTTGGTATCGCTCATATCGACTACCTCACAAGTTCTGGATCCGCCGTCACTCAACGCGTGCGATAGGCGAGTCATGCAACCGATGACGCTGCGTGAAAACATCATTCGTTGCGTTGATAGATCTGAACGATGCAGATCGAGCCACCGCCCAGGAGATGGCATAGCCCCACCCGGTCGCCGTTCGGCTCGCGCAATCGGCGAACTGTTTCCCAGATCTGCGCGGTTCCGGTGGGGCCTCCAGGGTGGCCCCGCCGATCAAGCCTCCATCGGTGGAGACTTCGGGCAGTCCGAACTTGGCCAGGAGATCATCGGCTACGTGCGCGAGCGATTGGCACATTTCAAGGCGCCGCGTTCCGTCGAGTTTGTCGAGAAGCTCCCGCGCGCCGAGACCGGCAAGCTCCTCAAACGCGAGCTGCAGCAGGCCCACCGCCCGGCCCTTCGCTAAACCCACCCCCAGTCAGCGAGCCCGCCGCTGCGGCCGGCCTGGTGACGTTGACTGGGCGCTGGGTGCGGTTTAGCTTCGCTGTGGGCTGATGTCCACGCCTGCCTCGACAAGCGGGGCACCAGAGTTGAGCGTGAGGCGGTGGCGCCGGGTGTTGCAGGACCGCCGTAACGAGCGCGCGACGCTTGACCGGTTGCTGGACGGCTTGCGGGTGGGGCGTAGCGGTGCGCTGGTCGTGCGCGGCGAGCCGGGGATCGGCAAATCGGCGCTATTGGGGTACCTGACGGAGCGGGCGTCGGGGTGCCGGGTGGCGCGCGCGTCGGGCGTGGAATCGGAGATGGAGATCGCGTTCGCCGGGTTGCATCAGCTGTGCGCGCCCATGCTCCACAGGCGCGACCGCTTGCCAGGCCCGCAACGCGACGCGCTCGGTGTGGTGTTCGGGCTCAGTGGCGGGGAGACACCGGATCGGTTGGTCGTCGCGTTGGCGGTGTTGAGCCTCCTGTCCGACGCTGCGCAAGAGCGACCGCTGGTCTGCCTGATCGATGATGCACAGTGGCTGGATCGGGCGTCGGCGCAGGCGTTGGCGTTCGTGGCACGGCGACTTGGGGCCGAGTCGGTGGTGATGGTCTTCGCCGCGCGGGAGCCAGGACCAGAGGTGGCGGGCCTGGCGGAGCTGGTCGTCGAGGGGCTGCCCAGTGATGACGCGCGGGCGTTACTGGGGACCGTGATCCGTGGGCCGCTGGATGCGCGGGTGCGTGATCGGATTATCGCCGAGACACGCGGCAACCCGCTGGCGTTGTTGGAGTTGCCGCGCGGGGCGTCGGCGGCCGAGCTGGCCGGGGGATTCGGGCTGCCGAACACGCTTCCGCTGTCGAGTCGGATCGAGGAGAGCTTCCTGCGGCGGCTGGAGGCACTGCCGGCCGCAAGCCAGGAGTTGTTGTTGCTGGCCGCGGCGGACCCGATCGGCGATCCGGTGTTGGTATGGCGCGCGGCCGAGCGACTCGGGATCGGACCCGAGGCGGGGGCGACCGCGGCGACGGCCGGCCTGCTCGAATTCGGCGTGAACGACATTCGGTTTCGCCATCCGCTGGTCCGCTCGGCGGTCTACCGTGTTGCGCCACTTGAGGACCGGCAACGCGTGCATCGCGCGCTGGCGGAGGCCACCGATCCCGAACATGATCCCGATCACCGGGCTTGGCACCGCGCGCAGGCGGCGCCGGCACCCGACGAGGAGGTCGCCGCGGAGCTCGAGCGGTCAGCAGGACGGGCGCGGGCGCGTGGGGGTATGGCCGCGGCGGCCGCGTTCCTGGAGAGGGCGGCCGCCTTGACGCAAGAGCCGGCGCGCAGGGCGACGCGGGCTTTGGACGCAGCACGGGCCAAGCTTCACGCCGGTGCATTCGACGCGGCGCTGCAATTGCTCGGAGCGGCGGAGACGGGGCCGCTCGACGAGCTCCAGGGCGCGTTGGCGGAGCTGCTGCGCGCGCAGATCGCGTTCGCCGCCAACCGCGGGAGCGACGCTCCGCCACTGCTACTCAAGGCCGCCGAACGGCTCGCGCCGCTCGATGTCATGCTGGCGCGGGAAACCTACCTAGACGCGCTTTCCGCCGCACTGTTCGCTGGCCGTCTCGGCGGTGGCGTCGGTATTCTGCAGGTGGCCGAGGCAGCGCGTCGGGCGCATCCAGCGGTGGAACCGCCGGGCGCACTGGATCTACTGCTGGACGGACTAGCGCTGCTGCTCACCGAAGGTCACGCCGCTGGCGCCCTGACGCTGAAGCGCGCGCTCACCGCTTTCCGCCGATTCGTCATCTCCCGAGACGGGGGCATCCGCTGGTTCTGGCTGGCCTCCCACGCCGCCACGGACTTGTGGGACGACGAGGCCTGGGACGTGCTTTCGGGCCGACAAGTGCAGCTCGCCCGCGATGCGGGCGCGCTCGCCGTCCTCCCGATCTCCTTGAACAATCGGGCGGGGTTGCTCGTGTTCGCCGGCGAGTTCGGCGCAGCCGCGTCGCTAATCGAGGAGGCGCGAGCGGTCGCCGACGCGACCGGCAGCCACTTTGCGCCCTACTCCAACCTGTTACTCGCCGCATGGCGGGGCCGCGAGGCCGACGCCACCGAACTGATCGACGCCGCGAGCGCCGACGCGATGCACCGCGGACAGGGACTCGTGCTGACGTTCACGCACTGGGCGAACGCGTTGCTGCACAACGGCCTTGGCCGTTATGAGGACGCGCTGGCGGCTGCCCTGCGGGCCACCGAGTATCGCGAGGAGCTGCGGTTCTGCACATGGGCACTTGCCGAGCTCGTCGAGGCAGCCGCCCGCAGCGGGAGCGCCGAGTCCGCGGCCGACGGCCTCCAGCGGCTCGTGGAGACCACGCGCCCCAGCGGCACTGATTGGGCGTTGGGGATCGAGGCGCGGTCACGCGCCCTGCTCAGCTGGGGCGAGGCCGCCGAGAGCCTCTACCGTGAGGCGATCGAGCGGCTCGGCCGCACCCGGATCCGCGTGGAGCTCGCCCGCGCGCACTTGGTGTATGGCGAATGGCTGCGCCGCGAGCGCCGCGGGCTCGATGCGCGCGAGCAGCTGCGCACCGCCCACGCGATGCTCACCGCGATCGGCATGGACGCATTCGCCGAGCGCGCCTCGCGCGAGCTGCTGGCCGCCGGCGAATCCGCCCGCAAACGGACCGTCGAGACCGGCGATCAGCTCACCGCTCAGGAGGCCCAGATCGCCCGGCTGGCCCGCGACGGCCTCTCCAACCCCGAGATCGGCGCCCGGTTGTTCCTCAGCCCGCGCACGGTCGAATACCACCTGCGGAAGATCTTCGCCAAGCTCAACATCCGCTCACGCACCCAACTCCACCGCGTCCTCGCCGCCGACGGCGACGGGACCCAGCGGGCCTGACCGCGTCAGTTCTCGCCACCGCGCCCGCACGCAGCCCCTGCGCGCGCACCAGGGACCCCTGCCAGTGAATCAACGGATGCATGAGACGCCCTTCTGCGCGACGGTGAATGCACAGCCGCACCTCAACCTCATACGTCGAGGCGTCGCGGTTCTCCGTGATGGCACGCCTCCCCAGAGAAGGAGCCCTTCAGATGCATGTGTCCCGAACCCTGCGTGCAGCACAAGTGGCTGCGCTGACCGCCGGCGGCCAGGCCGCCCGCCTAAGCAGCGGAGGCTGATGTGGCGCTT
>NZ_JAVROT010000625.1:0-23690 GCF_032162605.1 Mycobacterium sp. | reverse complement strand
CCCCAGGACCAGCACCAACACCAACCAACGCACGCGCCAACCGATTCGACGCCTCGTCCAACTCCCGATACGTCAACGACCGACCATCGAAGCTCACCGCCACCGCTTCCGGAACACCAGCCACCTGCACGGCGAACCGCTCCGGAATCGACACCGCCGGGCACCCCGACCGGGTCAACACCGCACGATTCCCCCACACCTCCAACCGTTCCCGCTCACCAACGTCGAGCACGTCCATCGACGACAAACGCCCGCCCGGATCGGCGATCATCAAGGACAAGATCCGCTCAAACCGCTCAACCAACGTTTCGATATTGGCGACCTCGAAGGCGTCAGTGCGGAACTCCACCGTTCCGCCGATCCCGGCAGGTTCACCGGACTCGGTCCACCGCTCGGCCAAGTTGAACAGCAAGTCCATTCGTGCGGTGTGGGTGTCCGTGGGCACCTGGGTGAACTGCAGATCGCCCAAGGACAACCCGGCGCCGGGGTCTGCCCCGCGTCCCGCGACGTTCTGCCAAGCCAGCAACACCTGAACCAGGGGGTGGTGGGTCAAGGACCGGGGCGGGTTGAGCCGCTCGACGAGTACTTCGAACGGCACGTCCTGGTTTTCGTAGGCGGCCAGGCTCCGTCGCCGCACCTGGGCCAGTATCTCGGCGACAGAGGGATTTCCGGACAGATCGACACGCAACACCAAGGTGTTGACGAAGAACCCGACCAGCTCATCGAGGGCGGGATCGCTGCGCCCGGCAATCGGGAAGCCGACCGCCACATCAGAACTCGCTGTCAACTTGGATAACAAGACCGCCAGGGCGGCTTGCATCACCATGAAGCTGGTGACCTCGTACCGGGCGGCCACCGCGCGCATCGCCTGTTGCAGTTGGGCTGGCCAGTCCACCGCCACCGTGGCACCGCGGTGATCGGCGACCAAGGGGTAGGGCCGATCGGTGGGCAGTGCCAACCGCTCGGGCATCCCGACCAGGGCGTCCTGCCAGTAGGCCAACTGCCTTGCGATGCGGCTGCTCTCGTCGTCGAGATCCCCCAATTGGGCGCGTTGCCACAGCGTGTAATCGACGTACTGGACCGCCAGCGGCGCCCACCGAGGGGCACGCCCAGCGCATCGGCTGGCATAGGCCACCCCGAGATCTCGCGTCAACGGGGTGATCGACCAGCCATCACCGGCGATGTGGTGCACCACACCGACCAGCACGTGCTCATCCTCGTCGACGCGGAAAAGCCGTCCTCGCACGGGGATCTCAGCTGCCAAATCGAACGGGTAAGCTGCCACCTCCTCGATGGCGTCAGCCAGCCGGTCCGCCGGCCAGCTGCTGGCGTCGACGACGTCCCACCCCAGATCGGCCCGCTCGGTAGCGACGACCATCTGCTGAGGTGTCCCCTCGGACACCACGAACAGCGTGCGCAGGCTTTCGTGGCGGTCCACCACGTCGGCCAGCGCCGCGCCCATCGCCTCGACATCCAGATTCCCGCGCAGTTGCAGTACGACTGCCATGTTGTAAGCCGCTGAGGGACCGTACAACTGGCGGATGAACCACAGTCTGCTCTGAGCGAACGACAGTGGAATCACCGCGGGACGCTGACCGGCCACCAACGGCTCACGCCCACCCGTGCCCCCACCGATACGCGACGCCAACCGGGCTACCGTCGGCACCTCGAAGACCTCCCGCACCGAAAGGTCGGCCTTCAAACTGGTGTTGACCGCGGCGACCAGACGCATCGCCGACAACGAATCCCCGCCGAGATCGAAGAACGAGTCGTCCACTCCGACCCGCGCGACCCCGAGGACGTGGGCGTAGATGCCAGCCAGGATCTCCTCGACCAGATCGCCAGGGGCGCGGTACCGATCGACGTCCAGGTATTCCGGTGCCGGCAAGGCCCGCTGGTCGAGTTTGCCGTTCACCGTCAAGGGCAGCGTCTCCAGCACCATCACGGCAGCCGGAACCATATACGCCGGAAGGCGATCGGCAATCATCGCACGCACCGTGGCGGGATCGATCGTCGCATTGGGGCGCTCGGTGACATAACCGACCAAGCGCTTGTCGCCCGGGGGATCCTCGCGGGCGATCACCGCCGCCTGATCCACCCCATCGAGCGCACTCAACGCAGATTGGACTTCCCCGAGCTCGATGCGGTGACCACGAATCTTGACCTGCTGATCGGCACGCCCCAAATACTGCAGCTGCCCGTCATCGTCCCAGCGCACCAAATCCCCGGTGCGATACATCCGCGCGCCCGGCGCACCGTAGGGACACGCCACGAACCTCGACCCGGTCAACCCCGAACGCCGCCAATACCCCACCCCCACACCGGCACCAGCGACGTACAACTCACCGACCACCCCTGGCGGCACCGGACGCAACCACCCATCCAGCACGAACAACGCCGCACCATGCACCGGCACACCGATCGGCACCACCCCGCAGCCCGCTGCCAGCGGCGCACTCATCGCCACCCACATCGTGGTCTCGGTTGGACCATAGACGTTGATCATCACCCGCCCCGGCGCCCACCGCTCCACCAGCTCGGCCGAGCACGGTTCACCGCCGACCACCAGCGCCGTGCTACCCAACTCCTCCGGTGACAACATCCCCACCGCCGACGGGGTCTGACACAAGACGCTGACCTTTTCTGTGATCAGCAGGGCGTGGAAGTCTCGTGGCGAGCGAATGACCCAGTCAGCCACCACAATCAGCCGCCCACCGTGCAGCAGCGCACCCCAGATCTCCCAGACTGACACGTCGAAGCTGTAGGGATGCCACTGTGACCACACCTGCCCCGGCCCTGCAGGTAAATCAGCGTGCAGGGTCTGCATGAGCTGAATCACGTTGCGATGAGTGACCGCTACCCCTTTGGGGACACCAGTGGTCCCCGAGGTGTAGATGACATACGCGATGTCGTCGGACTCCGGTGCCGGCGACGCGGTCCCCAGTTGAGAGTCAACGGCAACGCTGTCGACGTCGAGGACGAGAAAGTCGAACCCGTCCAGCCGTCCGCGCAGGTGGGCGGTGGTGACCGCTGCGATCGGCTCCGCGTCGCCGATCATGAATTCGATTCGGGCGTCGGGGTGGGCCGGGTCCATCGGCAGATACGCCGCCCCGGTCTTCAGCACCCCGAGGATCGCAATGATGGCCTCGCCCGAACGAGGCAACAGGAGGGCGACGCGCTCGCCAGGACCGGCACCATGGCCGATCAGAATGCTCGCCAACCGGCTGGCGGCCTCGTTCAGCTCGCGGTACGTCCACGACCGTTCCTCGCACACCAGCGCCACCGCATCGGGGGCGCGGCGTGCTTGGGCGGCGAACAATTCTGGAATCGACACCGACGTGGCCCCCGGCTGGGTCAACACCGCCCGGTTGCCCCACTCGTCGAGCTGATCGTGCTCGTCGTCGTCGAGCAGGTCGATGGACAACAAACGCCGGGCGGAAGCGCTGCTCATGATTCGTTCCTTGAAACGGCATTCATCGCGATCAGATGGCGGGGGCAATCGCTCGACGAATCGGGCCGGGCCGGGCTCGGCCGGGCGGAAACGGCGACGGGCGCGTCCAGTTCAACCGACGCCTTGCTGCTCGAAGGAAAACGTTTCCCGCCTTCGGCGGACGATTGGTATTGACACGCGCAATCGACCAAGTCCGGCGATGAGCCGAACTCTGCAGGCGAGACGGCACCGCGATAAATGATTGCCGGGTAGATATTCTCAGCTCGATGGCTAACGATGACGTCGCTCAATCCCACGGCTGTGCGGCAGCACGCGGACGCGTCGAATTCATCGATCATGGTCGACAATGAGACGAAATCGAAGAGCGTACCGGTGCGCGGCTTGGGTAGCCACTGAATCGACGAAATCATCTCACGAACATCGGACGGTGGACCGTTGTCCCCCATCATGTCGTGAAAGTCCACCTCGCGATCCGCGTAATCCGTCGCTTGCGGAATTGGCAGCTGCAGCTGATCGTGTTCTCGCCTGCCTAGGTAACTTTTCCCCCGACCTAGCTGCGCTTTCGTACCTGGCAGGGTCGTTTGCGACGAAGGCCGTGTGCCGATCTGTCCACGTGTGACCGGGAATGACCCGCCGATGAATTCCAACCGACTCCCCAATTCGAAAGACCTACGCACGCGATAACCGCCCATCGCCGGCTCTTCGCGCAGCAATCTCCAACCCCACGTCCTTTTAGTTCTGCGCGGTGCAGCCCCAAACCTCAGCGCGTTCGACTTTGCCGAAGAGACTCACCAGACGGTTGTGAACGTCCCACACCATACGCATGACCAACTGGGCCCGCCTAGGTTTTCAGATCAGTTCATTCAGACGTAACGCAGCAAATCCCTGCACCGCACTAGGCGTTCGCCAGCGGCCTCCCACCCCCGCTCCCCACGAAGGGAGGGAGCCACAGTGCAGCTACCCATCCCGATGAAACCCATTCGGACGGAAATACGAAGGGACACTCAGCCAGGTGGCGGACCGCTCTCCTCGATCGACCTCGTGACGACCGGTCGTAGCGGGGCGGTCCCCGACGCTTGACTTACGAGCCGGAACTGGCTCGACTTCAGTGATGCCGCAGTTCGAAACGCTCCTGTACAAGACCGAGCCGCCCGTTGCCACCATCACCCTCAACCGCCCCGAGCACCTGAACACGATCGTCCCGCCGATGCCCGACGAGATCGAGGCCGCGATCGGTGCCGCCGAGCGCGACCCGGCCATCAAGGTCATCGTGCTGCGCGGCGCCGGGCGGGCGTTCTCCGGCGGTTATGACTTCGGCGGCGGCTTCAGCCACTGGGGCGACGCGATGAACACCGGCGGCGAGTGGGATCCGGGCAAGGACTTCGCCTTCGTGTCGGCGCGCGAGACCGGGCCGACGCAGAAGTTCATGGCGATCTGGCGGGCGTCCAAACCGGTGATCGCTCAAGTACACGGCTGGTGTGTGGGTGGGGCCAGCGACTATGCCCTGTGCGCCGACATCGTCGTCGCGAGCGACGACGCCGTCATCGGCACGCCGTACAGCCGGATGTGGGGCTCGTACCTCACCGGCATGTGGCTTTACCGGCTCAGCCTGGCCAAGGTGAAGTGGCATTCGCTGACGGGCGAACCGCTGACCTGGGTCGAGGCCGCGCAGGTCGAGTTGATCAACGAGTCCGTCCCGTTCGAGCGGCTCGAGGCGCGCGTCGCCGAGATCGCCGCGAAGCTGTCACGAATCCCGCTGTCGCAGTTGCAGGCTCAGAAACTGATCGTCAACCAGGCCTACGAGAACATGGGGCTGTCGTCGACGCAGACGCTGGGCGGGATCCTCGACGGCCTGATGCGCAACACCCCTGAGGCGCTCGACTTCATCGGCACCGCCCAGACCGACGGCGTCCGCTCCGCCGTCGAACGACGCGACGGCCCATGGGGCGATTACAGCCAGGCCTCACCTGCGCGTCGCCCCGACCCGTCACACGTCATCGAGCCGTGACTATCGCGCAGGCTCCCTGACCGTCCTCTTCCGCAGCCCGCCCAACATCGAGGCGAGCACACCCAGTACGACGAGCGCGGCGCCCGCGGCCAGCGTCAGATTCAGCCAGAGGTGCAGACTTCCGATGGCGTGCTCGACCATGGCGGAGGCGAGGTTCCTGACCTCCCCCGACGTCACGTCGAGCGCGTCGTTGACGCGGCGCCGCCCGACCTCGATCGCCGCCCATCCCGCCGCGCCGACTATTAGCCCCGAGACACCCAGTGCGGCAAGTGCTTTGCCGCGTTGCCTGGCTGCGGCCAACGTCAGGAGCGCCAGCACGCCGGCGAGGATGGCGGCGCCGACGCTCGCCCACGGGCCCCACTTCGCGACGTCGCGCAGCTGACCGGGACGCACCGAGTCCGACACGTTCTCGGTGAGTGGGACCGTCAGGCTCGACGGAGCCTTGATGCCGAAGTCGGCAAGGGTCTGTTGAAATGAACTGTCGGACAACATCGGTGACAGGTCGATCTCCCATCGACCCGAGTCATCGGACTGGCTCACGACGTCGGTGAACAACCAGCGGTGCACGAGCTGGTTCGCCAGGGCGAACTGACCGGGAAACGCCGAACCCGCGGTGTAGGCCCGGGCCGCCCCGGCCAGCAGGTTCTCGTTGACGTCGTAGCCGGAGTTCGCGGCCAGTTTCACCAGTTGTGCCGTCAGCTCGTCCGACATCGCCTGCTGCACGCGCGGATCCTTCGCGGCCGACGTCGCGAGCGCCGAATATCCGTTGCGGTCGACCACGTTGTGCTGCGCCCAGCTCGCAGGGACCGCCACCGCCAGCGCGGCGGTGGTCAGGATCCACAGCAGGAGAGTCGTGACGAACCGCACGGGCGCGTCCTCCTGTCCTGGGCGTCGGCCCGGGTCAGTCGGCCAGCGCGCGTCCCACGATGAGCGGATCGGCGTGGCCGACGACCTCGTGATCCTTGTTGTCGTACTCGAACTTACCGAGGATGTGTCGCATCGCGTTAATGCGGGCGCGCTTCTTGTCGTTGCTCTTGACGACGGTCCATGGCGCGATCTCCGTGTCCGTCCAGGCGAACATGTCCTCCTTGGCCGCGGTGTAGTCCCCCCACTTGTCCAACGAGGCGAGGTCGGTGGGCGACAGCTTCCATTGCCGGACCGGGTCCACCTGCCGGATCGTGAAGCGGGTGCGCTGCTCGGCCTTGGTCACCGAGAACCAGAGCTTGGTGAGGCTGATGCCGTCGTTGACCAGCATCTGCTCGAACAACGGTGCCTGGCGGATGAACTCGGCGTGCTGTTCTGGTTGCAGAACCCCATCACCCGCTCGACACCGGCGCGGTTGTACCAGGACCGGTCGAAGAGCACGATCTCCCCGGCGGCGGGCAGATGGTTGACGTAGCGCTGGAAGTACCACTGGGAGCGTTCGCGCTCGGTGGGCTTCTCCAGGGCGACGACACGGGCTCCGCGGGGGTTGAGGTGTTCCGTGAACCGCTTGATGGTGCCCCCCTTGCCCGCGGCGTCGCGGCCCTCGAACACGATCAGGTGCCGCAGACCGTTGCCCTGACTCCACTTCTGCAGCTTGAGCAGTTCGATCTGCAGCAGCCGCTTCTCCTGCTCGTACTCGTCGCGCTTCATGCGCTCGTCGTACGGATAGTTCTCGCGCCAGGTGTCGACGACCTCGCCGGTTCGCACTATCAGCAGTTCGGGATCATCGTCATCGTCGTCGCGCACGGTGTAGCCGTTGACGGCGGAGGCTTCGAGAGTCACCCGCCGAACGGATCCAGCCGCGCGTACATCACGGTGACGCCCGGGCGAACGGAAGGTGGCGCGACGGTCGGCCTACTTGGCCTTGCGCTTGGGCCGGATCAGCGCCAACTTCGTCATCATCGTGTTCATCCGCTTGAGCGACTTGGGCGAGTTGTTGTAGTAGTTTCCCCCGGCGCCGACGTTGGTCCGCGGCACCACGACCGTCTCCTGGCGGCAGTACTTGCGCATACCATCGGCCCCACCGAAGCGCGCACCGATGCCGGAGCTCTTCCATCCGCCCATCGGCGCGGTGGTGCACATCAGGTTCGAGATGACGTCGTTGACGTTCACCGCACCGCAATCAAGCTCCAGCGCAACGTCCTTCGCACGTTCGACGTCGCGGGAGAACACCGCCGCGCTGAGACCGTACGGGCTGTCGTTGGCCAAACGGACGGCCTCGGCCACGGTCGAGACCTTCATGATCGGCAGCGTGGGACCGAAGGTCTCCTCCGTCATGCAGTCCATAGTGTGGTCGACACCGATCAGCACGGTCGGCATGTAGAAGCTGCCGGGCCCGGCGGGACGCTCGCCGCCGGTGATCGCCTTGGCGCCCTTGGCGAGCGCGTCGGCGACGTGGCGTTCGGTCACGGCCACCTGACCCTCGTCGATCAGCGCACCGAAGTCGTAGCCGTCGCCAGTGCCCATCTTCAGGTTCTGCACGTCGCGCACCACCGCGTTGACGAATTCGTCGTAGACGGGTTCGAGCACGTAGACCCGTTCGACCGACACACACGTCTGCCCGGCGTTGAACATCGCACCCCAGACGGCGGCGTGCGCGGCCAGTTCGACGTCGGCGTCCTCGAGGACGATCATCGGATCCTTGCCGCCCAACTCCAGGCTGACCGGGGTGAGCCTGCGCGCGGCCCGTTCCATGACCTTCACGCCCGTCGCGCTGGAACCGGTGAACTGGATGAAGTCGGAGTTGTCGATGACGGCCTCGCTTGCCTCGCGCGCACCCTGAACCAGCGCGAGCACGTCGGGGGCGCCGGAGTCGATCCATCCACGCAGCAGCACTTCGGCGGTCAGCGGTGTGCGCTCGGACGGCTTGAGCAGCACGGCGCAGCCCGCGGCGAGCGCGCCGATGCCATCCATCAACGCGTTCGCGACCGGGTAGTTCCAGGGCGCGATGATGCCGACGATCGGGCGCGGGCGGTAGTGCACCGTGATCTTCTTGATGGACAGGAACGGCAGCGGAGCGGGACGGGCGTCGGGCGCCAGCGCCTTTTCCATGGTCTTGATGTAGTACGAAAGGATCATGATCAGCAGCGGCACCTCTTGGACGGCGTCCGTCGCAGACTTGCCGGTCTCCTTGATCAGCAGCGACTCGATCTCGTCGCGGTGATCGCCGAGCCACACGGCGTAGCGGGCCAGCACCTTCGCGCGGCCTGCGGCGCCGCGGGCCTCCCACTCCCGCTGCGACTGCCGCAATCCGGCGGCGATGCGGGCGACGTCGGCCGGGTCGGTCCACCGCACCGTGCCCGCGACCGCACCCGTGGCGGGGTTGAGGATCGTGGCGGTTGCTTCAACTTCGGGCGTTGCAGTCATAGGCCCATGCTAACCGTCGCTGTGATGCAGATCGCATGGGGGTTGACACCTGTCAAGTCCGGCGGCGGGCTTCGCGAGACACACCAGCGCAGTGCCGAGAAACAATGCTCCGACCGTGTCGGTGAAGTAGTGATACGTGAGGGCCTGCCCGACGACTCCGAGCAGTGCGAAGACCGCTGCCGCGACCAGCATCCACACCCGCGCGCCCGCCACCAGCAGGACCATGCCGAGCACGACCACCATCACCGTCACGTGCCCGCTGGGGTAGGCGAGGGCGCCTTCGTTCTCACGTCCGAACAGTCGCTTCAACATGCGCTCCGCGATGACCGCCACCACCGGCGTCAGCACCACGACCACGGCCAACCGCCTGCGGCGTTGAACCAGCGCCGCGGCAACGGCGGCGAGAAGCATCGCCAAGGACACCAGGGGTTCGGTGAAGATCAGCAGCCTGCCGAATCCCGGGTGAGCGTCGCCCGCGCTGACGAACCAGTCGTCGAGACGTGTCGAGCCGTCGCCCACCGCGAGGCCCAGCGCGACCACCGCGAGGAGGCCGATCGGCGGCCACCACCGAAGCGCCCCGTCCGGCGTCAGCCTCAGGTGGCGATGCCCCTGATGTAGGCCGCCTGGCCGAGGTGCTGCGCGCAGTCGTCGATGATGCTGACGACGCGCGCGCTCGCCGTGACCGACGGCGTCCAGCGCGTGTCCACGATGCGCTCCAGTTCCTCCGACGTCACCGACGCGACGAATTCCAACGTCACCGCGTGCACGGCGTGGTAGTAGCCGTTGAGCAGATCGGCGGGCGCACGGACCTTGGCGACCTGCTCGGGCGTGTGGCCGTAGCCGTGCGAGTCCTTCGGCAGATCGAGGCCGAACCGGTCGACCCAACCGTCGCGGAACCAGACCTGCTCGATGCCCGCAACGTCGCACAGCTGGGCGTCCTGCACGCGGGCGGTATGCCAGAGCAGCCAGGAGATGGTGTTGGCCTCGGGTGTCGGCTGGTAGAGGGCGACGTCGTCGGTCAATCCGTCGGTCAGGTCGTCGACGTGCTCGATGAGCCGGGTGAACGAGTCGCGCAGCAGCTCGCGGGCAGCCGAGATGTCAGTGTCAGCCATACCCGGAGACGCTACCCCGTCAAACATATTCCTTGACATTCATATGATCACGTAGTCATATGGATACGTGGACGCGTTCGCAGTGATTGCTGATCCGACCAGGCGGCGGATCCTCGACGCCCTGCGCGACGCCAACGCAGATGTCGGAACTCTCGTTGCGCAGCTTCGTATTTCGCAATCGTCGGCGTCGAAGCACCTCGCAGTTCTGCGCGACGCGGGCACCGTCGACGTCGACGTCGAGGGGAAGCGCCGCGTCTACCGACTGGCACGTGATCCGCTGCCCACGGTGCTCGCATGGGTCACGCCATACCACCGCAAGTGGTCGATGAGCCTGGACCGGCTGGGCGACCTGATCGACGAGGAGCAATCGTGACGATGGATGCAAAGTTGGAGAACGCCGATGGCGCTTGGGTTTTGACGCTCACACGGGAATTCGCCCATCCGGTCGAGGTGGTCTGGCCCTGGTTGACCGATCCGGCTCGGCTGGCGCGTTGGTCGCCGATCGTCCCAGAGCGCCCATTCGACGCGCCCGGTCCAATGCAGGTGCGCGAGAACCCCGGTGACGAACCGCACGACGGCGAGGTGATCTCGATCCGGCCGCCCCACGAGCTGGTCCACCGCTGGGGCGACGAGGTGGTCCGCTGGCGCCTGACGCCAACCGGGTCCACGTGCACCCTGACCCTGGAACAGACGATGCGCCAACGGAATCCGGCCGCGATGAACGCTGCGGGCTGGGACGTCTGCCTCACCGTGCTCGATGAGGTGCTCTTCGGCGCCGACACCGTTCGCGCCGTCGGGTCGGCTGCGGCCGGACGCGGCTGGGCGGCGTTGCGGGACGAGTACGCCCGGGCACTCGGCACTGTCGAGTAGACGGGTCGCCGATGAGGTTTGCGCACTCGCGTGATCTACCCGGGTTGCAAGGTGTTGAACCGAACCAGCACCAGACCCGCCGGAAGAGGAGCGGGCCATGGTCATCGTTGCAGGACACATCACCGTCGAGCCCCGGCGACGCGAGTCCTACCTCGCGGGCTGTCGTCAGAGTGACAGGAGTGTCCAGCCGACGCAGAACACCGCCGCAAGGGACGCCACAGTCAGCGGGATGCCGAAGCGCACGAACGTCCCGAGGAGTACCCGCCGGGTTTCATGACCATCAAGTTTGACTGATGACTGAACGGGTTGAGGAAGGTGAATGAGATACACGTTCCTATCAGCGTCAGGAGCATCAGAGGATTCATTCCGCTGCTGGCGGCAACCGTCAGGGCCACGGGTGTGAGAATCGCGGCGGCGGCCGCGTTGGTGACGACGTTGGTCAGCAGTGTGGTACCGACAGCGATCACAAACACCAACACTGCAGTGCTTCCGCCGGACATCGCCAGGATCGCATCGGAAATGTGATCGCCCAGACCACTATTGACGACGATGGTGCCCAACCCCACCGAGCCGGCGATGATCGCGAGGATCTTCCAGTTCAGTGCACGCACTGCGGAGCTAGGAGTCAGAATCTTGGTGACCACCATGAGCGTGGCGCCGGCGACCGCGCAGAGCTCGATCGGTGCCAGCCCGAACGATCCGGCCACGATGACGGCCGTCAAAATCAACAGCGCGATCCATGTCTTACCGGTCTGCGGCGCCTTACCCGCCACCTTCTGCACACTCCAACCAGCGGATGCTCGGTTAGAGAGTCTGCGGAACGTGCTGTGACAAGACATATCTCGCCGGCGTTGGCCGGGGTCTCGCGAAGTAGTGCGGTGGTCTGGGCGGCGATCACCATGACATCGTCATTCTCTTCGAGCTCGCGCACTGTCACCTGCTCGTCGGCGGCGATCGACACCTTGTAAAGATCCTGACGTGACTGGCCGAATCGGGGGCTTACCCATAGCATTCGGACGCCTCCTTCAGTCGCGCGGTAGATCAAGACGTCGCGTTCCTCTATCACGGCATCCGAATCGACTGACTCGCCCCAGCGTTGGATCTCCAGCAGCTCGAAGTCGGGAGTGGCCTGTATGCCCAATTCGGCCGCGGTGCGGCCGATGGCATTGGCCCGCGCGGAGATCGGCATCTCGGCGTGCCAGGACGACTCCCGCTCACCGGCATCCGATCGACCGCGCAGCATCAGCGGTGCGGTGACGAGCAGCACCAGCCAGCCGACCAATGCCACGGGCACCGCAATGGGGACGAACGAGAACATCTTCACCTGCACCCCGCGCGGCTCCGGTGGCCGGTGCGGTCGGCCCATATCGCCAATTCGGGCCGGATGTCGGCCCGGGGATGCCATCGGGCGCCAACCTCGAGATCGCCGAGGACATGGGCAAGTACGTCAACAGCTTTAGTTGGCGGGGAGACCCGCCACGATGATCGACGAAACAAGTCGAACGTGGCGGGCTGGTCCGTCGACGGCCTCCAGACCACCCCGGTAGAGATCGAATTGGAATGATCGCTGCACACAACCGAAGGGCACTCCACCGCACGCCCAACACAATGCCAAAGTCACGAAGGATCGAGGCTGGGTCAAAGCTAAATTGCGGCTAGACCGCCGCGCGGGTCACGGTGAAAGGTTCCCGGCACACCAGGGACTGTCTATGGCTCCACGCGGCCTCGGGCGATGTGTTCTGCGGCACTCGCCTCCAGTTTTAGGACAGGAATGGTCCTAAGCGGTGTCTAACGTTGCCGGTATGACCACTAGCCACGGCGAAGTACTGCCGTTCCGGATTGAAGTTGAGCAGGCTGAGATTGATCGGCTGCATCGTCACCTCGACGAGACACGTTGGCCACCAGTGCTTCCCGGCGACGGCTGGGATACGGGTGTGCCCGTGGCGTGGCTGCGCGAACTCTGTGAGTATTGGCGAAACGACTACGACTGGAGAGCCGCCGAACGTGAACTCAACCAAATCCCGCAATTCACCACGATAATCGACGGGCAACGGATCTACTTCATGCACGTACGGTCAGCGGAGCCCGATGCGTTGCCGCTGATCTTGACCCATGGGTGGCCGGGCTCAGTGGTGGAATTCCTCGACGTGATCGGCCCATTGATTAATCCCACGGCCCACGGCGGTGACCGCGGGGACGCTTTCGACGTGGTGATTCCCGCACTACCCGGGTTCGGTTTCTCCGGACCGGTATCCGAACCGGGCTGGACCACAACACGAATCGCCACCGCGTGGGACGAATTGATGACGCGGCTCGGGTACGACCGTTATGGCACTCAAGGAGGCGACATCGGCGCTGCCGTGGCCCCGGAGGTCGCCAGGATCGCCCCCGCTCGGGTGGTCGGAGTGCACACCAACGGCGGTCCTGGCGGATTTCCCCAGGTACCGCTGCCGGAGGAGGTCATGGCCACCCTCTCGCCGATCGAACGCGACCGGATCGCCCGCGTGGAGGCGTTCATGCGCGAAGAGTTCGGCTATCTCGCCATCCAGTCCACCCGCCCCCAAACCCTGGGCTATGGCCTGGTCGATTCCGCGGTCGGGCAGTTGGCCTGGATCATGGACAAATTCCGCGAATGGACCCACCCGCGCCAGGTTCTGCCTGACCGCATTCTCAGCCGCGACCGCCTGTTGACCAACGTCATGACGTATTGGCTGACCGGCACCGCTGCGTCGTCGGCCTACGTCGGCTACGCGCAAAGCGCAGCCTGGGGCGCTCCAAAAATCAATAGTGGTGTGCCCACTGCGGCGATCGTGTTCGCTCACGACGTGGGGATCCGGCAGTTCGCCGAAGCCGACAACACCATCACGCGGTGGACCGATCTCGACCGGGGCGGTCACTTCGCCGCCATGGAGGAACCGACGGCGCTGGTGACTGATATCCGCGAGTTCTTCAGGGCCCTACGGTGATTCGGCGACCACGAACAGGGCCGCACGGGCCCCGCCACGCGCCGCCGCGCTGGCTCAAACCCGTCAATACAGCGTTCCTGCTCATTCGCCGGTTCGGAGGGATGCCCACCTTGCACGTACTGACGGTTACGGGCCGAGCGACCGGACGCCCCCGAAGTACCCCGGTCACCGTAGTCATCGTCAACAACAACCGTTACCTCCTCGAAGGTTTCCCTGGAGCCGACTGGGCAGCCAACGTCCGAGCCGCCAACGGACGTGCCCGATTGTTGGTTGGTGACCGCATCGAGCACGTCGACTTGATGGAGCTCGACCCAACCGATGCCGTGGTCGTGCTTCGGCACTGGCCCCGCCAAGCCGCCACCGGCGCCCGGATCATGCGCGACGCCGGCATCATCGACGACGTCACCCCTGACGCCTTCGCCGCCCTCGCCGGCAGATGCACCGTGTTCCGCATTCTCACCGTCGCGCGGCCCGAGCATGGCAAAGGAACCAACACCGTTCAGTAGACGCATGGCCAACACGAGTTGCGACGAAACGGCGCCGTCGCCGATGAGGATTGCGCACTCGCGTGGGTCTACCTGGTTTGCAAGGTGCTGAACCGAACGAGCACCAGACCGGCGGAGGAGGCTGCCTCGACACAGCCATCAGCGCCGACCTGATCGACCCCGGCCGCATCAACGTCTTCGAGCGCTGGAAGACGCAAGCCGCACTCGACACCTTCCGCGCCAACGGCCCAGGCCACGAACAAGCGGCGGCAATGCTCTCGGTGTCGGTGAAGGAGTACGACATCGCCGACGTGCGGTCGCTGTTCGGGGACAGCACGGTCTGAACGGGTTCAGCCATCGGGCGAGGCCCGGTGAAACACTGCCTCGACGTTGTTGCCGTCGGGATCGCGGACGAAGGCGCCGAAGTATCCGGGGTGGTACTCGGGCCAGATGCGAGGTGCGTGTAGTGACTCCGCGCCGAGGTCGAGCGCGGCGTCGTAGAACGCTCGCACCTCGTCGACGCCTGCCGCCTGGAAGGCGAAGTGGATGCCCGCGGTCGCCTGCCTGCCGGTACCGTCCTCGATCCAGAAGTCCGGTTTGCCGTCGCGGCCGTAGCCGATGCCCGGACCGACGTCCATCTGTCGGGTGTAACCCAACACGGCCAACACCGCGTCGTAGAACTCCTTGGACTTCGCGTAGTCGGCACAGATGATTCCGAAGTGATCGATCACGACTTCATCTTGATTCATCCTGGCATCCGCCGGGGATGAGGTCGTACATTCGGCTGATGGCCCATGACTTGATCGACTTGATCATTCGCAACGGCACGATCGTCGACGGACTCGGCAGTGAGCCGTTCATCGGCGACGTAACGGTGGCCGACGGAGTGATCGTGGCGGTCGGGACGGTGACGGGCAGGGCCGACGGTGCCCGCGAGATCGACGCGACCGGTCTGCTCGTCACTCCCGGCTTCGTCGACCTCCACACCCACTACGACGGCCAGGCGATCTGGTCGGACCGGATGACGCCGTCATCGGCGCACGGCGTGACGACCGCGGTGATGGGCAACTGCGGTGTCGGCTTCGCGCCGTGCCGACCCGACGACCACGAAACGCTCGTCGATCTCATGGCAGGGGTCGAGGACATCCCCGGCGTCGTCATGGTCGACGGGCTGCCCTGGACGTGGGAGACGTTCCCGGAGTTCCTCGACGCGCTGGACGGCCGTCGCAGGGACATCGACGTCGCCGCGCTCCTGCCGCACTCCCCGCTTCGGGTGTACGTGATGGGCAGGCGCGGCGTCGACCGGGAACCCGCGACCGCAGAGGACCTGTCGCTGATGCGCAAGCTCGCCGCCGAGGCCGTTCAGGTCGGTGCGCTGGGTTTCGCATCGTCGCGGTTGACGCTGCACAAGAGCGAAAGTGGCCAGCCGATACCGAGTTTCGATGCCGGCCGCGAGGAGATCGAGGCGATCGCGCGCGGCGTCAAGGACGCGGGCGGCGGGCTGATCCAGTTCGTGCCCGACCTGGTGGCCGGCGACTATGGGCCCGCATTGCAGACCGTATTCGACGTCGCGGAGGACGTCGGTCTTCCTGTGACGTTCACCCTGGCGATCGGCAACGCAGGCGACCCATTCTTCGTCGACGGCCTCAACCTGGTCGAGAAGGCCAATCAAAACAGGGGAGCGGCAGGTGCTCAAGTCACCGCGCAGGTCTTCCCGCGACCGATCGGCCTGGTCATCGGTCTCGAGCTGAGCGGCAACCCGTTCGTGATGTACCCGAGTTACCGGGAGATCGCCCACCTACCGCTGGCCGAGCGCGTCGCGGAGATGCGCAAACCCGAAGTGCGGACCCGCATTCTGGCCGACAAGGCCGCGAGTGACGGCCATCCGCTGATGTTCGCGGCCCAGGCGTGGGAGTGGATGTTCCCGCTGGGCGATCCGCCGAACTACGAGCCCGACCGTTCCGACAGCATCGCCTCGCGAGCACGGACACGCGGAGTCAGCCCACTCGAAGAGGCCTACGACCGCGTGCTCGACGACGACGGGCACGCCATGCTGCTCATCACCCTTGCCAACTTCCGGGACGGCTCGCTGGACACCGTCGCCGAGCTGATCCGCCGCGACGACGTCGTCCTCGGCCTTGGCGACGGCGGCGCGCACTACGGAATGATCTGCGACGCAAGCTTTCCCACCTACATGCTGGCATATTGGGCGCGTGACCGTGCCACGGGGCGGCTTTCGGTCGCGGAGGCGGTGCGCGAGCTGACGTCGGCGCCCGCCCGCGTCGCGGGACTCGCCGACCGGGGCCGCATCGCCGTCGGCTACAAGGCGGATCTCAACGTCATCGACCACGACGCCCTGCGGCTACACAGGCCGGTCATCGCCCGCGACCTGCCTGCGGGCGGGCGTCGCCTCGACCAGACCGCCGACGGGTACGTGGCGACGGTCGTCTCCGGAGAGGTGATTGCCGAAAACGGCGTACCCACCGCCGCCCGACCGGGCAAACTGGTCCGCGGTCGTCAGCCCACCCCGGTGTCATGAGCGCCGACGATCACGGGCCGAGCGACCTCTCGGACGTCGAGCTTCGGATCCGGGCACTCGAATCGCTGCTGAGCGAAAAGGGTTACCTCGATCCGGCGGCGGTCGACGCGATCGCCGAGACGTATGAGACGCGGATCGGGCCACGCAATGGCGCCACGGTCGTCGCGAAGGCATGGACGGACGACGAGTTCTCCGCCTGGCTGCGCGAAGATGCCACGGCTGCAACGCGATCCATCGGATTCGGCGGGCGCGGCGGCGAACACGTCAGCGCGGCGTTCAACAGCCCGACCGAACACAACCTGGTGGTGTGCACCCTGTGCTCGTGCTATCCGTGGCCGCTGTTGGGCCTGCCTCCCGTCTGGTACAAATCCGCGCCGTACCGGTCGAGGGCGGTGATCGACCCGCGGGGCGTCCTCGCGGACTTCGGGCTGACATTGGACCCGGGCGCCCGAATCCGAGTGTGGGACTCCACGTCGGAGATGCGCTACCTGGTGATCCCGATGCGCCCGGCGGGCACCGACGGTTGGGCGGCGGACCGGTTGGCCGCACTGGTGACCCGAAACTCGATGATCGGCACCGGCCTGGCGTTGCAGCCCGAGCAGTTGGCATCCTGGGGCGAGCGAAGCGACGGGGAAGATCCCGCGTGAACGGCGTTCACGACATGGGTGGGCTGATGCCCTTCGGCCCGGTGATCGAAGAGCCGGACGAGCCGATCTTCCACGCCGACTGGGAGAAACGGGCGCTCGGCATCAATGTCGCGATGAGTGCCACCGGGTCGTGGACGGGCGATGCGGGCCGCCACGCTCGCGAGTCCATCCCGCCCCTGCAGTATCTGTCGAGTAGCTATTACGAAATCTGGCTCGCAGGCGTCGAGAAGTTGGTACGCCAGCACGGCCTCGCCACGGCGGATGAACTCGCGGCCGGACGCGCGCTCGAGCCGTCGAAACCCGTGAAGCGAGTGCTGCGACCGGACGAGGTCCCGTCGCTGCTCGACACCGGTGACCCAAGCAGTCGCGAGACGACGACGCCTGCGCGCTTCGCGGTCGGGGACACCGTGGTGACCCGCAACATCAACCCCGTCGGGCATACCCGGTTACCGCGCTACGCACGCGCGAAACGTGGTGTGGTCGAGCGCATCCACGGCGTGCACGTCCTTCCCGACTCGAACGCGCACGGCCGCGGCGAGTCGCCGCAGTGGCTGTACACGGTGCGCTTCACGGCCACCGAACTCTGGGGCGAGGACGCCGACGCGGGCGTGACGTCATCGATCGACGCCTGGGAGTGCTATCTTGAGCCCGGCTGACGACCACGTGAAGTTCGAAGAACCTTGGCAGGCAAGAGCTTTCGCGATGCGCATGACACTTCAGGAGACCGGCCTGTTCACGGCGGCCGAATGGTCGTCGACACTCGGGAGCGAAATAGCACTGGCGCAACTCGCGGGTGATCCCGACGACGGTTCGACGCACTACGAGCACTGGCTGGGCGCCCTGGAGCGCCTCGTGGCCGCGAAGGGCGCGATCACACCGGAGCTTCTCGAATCGCGTCGCGCTTCCTGGGACCGGGCCGCCAAGGCGACACCGCATGGGCAGCCGATCACCCTGGCCAATGACCCCCTCGGCTAGGTTCCTCAAATATTCACCGCGCGAATGCAGTTGGAGTTCATCATGACCGTCGACGACGCTGCATGACGCAGCGGGTAGAGCCGCCCGCACCCCCGTGGAGCGAGTGGGACGCCGCGACTCGTGCCGCCGCGGGTGCGGACCACTTCGATCCTGCGGGCTACTGCACTGCGAGTACGAATGGGGCGGTTGCGCAACGGGCTCGCGCTACCCACCGAGGGGCGGACGGGATGACCGTCCCGCGGTCGCCTGCGAGCGCATCGACGCCCGCCTTCGCCACGTCGCGCGACGGCATCCACATGAACTTGGGGAACGCCTCGGCGAATGTCCGCTCGTCCATGCCCGCGGTCTGCAGGAACTCGGTGCGCACTGGACCCGGGTTGAGCGTCGGGCGCCGGCACCGGTGCCGGCGAGCTCCGCGTGCAGTGCCTCGGTATAGCTGATGACGAATGCCTTGGTCGCGGCGTAGCCGGCCGGGCCGGGGAAAGGTTGGAGGCCTGCGGTTCACCAGGACGTCGACGGTCAGCCCGCGGCTCCCGACTTCGCCGAAGAGGCCGGCTCGGGCATCGGGGTCGGCGACCAACGTGACGCCGTGGCCGCGCGCCGCCAGTTCACGGGCGATGTCGGCGCCGATACCCGAGGATGCGCCGGTGACGACGGTGGTGGACGTGGTCAAGGCGTGGCCAGTGGCATGGCTCGGAACCTAATCCCGCCGACTCGCCGGGCGGTTGTGGTTGTGCGAGGTCATCGGCGTCAGCACGACGAACGTTGCAATCATCACGCGTCCAAACCTGGCGCGGGGCCCGATACTATGACCTAGTTGGTATCCGTGCCAGTCATCAATGCGCCCGTCGACGACGAGCAGACCAACTCCATCTCGCCGCAGGCCCGCACCGCGCTGTGGGCAAGTCTCGTCGGCACCACGATCGAGTGGTACGACTTCTTCCTCTACGCCACTGCCGCGAGTCTGGTGTTCAACAAGGCGTTCTTCCCCGACCAGACGACCTTCATGGGCACCATGTTGTCGTTCGCGACCTTCGCGGTCGGCTTCCTGGTGCGGCCGATCGGCGGCTTCGTCTTCGGCCACGTCGGAGACCGCATCGGGCGCAAACGGACACTTGCGTTCACGATGTTCCTGATGGGTGGCGCGACCGCGCTGATGGGCGTGCTGCCCACTGCCGCGCAAATCGGTGTGCTCGCGCCGATTCTGTTGCTGCTGTTGCGCATCGTGCAGGGTTTCGCGCTCGGTGGCGAGTGGGCCGGAGCGGTCCTCCTCGCAGTCGAGCACGGACCGCCCCGTCGACGCGGCCTGTTCGGGAGCATCCCGCAGATCGGGCTGGCCATTGGATTGGCCCTGGGCACCGGCGTCTTCGCGCTGCTACAGGTCGCCCTTCCCGACGACGCGTTCCTGTCCTACGGCTGGCGGATCGCGTTCCTGTTCAGCATCGTGCTGGTGATCTTCGGCGTCGTGGTCCGGTTGCGTGCCAGCGAGACACCGGCATTCGAGAAGGTGCGCGATAGCGACGACCGGGCGGCGGTGCCACTGAAGGAGGTCTTCAAACCGCCCGCGCTGCGCTCGACGGTGCTCGGCATGCTGTCGCGGTGGGGTGAGGGTGCCGCGTTCAATACGTGGGGCGTGTTCGCCATCTCGTATGCGACGGCCACGCTCAAACTCGACAAGATTCCCGTGCTGGTCGCCGTGACCGTCGCCGCTGTCCTGATGGCGGGATTGATCCCGGTCTCGGGTCTGCTGAGCGACCGGTTCGGCCCGAAGAAAGTGTATGCCATCGGAATCGCCGCCTACGGCGTCGCGGTGTTCCCGGTCTTCGCCCTGTTCGACACCAGGAACATCTGGCTCTACGCCGTGGCAATGCTGGTGGTGTTCGGCGTCATCCACGCACTGTTATACGGTGCGCAGGGCACGCTGTATGCGTCGCTGTTCCCCGCCCGAATCCGCTACACCGGGCTGTCGACCGTCTATCAGCTGTCGGGTGTCTACGCGTCCGGGTTGACTCCCCTGATCCTCACGGCGCTGATCGGCGCCGCCGGGGGCACACCGTGGATCGCGTGCGGCTACCTGGTGGTGACCGCGGTGATCGCCGTCGTCGCCACGCTGCTGCTGAAACCGACGCCGCTGAAGGACATCTAGGGCCGCCGCCGTATCCTCGCGCCATGAGCGTCAAGGTGGATCTCGACCAGTTGTCCGGCGCGCTGAACGACTTCGCGATGGCCTACCTCATCACGGTCGGCGATGACTTTCACGCCCACACCGTCGCGGTCGATCCCGTGTTCGACGACGGCGTGTTCGACCTCGGCCCGGTCGGGAAGACCACACGGACCAACGTGGCCCGGCATGGCGACGTAACGCTGCTATGGCCGCCGCGTGAACCGGGCGGCTACACGTTGATCGTCGACGGGCGAGGCGATCTCGCTGGTGAGCCGTTGCGAGTAAGGCCAAGTCGCGCGGTGCTGCACCGGGCGGCGAAGCCGAACTCGCCCACCACATCCGGTTGCGGCGATGACTGCGTGCCGCTGGCCTAGTTCGCCTGAAACCAGCCGGGCGCCGCTCGCGAGTGCAAGCTTGTTGAACGCATTTCGCGAGGGGGTGCGAACAAGCGTGCACTCGACTCACACGAAAAGGCGCGGCCTGCAAGCAGACCGGGCCCTCGAGGTGGCTAACTAGGCGGCTTCACCGGATGAGGTGCTCGATTCGCCCGAGCCCGACTGACCCGGCTTCGAGTCACCCGACTGCGAGGCACCGGCGCCCTGCGTCCCGGTCGGACCGCCCGAGACGCCCCCCGCCTCAGCCTCGCCCGGTTCGGCCTTGCCCGGCTTGGTCTGGCGGTCCCGTGTAGACGGGCGGGTGCGGTGATCCTTGATCATTCTGTCCTTGCCCTGCTTCACCTTGCCCGGCCGGACCTTGGCGTCACCGTCCCTGCCGTCCTCGTGCCCGGACTTGTCCGAGCTGTCCGACGCGTCCGCTTCGCTCGCCGGCGCGTCGGCACTGTTGTCCGCTGCGCCGTCGGCGGCACCGGCGTCAGGACTAGTCACACCGGCATCGGTGCCCGGAGTCTCCGGTGTCGTAGCCGCGAGGTCATCGGCCTCCGGAGTCAGCGATGTCTGAATCTTCGAAGCCGTTGTGTCGCCTGACTTCTCGTCCAGTTTCACCGGCGTCAAGGCCATCCCGTCGACAACCGCGAGGGAAGCCGACGGCAGAGAGTCGGGCACAAAGGAGTTCTGCGACGTGGGCAGACTGTTCGTTTGCGTTTGCGCAACATCGGTCGACGGCAGCGCCGACGGCCTCACCGGGGTCGGGAACAACGACAGGAGTCCAGTCATCACGCCGGCGATGACGTTGCGGATCTGGTTCGCCACACCCACAGAGGCAGCCGAGGTAGATCCGACAGGCCCGGAAGCCAGGTGAACGGGTCCACGACATTGTTGAGCAGCTTGCCCAGCAACCCGACCTCGGGATCCGGAGACAGCAGCCCATGGACCAGATAGCTGATCAGCCCGGGAATCTGGTTCGGCGTCTGAATGGCCGATTCGAAAGCCGCCTCCAGGTTGGCAGGCAGCGTGCCGAGGTAGTCGACGGTGTTCCACACCATGTACAGCGGCGCACGGACCGCGAGTTGGCCGGCGAAGAGCGACCTGCCCAGAACCGTGTTGTGCTTGACGTCGTTCACCGCAGCCAAGCCGGGCAACGGATCGGGGAGTTGGCCGAGCACGCTGTTGAACGCATCCGCGAATGCCCGCCTCGCCTCGTTGACCAGGCCGGATTCCGTGGCGCTTGGGCCCAGCGGATACGGCAGCAGGCTCGCGATGACGGCAAAAGTCTGCTCGGTTTCCCATGGATAGGCGGCGATCGGCGGTCCGACAGCGGGATTGACGAACCGTTGCACTAGGTAGCTCAGCACGTTGGGAGCCAGTTCCGGGTGCTGCGCCGCCGCCATGACGGCAAGCGTCGCCTCGAACGGCAGCGAGATCGCCGCGTCGACGTGAATGCCGACCAAGCTGGACAGCACCCCGACGCCCTGGCCGAACCCATACACCGCGTCGGTGATCGCCGAGGCGTTGTCGACGTCCACGCTGATCGTCGGCAGCACGCGATGCTCGGGCATGCTCGTGACCGACGCGGCTGACACCACCCCGGCCGCCAACAGTGCAGCTGCGAACTTGGTCCGCGGACGTACGGAAACACTCATGGGGCCCCCTGGGTAATGGTTTGTGGCAGCTCGCCACACGGAGTATGTCAACGATCGATGACTTTTGTCAACGGTTGGAGACATAGCCCGGCCACATCAGGTGAACGCACACGAAAAAGCCCGGCCCCCAAGGGGACCGGGCTTCCTCGAAGCAGGACTTAGAAGTCCATGCCGCCCATGCCACCGGTCGGGTCGCCCGCGGGTGCGGACGCCTTCTCCGGCTTGTCGGCGACGACGGCCTCGGTGGTGAGGAACAGCGCCGCGATGGACGCCGCGTTCTGCAGCGCCGAACGCGTGACCTTGACCGGGTCGGCGACGCCGGCCTTCAGCAGGTCCTCGTACTCACCGGTCGCGGCGTTCAGACCGTGGCCAGCAGGAAGGTTCGACACCTTCTCCGCGACGACACCCGGCTCCAGGCCACCGTTGAAGGCGATCTGCTTGAGCGGGGCCGACAGCGCAACGCGAACGATGTTCGCGCCAGTGGCCTCGTCACCGGTGAGCGTGAGCTCGTCCAGCGAAGGCGACGCCTGAAGCAGTGCCACGCCGCCACCGGCGACGATGCCCTCTTCGACGGCGGCCTTGGCGTTGCGAACCGCGTCTTCGATGCGGTGCTTGCGCTCCTTGAGCTCCACCTCGGTGGCTGCTCCGGCCTTGATCACCGCAACACCGCCGGCCAGCTTGGCCAGGCGCTCCTGCAGCTTCTCGCGGTCGTAGTCGGAGTCGCTGTTCTCGATCTCGGCACGGATCTGAGACACGCGTCCCGCGATGGCCTCGGCATCACCCGAGCCACCGACGAGCGTGGTCTCGTCCTTGGTGATGACGACCTTGTCGGCCTTGCCAAGCAGCGTGACGTCGGCGGTCTCGAGGGACAGCCCGACCTCTTCGCTGATGACCTGGCCACCGGTGAGGATGGCGATGTCCTGCAGCATGGCCTTGCGGCGGTCACCGAAGCCAGGAGCCTTGACGGCGACGGACTTGAAGGTGCCACGGATCTTGTTGACCACCAGGGTGGAAAGGGCTTCGCCCTCGACGTCCTCGGCGATGATCAGCAGCGGCTTGCCGGACTGAATGATCTTCTCCAGCA
>NZ_JAVROT010000624.1:0-7984 GCF_032162605.1 Mycobacterium sp. | reverse complement strand
GAGGCCAGGTGTCGTCAACCCAGGTGTTGTCAACCCCGGCGTGGTCAGGCCAGGTGTCGTCAGACCGGGCGTGGTCAACGGGCTGGTCAGCGTCGTCGCCGACGGGGCGCCAGATCCGGTCAGGAGCCCGGTGGGCAGTGGCGGCAGGTTGACGCCGAACTGCGAGAGCCCCTGGGACAGCGCCCCGAGCAGTTCGTTGGGCAGGTCGGTGGTCAGGGCGGCTGCGACGAATTCGCGGTGCTGCGGAGCGGCCTGAGTGGTGGTGGACAGGTCGGACAGCGCGACAACTGCGACTGGACTTGCGACGGCCAGTGCGGCGACTGCGCTCATGGCTGTCGAGAGCTTGCGTCGACGACGGTTAGGCACGGAAGTCTCCTCAGTGATTCTTGGAGTGCGTAAAACTTGGACTACGGGTGTTCGGATCCAACGCGTTCGATGGTACGGCTGAGACTGGTGTGTCTAGAGTGACGATGCTGAATCGTGAGCGAATTGCGACCTGCCGGGACGGGCGAAAGGCTTTGAGACGGGCCGAGCGCACATTCGGGTCGCAACCGTCGCGTCGGATACCCTTGCTGCCGATGACAGCTCCTATCTCTCGGGTCGCTGCGCGCCAGCCCACCGGCCGATTCGACCTCTTAGTCGTCGGTTCCGGGTTCTTCGGCCTGACGATCGCCGAGCGCGTGGCCACCCAACTCGACAAACGCGTCCTGGTGATCGACCGCAGACCGCACATCGGCGGCAACGCCTTCTCCGAACCCGAACCTGAGACCGGCATCGAGGTCCACAAGTACGGTGCCCACCTCTTCCACACGTCCAACCAACGGGTGTGGGACTACGTCAGGCAGTTCACCGAGTTCACGGGTTACCAGCATCGTGTCTTCGGGCTGCACGAGGGACAGGCGTACCCGTTGCCGATGGGCCTCGGCCTGGTGTCGCAGTTCTTCGGCAAGTACTTCACGCCCGAGGAGGCGCGTGCGCTGATCAAGGAGCAGTCCTCCGGCTTCTCCGTCGACGACGCCACCAACTTCGAGGAGAAGGCCATCGCCCTCATCGGGCGCCCGCTCTACGAGGCCTTCATGCGCGACTACACCGCCAAGCAGTGGCAAACCGACCCCAAGGAACTGCCCGCAGGCAACATCACCCGCCTGCCGGTGCGCTATACGTTCGACAACCGCTACTTCAACGACACGTACGAAGGTCTGCCGGTCGACGGGTACACCGCCTGGCTGCAGAACATGGCCGCCGATGATCGCATCGAGGTGCGGCTGGACACCGACTGGTTCGATGTCCGCGACGAGCTCCGCGCCGCCAGCCCAGCCGCGCCGGTGGTCTACACCGGTCCGCTGGATCGTTACTTCGACTACTCGGACGGCCGGCTGGGCTGGCGCACGCTCGACTTCGAGCTCGAGGTCTTGAGCGACTGCGGGGATTTTCAAGGCACACCCGTCATGAACTACAACGACCTCGACGTGTCGTACACCCGCATCCACGAGTTCCGGCACTTCCATCCCGAGCGCGCCTACCCGACGGACAAGACCGTCATCATGCGGGAGTACTCGCGGTTCGCCGATGACACCGACGAGCCCTACTATCCGATCAACACCGAATCCGATCGCGAACTGCTCGCCACGTACCGCTCGCGAGCCAAGGCGGAGACTGCCTCGGCGAAGGTGTTGTTCGGCGGACGGCTGGGCACCTACCAGTATCTCGACATGCACATGGCAATCGCCAGTGCGCTGAACATGTACGACAACACGCTGGCGCCGCACTTGCGCGACGGTGCGCCGCTCAGCGACACCGGAACAGAAAGCAGCCGAGCATGAGTGACATTCCGTCGGGCGCCCTCGACGCCGGGCAGTTGAAGGCGGTCAGCCTGCTGTCACGCATCATCCTGCCCCGCCCGGGTGAACCACTGGACGTACGCAAGCTCTACATCGAGGAGTCGAGCACCAACGCCAGGCGTGCACACGCCCCGACGCGCACCACGCTGGAGATCGGCGCGGAGTCCGAGGTGTCGTTCTCCACGTACTTCAACGCCTTCCCAGCCAGCTATTGGCGGCGCTGGTCGATCCTCGAATCGGTGGTGCTGCGCGTCGAGCTGACCGGCAGCGCGCGCGTCGACGTCTACCGCTCCAAGGCCACCGGCGCCCGGGTCACGGTGGGCGGCAGCGCCGTGTCGAGCGTGGATCTGGAGACGCCTGCGGTCATCGAGTTCGAGATCGGACTCGACCCGTTCGAGGACGGTGGCTGGATCTGGTTCGACATCACGACCGATGCCAAGGCCATCTTGCACAGCGCGGGTTGGTATGCGCCGACGGCCGCGCCGAGCCGCGCAGGAGTCGCCGTCGGCATCCCGACGTTCAACCGGCCGGCGGATTGCGTCAACGCGCTGGCGACTCTGACCTCGGACCCGTTGGTGGACCAGGTGATCACCGCGGTGATCGTGTCCGATCAGGGCACCAGCAAGGCCAAGGACCACCCGGACTTCGCCGCGGCGGCCGCCGCACTCGGCATCCGGCTGACGATTCACGATCAGCCCAACCTGGGTGGCTCCGGCGGCTACAGCCGCGTGATGTACGAGGCGCTGAAGAACACCGACTGCGAACAGATCCTGTTCATGGACGACGACATCCGCATCGAGCCCGACTCGATCCTGCGGGTGCTCGCACTCAACCGCTTCGCCAAGATCCCGACGCTGGTCGGCGGCCAGATGCTCAACCTGCAGGAGCCGTCGCACCTGCACGTGATGGGCGAGATGGTCGACCAGGCGAACTTCATGTGGACCAACGCGGTGAACACGGAGTACGACCACAACTTCGCCAAGTACCCGCTCAACGACGAAGAGGAATTCCGCAGTCGGCTTCTGCACCGTCGCATCGACGCCGATTTCAACGGTTGGTGGATGTGCATGATCCCGCGCAGCGTCGCCGAGGAACTCGGGCAGCCGCTGCCGCTGTTCATCAAATGGGACGACTGCGAATACGGGCTGCGCGCAGGTGAACACGGCTACCCGACGGTGACGCTTCCGGGTGCGGCCATCTGGCACATGGCCTGGAGCGACAAGGACGACGCCATCGACTGGCAGGCGTACTTCCACCTGCGCAACCGGTTGGTGGTTGCCGCCATGCACTGGGACGGTGGCGTCACGGGCCTCATTGGCAGCCACCTGAAGGCGACGATCAAACATCTTCTGTGCCTTGAGTATTCGACGGTTGCCATCCAGAACAAGGCGATGGACGACTTCCTCGCCGGCCCGGAGCACATCTTCTCCATCCTGGAGTCCGCGCTGCCCGAGGTGCGAAGGCTGCGCGCGCAGTTCCCCGACGCGGTGGTGCTGCCGAGCGCGACCGCGCTGCCGGCGCCGTCAGACAAACGGTGGCGCAAGAAGGTGCAGATCCCCGTCAGCCCGCTGGCGATCTCGGTGCGCCTGACCCGCGGTGTCATCCACCAACTGAAGGCGCACGATCCGCAGCACCACCACCGTCCGCAGATCAACGTCGCCACCCAGGACGCGCGGTGGTTCTCGCTGTCCAGGGTCGACGGCGTCACCGTCACCACCGCGGACGGCCGGGGCGTCGTGTACCGCCAGCGGGACCGCGCGAAGATGCTCGGGTTGCTCCGCGAATCGCTGAAGCGACAAGCGCTGCTGGCCCGCAAGTTCAACAGGATGCGCAAGGTCTACCGCGAGGCGCTTCCGGTGCTGTCCAGCAAGCAGAAGTGGGAAACCGTACTGCTGCCCACCCCGAACTCCCCTGCAGAGGCGCCGCGGTGACCAACACCCTGCGGGGCGAGGACGCTGCGCTCGTCTTCGTGCAGTCGACCCTCGCGGGGCGCGCGGGTGTGCTGCCGGGCGCGCGGGCGCTGTCGCACTTCGGTGAGCACAGCGCCGGCTGGGTGGCAGTCGCACTGCTGGGGGCGGCGCTGCAGCCGAGACGTCGGCGGGTCTGGCTGACCGCGGGGGTCGGGTCGGTCGCCGCCCACGCCACCGCGGTCGTCATCAAGCGCGTCGTCAAGCGGGAGCGTCCGCACCACCCGTCCGTCGTGGTCAACGTGGCTACGCCCAGTCGGCTGAGCTTCCCCTCGGCGCACGCGACGTCGACGACGGCGGCATCGATCCTGCTCGGCCGGGCGACGGGTCTTCCGCTGCCCTGGGTGTTGGTACTGCCGATGGCGTTGTCCCGCTTAATACTTGGAGTGCACTATCCGACGGACGTGCTCACCGGAGTGGCAGTGGGCGCCGTCGTGGCCCGGGCAATCGGGTCCGCCGGGGATCGCGCCGACCGGAAGGAGACAGGTGAGCCCGTATGAGTGAGCAAGCGCCACCCGTCGCGGGCCCGCCCAAGAATCTGGCCACCGGCGTGATCAAGGCGATTCGGCCGCGCCAGTGGGTGAAGAACCTGCTCGTTCTCGCGGCGCCGGTGGCGGCGCTGGGTCGCGACGTCCGGTTCGACAACCAGGACGGCGTCAACGTCCTCATCGCCTTCGTGACGTTCAGCCTCGCGGCGTCGTGCGTGTACCTGGTGAACGACGCCCGCGACGTCGAGGCGGACCGCGCCCACCCGACCAAGCGCAACCGGCCAATCGCCGCAGGCGTCGTTCCGGTGCCGCTGGCCTACTCATTGGCCGTGGTACTCGGCGCCGCTTCGCTCGGGCTGGCCTGGTTCGTGACGCCGAACCTCGCACTGGTGATGGGCATCTACATCGCGGTGCAGCTGGCATACTGCTTCGGGCTCAAACATCAAGCGGTGCTCGACATCTGCATCGTGTCGTCGGGCTTCTTGATCCGTGCGATCGCGGGCGGCGTTGCGGCGAACATTCCACTGTCGCAATGGTTCCTGCTCGTCATGGCCTTCGGCTCGCTCTTCATGGCGGCGGGCAAGCGGTACGCCGAGCTGCAGCTCGCCGAGCGCACCGGCGCAAAGATCCGTAAGTCGCTGGAGAGCTACACCAGCACCTACCTCCGATTCGTCTGGACGATGTCGGCCACCGCGGTGGTGGTCTGCTACGGGTTGTGGGCATTCGAGCGCGACGACACTTCAGGTGGATCGCTGTACGCCGTGTCGATGGTCCCGTTCACCATCGCGATCCTGCGCTACGCCGTGGACGTAGACGGCGGCCTGGCCGGGGAACCGGAGGACATCGCGCTGCGCGACCGCGTGCTGCAACTGCTTGCCGTGGCATGGATCGGAAGCGTCTGTGCAGCGGCCTACTTCAGCTGACGGGCTGAGCTTCACCATCGCGCGCCGGATGACGCGCCGGCCGACGTTCCCCTATGACGCGACGGTCCGGATCAGCCTGTGGCTGAGCGTGCTGGTGATCGGGGGTCTGTTCTCCTGGGGCGCCTGGCAGCGCAGGTGGATCGCCGACGACGGGCTGATCGTCCTGCGCACCGTACGGAACCTGTTGGTGGGCAACGGTCCCGTCTTCAACGAAGGCGAGCGAGTCGAGGCCAACACGTCGACGGTGTGGACCTACCTCGTCACGCTCGGCGCGTGGATCGGCGGCTCACTGCAGCTCGAGTACGTGGCACTCGCGCTGGCCCTGGCGCTCAGCGTCGCGGGCGTCGTGTTCGTGATGTTGGGAACCGGGCGGCTGTATGCCCCGGGTCTGCGCGGCAGGCAGGCGCTGCTGCTGCCCGCCGGTGCACTCGTCTACATCGCGATCCCGCCCGCGCGGGACTTCGCCACCTCCGGGCTCGAGAACGGTTTGGTGCTGGCCTATCTCGGTCTGCTCTGGTGGATGATGGTGTGCTGGTCGCAGGCGCCGCGCGTCAACCCGCCACCGCCGGGTTCGAATCCCGGCAATGGTGCGGGACGGGTCTTCGAAGCGACACTGGCGTTCCTCGCAGGCCTGAGCGTCCTGGTTCGGCCCGAGCTCGCCCTCATCGGCGGGCTCGCCCTGGTGATGATGGTCTTCGTAGCGCAGCGCTGGCGTCGCCGGCTGCTCATCCTCGTCGCGGGAGGGCTGCTGCCGGTCCTCTACCAGGTGTTCCGGATGGGCTACTACGGCCTCCTGGTCCCGGGTACCGCGATCGCCAAGGACGCTTCGGGTTCCAAGTGGTCACAGGGTTTCGTCTACCTCGCCAACTTCAACCATCCCTATCTGTTGTGGGTGCCTCTCGTGCTGCTCGCCGGCGTCGGCGTGCTGTTACTCGCCGTGCGCAGCCTGTTGTGGCGCAAGCGCGGAACCGTGTCCCGCGGCCGCGGGCGGTGGGCCACGATCGTCCAAAGCCCCACGGCCGTAGTCATCTTCATCCTCGTCAGTGGTCTGCTGCAGGCTGTCTACTGGATCCGACAGGGTGGCGACTTCATGCACGGCCGCGTCCTGCTGACCCCGTTGTTCTGCCTGATCGCGCCGATCTCCGTCATCCCCGTGGTGCTCCCGTCGGGGATGCGCGCGGTTCGTGGCCCCGGCTATCTGCTGGCCGGAGCGACCACCGTGTTCTGGCTGGCGGTCGTCGGCTGGTCGCTGTGGGCGGCCAACTCGCCGGGCCTCGGCGCCGACGCCACCAGGGTGACGTACTCCGGCATCGTCGACGAGCGGCGCTTCTATTCGCAGGCGACGGGCCATGCGCATCCGCTGACCGCCGCGGACTATCTCGACTATCCGAGAATGCGCTCCGTCATCGCTGCGATCAACAACACCCCCGATGGCGCCCTGCTGCTTCCGTCGGGCAACTACGACCAGTGGGACGTCGTCCCCGCCGTTCCGCCGCCGCCCCCACCGCCAGGACAGCCGCCGCTCACCGAGGAGCAGCGCCGGGGCCCCCACACGGTGTTCTTCACCAACTTGGGGATGCTCGGCATGAACGTCGGACTCGACGTCCGGGTCATCGACCAGATCGGCCTGGCCAACCCGCTGGCCGCGCACACGGCCCGACTCGAGGACAGTCGCATCGGGCACGACAAGAACCTCTTTCCGGACTGGGCGGTGGCCGAGGGCCCGTTCCTGCCGATGCGGCCCTACATCCCGCCGTATCTCGACGAGGATTGGGTGGCGCAGGCCAAGGTCGCGCTGACGTGCCCGGAGACGGATGCCATGCTCACGTCGATCCGGGGCCCGCTGGGGCTGAAACGGTTCGCATCGAACGTGTTCAACGCCTGGAAGTTCACCAACTACCGGATCGACCGCGTGCCGCTATACGAGCTGGCGCGATGCGGGCTCGAGGCGCCGCCGCCGAAGGCGCCGCCCTACACCGGCCTGCCGGCGACGGGGCCGTGATTCGTCCGTGATGTAGCCCACGAGATTTGTTGCCAGCCGGTGCTTCTGCTTTGGTTGCGTCCGAGTAACGCTTCGGCCCCGTTAGGTCGATGAGCAGTCGACTGCTCCAACGCTCGCCGAGGACTGGGCGCGCCGGACATACGAAATTGGATGGTAAGAGCGACCGATGTGGACGATGTCGCGCCTCGGCGCCGTGCGACCCGCGTTTCGCCGCGCCGGGGCGGTGTTCGCTGCGCTACTGGCGCTGCCCGCCTTGACGGCGCTCGGCGGGACACCGACGGCGTCCGCCTTCTCCCGCGCGGGTCTTCCGGTCGAGTACCTCGACGTCTACTCCGCGGCGATGGGCCGCAACATCCGCGTGCAGTTCCAGACCGCCGGAGCCGCCCCGGCGGCGACATCCAACACCGGTGGCTCTGCCGGCGCCGCCCCGGCGGCGACGACGAACAAGGCCGTCTACCTGCTCGACGGCATGCGCGCCCGTGACGACTTCAGCGGTTGGGACGTCAACACCCAGGCATTCGAGTGGTTCGTGTCCTCCGGCATCTCGACGGTGATGCCCGTGGGAGGGGAGGCCAGCTTCTACAGCGACTGGTACTCGCCATCGAGCTTCAACGACCAGCCCTATACCTATAAGTGGGAGACGTTCCTGACCCGGGAGCTCCCCGCCTTCCTGGCGAGCGCCAAGCACGTGTCGCCGACCGGAAACGGCGTCGTCGGCCTGTCCATGGCGGGTGGCGCAGGTCTCATCCTCTCGGCCTATCAC
>NZ_JAVROT010000623.1:0-2617 GCF_032162605.1 Mycobacterium sp. | reverse complement strand
CGCAGGAAGTGCGGTGTTTGCATCACCAGGTGCCCGAGGCGCTGCACCTGCGCGGGTTCACTGGGCGGACGCTGAGTGGCGTTGATCCGCAGATGATCACTGCCGAAATTGAATGTGTGCACCCGCTGTTCGGGCATGCCCGGCAGATCGTGTCGCCCGTGGTAGACCCCGACGGCGATTCCGCTCGGGTCGCACAGTCGCACGATGTAGCCCTCGCCAGGTCCGTCGAGCGGCTCGACGCGCCGATTGTCCACCGACGCTAGCGTGTGCAGGTCGGACGCGTCGGCCGCCTTGAACGTCGGGCCAATGAACCGGGACCGGGCGCCCTTGCGGATGACCACTGCGGGCGTGCCCGGCAGTGAACCCCGCAGATACACGGTCCTGGGTTCGCGGGCGGCGACGGCGAAACCGAAGGCGCGCGCGAAGGTTTCGGCACGGTCGAGATCCGGCTTCTCGAATTCGAGCCAGGCCAGGTCGGTGACCTTGATCGTCGGATTGATGGAGCGTCCGCTGTGTTCGCCTCGGTTGGTTCCGTGCTCGCTGTGGAGGTCGGCGTGCCCGTCGACTGCGATCGAGTGGTGATTCTTCATGGGCGTCTCCTGTGGAGTAAGGGCCTTGAGGGTGTGCTTGTCATCGCGCGCCACGCGCACTGGCGATGATGTCGGCGGGGTCGGCGACGGCGGTTCCGCTCCAGGCGATATGCAGGTCCGGGCGGACGAGGACCAGTTTGTGGCGATACAGCTGGCACAACCGTGGGTCGTCGAGGATCAGATGACGCACCGGCACGCCTGCCAGTTCGGCTTCGTCCAGGAGTCGCTTGGCGTCGCTGGGGCCAGGGACGGCGTCGACGAGGGTGTAGCCGCGGCCGAATCGGTCGAACAAGGTCTCGCCGTCGGCGACAACCACGTTCGGTGCGCGGTGCCCTGGCCGCACGGTGGGCACGAAGGTGCGCCGATCCCACGGGGGTGCTTCGTCATCGGTGGCGCACACGATCGGAGAATCGTCATACCTCAGGTCGAGTTCGATTCCCAGGCTGAGGTTTTCGGCGTCGTTGGTGGTGAGGAACTCGGTGACCGCCGCACGGTGCGCGTGCCCGTCGTCACCGTCGTGGTCGAGGAGTTCCGGATCGACCATGTCGCGATACTGGAAGAGGACCACCGCATTTTCGACCGAGGCGTTGCGGTTGCGCTCTCCGACCGGGCGTCGCTCGGCCTCATAGCTGGCCAGCAGGTCCGGCCCGCCCCAGCCGTGCAATGTGCCGGCGAGCTTCCAGCCGAGGTTGAACGCGTCACCCACACCCGTGTTCATTCCGTAGCCCCCGGTCGGGACCATCGTGTGCGCCGAGTCTCCGGCGAGCAGGATGCGGCCCCGGCCATATCGATCGGCGAGCAGCGCGTTGGGCCGCCACACACTCGAGGCCAACACCTCATCAACCTTGATCGGGTGGCCCAATGCGCGGGCGACGAATTCGATGGGATCCCCGATCGGATCGGGATCGTCGACATCGGGCCCCAAATCCTGGTGCAGTGTCCAGGTGTCCACCTCGTCCTGCGCGATGAGGACTGCCCCGCCGGTGGTGTAGAGGTGCCAGAACTGACCGAGCGCACACCGATTGGCCAGATCCGTGGACCGGAAGTGCACCAAGGCAAACGTCGTGACGTCCTTCGCGCCCTCCATCGGTATCCCGAGCTGGTTGCGGACCCGACTCGACGCGCCGTCACATCCGACGAGGTAGCCGGCACGGATCTGCACTGACTCACCACCGTCGTCGACGATGGTCGCGTCCACTGCGTCGCCGACTTCCGCCGATCCCTCCAGGCACCAGCCCTGCCGGACGTCGATCAGCGGGTCGCGCTTGCAGCGCTCCATCATCACCGCTTCGAAGATCGCCTGCGAGCAGCGTTGCCACGGCTGGCCCGGACGCGCCCCGTCGGTCACGCCGCGCAGTGTTGCCGCCTGCTCGTCGACCGAAGGCAAGGACCAGCGGGTGATCTCCGGGCCGTCGATCCCGGGAGCGAAGATCACGTCGAACGAATGCTGCGGCGCCACCCCCAAGCGGCGCAACTCGTCGTCGACGCCCAACCGACGGAGCAGCTCCATGCTGGCCCCATTCGTGATGTCCATCTTCGGGAACCGGGTCGTGTGCGTATTACGTTCGGCGAGTACACAACTGATGCCATACTGGGACAACACGCTAGCGAGGACGAGTCCCGTCGGACCGGCACCAGCGATCAAGACCGGAGCATCAAGCGTCTTTGTCATGGGGAGGTCTCCTGTCGCTGCCGAGCCGTTCTGAGTCCACGATATGGCTTAAGTTGATAGGTGTCAATATAATTGTTGACGTGGCGTCTGGCATAATTTGTCACATGGTTTCTACCCGGACATCGAAGGGGCGTCGCGGTCGCCCGAAGTCGGCGGACTCGACGCCGCTGGAGGACATCCTTGAAGCGGCCCTGGTTGCGTTCGCGACGTACGGATACGACGGCGTTTCGCTGCGGACTCTCAACCGGGACCTCGGCGTCAGCCACAATCTGATCTATCAGCGCTTCGGCAGCAAAGACGATCTGTGGCGGGCCTCAGTCGATTTCGGATTCGGCCCGCTGCTGCGCATCATGCA
>NZ_JAVROT010000622.1:0-4283 GCF_032162605.1 Mycobacterium sp. | reverse complement strand
CCGACGACGGACTGTCGGGCGAGGAAGGCACGTTCACCATCTGCTCGTTCTGGCTCGTGTCGGCCCTCGTCGAGATTGGCGAGGTCAGCCGCGCGAAGCACTTGTGCGAGCGGCTGCTGTCGTTCGCCAGCCCGCTGCACCTCTACGCCGAGGAGATCGACCCGCGTACTGAGCGGCACCTTGGCAACTTTCCGCAGGCGTTCACCCATCTGGCGTTGATCAACGCGGTGGTGCACGTGATCCGAGCAGAAGACGATCCGGACGACGCGGGAGAGTTCCAGCCCGCCAACGCGCCGAGGTAGTCGAGGCCCACGTCGACTCGGTGCCTGAACTTCCTCGACGCGCACTGTGGGCCCCTTTCCATGTTTCGAGCTGGGCCTTCATCGAATTTCGAATTGTGCCGATATGCGCTGCAAATTAGCCATTTACGTTAGCGTCAGCGCCGTTGCCGGTTCAAAAGGAGCTCGTCCAACATGCGCATTGTCGTCGACCTGAATCGATGCCTTGGCTACGCACAATGCGTACCCCTGGCGCCAGAAGTGCTTCAACTCAACGGCGAGGAAGCCCTCGCATACGACCCGAATCCCGATGTCTCGCAACGTCAGCGGGTGGCGCGAGCGGTAGCGTCGTGTCCGGTCCAGGCGATCATAGCCGAAATGGATCCGCCGGCGGACAGGACGACCATATGACCACCGCATCATTGGTTTCCGAGCTCGTCAGAACCTTCAAAGCGGAGGGTCGCATCGTCATCGTCGGCGCGTCTCTGACGGGCCTGCGGGCCGCTGAAGCCTTGCGGGACGAGGGCTTCACCGGCTCGCTGACCATCATCGGCGACGAGGTGCACGAGCCGTACGACCGGCCGCCGCTCTCCAAGCAGGTGCTCAAGGGCTGGGTGCCTGCGGAGAACACCAAACTGCCGCGACTGCGCGAGGTGGACGCGGATTGGCGGCTGGGCGTGGCGGCCACTGGATTGGACCGCGCCAACCGGGAAGTGTTGCTGGCCAACGGCGAACGGGTGCCCTACGACCGGGTGTTGATCGCGACCGGGGTCCGTTCCCGGGCCTGGTTCAACCCCGAAGAGGCGAAGCTGGAGGGCCTCTACACGCTGCGCACCTGCGATGACGCAGCCAAGCTGCAGGCGGCGCTGAAGGCCAAGCCCAAGCGGGTGCTGATCGTCGGGGCGGGGTTCATCGGGTCGGAAATGGCATCGGTCTGCCGGGAGCTCGGACTGGACGTGACGGTGGCGGAGCGCTCCAGCGCACCGCTTGTCGGGGCGCTTGGAGGGGTGATCGGCGACATCGCCGCCAAGATGCAACGCGACGCCGGAGTCGACCTTCGTACCGGGGTAGCGGTCGAGGCGCTAAAAGGTGACGCCGACGGGCACGTCCGACAGGCTCAGTTGTCGGACGGCACCTTGCTCGACGTCGACGTGGTGGTCGCATCGCTAGGGTCCGTTCGCAACATCGAATGGCTCGACGGCGCCGAACTGGCCGCCGGGTTCTGGGGAGTCGCCTGCGACGCCGGGTGTCGGGCCTTCGACATCAACGGCGTGGTGACCGACAACATCTTCGTCGCAGGCGACGTCGCGCGGGCCCCGCACGTGCTGTACGAGTACCAATTCATGGCGATCGAGCACGTCGACGCCGCGGTCCTCGGCGCTCGGTCCGCGGCGCACAACATTGTTCACCTCGAAATGGGTCGCCGTCCGCACCTACCGCTGCCGCAGTTCTGGTCAGGCCAGTTCGGCGTCAACATCAAGGGCGTCGGGGTGTGCTCCTTCGGCGACGAGATCGTCTTCACCCAGGGGTCGCCCGACGACCTGCGCTTCGCCGCCGCCTTCGGCAAGAACGGCCGCATCGTCGGAGCGCTCACCTTCAACCACGGCAAGTGGCTGCCGTACTACGCGGACTTGATCGAACGTTCTGCCCCGTTCCCGCCGCCACCACCGGGCTACGACGTCCCGGCCAATGATGAGCCGATGTCGGCCCGCTTCCCAGATCCGCGCGAGCCCACCGGGATTCCCGACGTGGTCCTGACTGGTCACGATCCGACGTCGCGGGGCGCCGAGTACCGCCCCAAGAGCCGCTGAGCAACGGAGTCATCATGACCACAGCTGAAACCGCGTGGGCGGCGGCAATGAGCTTCGAGCACCGCCACGACCCCTACCAGTTCTTCGACCAGCTCCGGGAGACACCCGTCGTTCAGGTGGCCGACCACACCTACGTCGTCACCGGATACCGCGAGCTGATGACCTTGGCCCACGATCCGCGGATCAGTTCCGACATCAGCCGCAGCCCGCTGGGGGCCCAACAGGGGACCGGGGAGGTGCCGGAGCCCGGCGCGGACGACATCCAGGCGTATGGCCGTGCGAAGACCATCATCCTGTCCGATCCGCCTGATCACGACCGTGCCCGCCGCCAGGTGATGCGGCACTTCGCCCCGCCCCATTCACCCGATGTCATTCCCAAGATGGAGCCCGACATCCAACGGCTTTGCAGCGAGTTGCTCGACGGCATCAAGGCCAAAAGTGTCAAAGCGCTGGGCGGCAACACCTTCGACGTCGTCGACGATTACGCGTACCCCGTGCCCGTAGCGGTGATCTGCCAGGTGCTGGGCATCCCGCTCAAGGATGAGCCCACTTTCCATGGTTGGATCTTCGACTTCATGGCGGGCCTGGATCTCGGGCCGGAAGCGGCTACCGAGGAAGGCCGGGCCCGCGCCGCGAAGGGTAAGGAAAGCACGGCTGAACTCTCGCAGTACTTGGCCGACCTGATCCAGGGTTACCTCGACGAGCCTGGCGAGGGTCTGCTCTCGAAGCTGGTCAACGACGACGGGCCGGACGGACCGATGTCGGCGCAGGAAGCCGCGTCGAATGCCGTCCTGCTTCTGATCGCCGGTCATGACTCGACGGTCAACACCATCGCCCATTGCGTGCTGACATTGCTGCGCAACCCCGAGTCCCTCGAGCTGCTGCGGCAGCGGCCCGAACTGATCCCCAAGGCGATCGAAGAGGTGCAGCGACTGCAGTCGGCCGTCCAATTCTTCCCGAGCCGCAGTGCCACCGCCGACATCGAGATCGGCGGGACGGTCATCCCTGCGGGCTCGGTGGTGCATCTGATGTACGGCGCGGCCAACCGCGACCCGGCGATGTTTTCCGAGCCGGCCAAGTTCGATGTCCAGCGGCGCAACAATCAGCACTTCGGCTGGGGCAGCGGAATTCACACGTGCATGGGCGGCCCGCTGGCGCGCCTGGAGGTCAATCTCGCGGTGGAGAACTTCCTGCGTCGGGTCGAGAATCCGCGCCTCGTCGTCGACCCGCCGCCGTACCGACAGAGCCAGGTCTTTCGCGGACCGCGACATCTCGAGGTCGAGTTCGACCGGATCGTCTGAGGCGAGCGAAGGGAAGCGACGGGGATTAGTGCCGGCTCAAATTCCCGTGCACAGCGCCACGAACGGAATCGGCGCGCAGACACCCACCGAGAAGTACGGCGTAATGTCGCCGTTCCACGCAGGCGCGCGGGGGAGGGGGTGGCGGTGGCAACGCGGCTGCGACGCAGGTGTTGGACGGCGGATCGACGAATGATGGCGGCCATCCCAGACCCCCTCTGATCTTCCCCGACCCTCCTCAAATATTTCGTCCAGTTGGGTGACAGTTTCAGCGTGATCGACGAACTTGCCTGCCGCCCGCGGCCGTAGTCACCCAACTTTGTAGGTCGCGATCGCCTTGGCGACGGCCTCGCCTTCCGGGGTGACGACGTCCACGTCGCAGTTCACCAGCGTCTTGCCGCGACGCAATACCCGGCCCACGCCGACGAGGTCGGTGGCGCGTGCCGGGGACAGATACTGCATGGCCATCGACGTCGTGACTCCGCGTAAGGACCCGGCGGCTTCGACACCGGCCCAGGCCGCGGCCATCACGGTGACGTCGGCGAGTGCGGCGATGGCACCGCCGTGCACCATGTCGCCGAGCGTGACATTGGTCGGATCCCACGGCATCCGCAGCCGCACCTCGTCGCCGTCGAGGATCTCTGCGACGATGCCGAGCTTGGCGACGAACGGGGATTGCGGCAGGAACTGGGCCATCACTTCGGCGCCGGTTGAGGTGGTCATGGCAGTGAGTGTGCGGCCGCCCGGGAAGCGTTTCAATTACCTGTCGGGGTAAGCGATCTACCCTCGCGCCAGGACGGCCAGTGCGTCGGCGGTGCGCTCGCAGAACGCCAATCGATCGATGAGCCCACGTGTCATGGCCCGCGCCACCGTGATGCCGACGAGGAAGTCGAAAA
>NZ_JAVROT010000621.1:0-5517 GCF_032162605.1 Mycobacterium sp. | reverse complement strand
CCCTGCGCTCGAAGTCCGCGACGTGAGCGCAGGACCAACACAACCAACACCTGCGAGAGCAGACCCTCGAGGAACCACCCGGTCTGGAACACCATCTGCTGAGCGCTGGTGTCGGCGCCAAGAATCCACCACAGCACACCGAAGGTCGCTAGGTCGAAGATCGAGCTGAGTAGCCCGAACACCACCGCGAAGCTGACCAGGCCGCTCGATTGCCAGCGCCGGGGACGGCGTACGTACTCGTGGTCGACCCGGTCGAAGGGCAGGGTCAATTGCGTGGCCTCGTAAAGCAGGTTCTGGATCATCAGTTGGATTGGAAGCATGGGAAGGAACGGCAGCAGCACGCTGGCAAGGACGACGCTGGACGCGTTCCCGAAGTTCGAGGCGGTGGTGATCTTGACGTACTTCATGGTATTGCCGAGGGTTCGGCGCCCTTCCATGACCGCATCGGCGACCACCGTCAGATCCTTGTCGAGCAGGATGAGATCTGCTGCGTGCCTGGCGACTTCGGTCGCGGTGTCGACGCATATCCCTACGTCGGCGACCCGCAGGGCGCTGGTGTCGTTGATACCGTCGCCGAGGAAGCCGACCGTGTGTCCACCAGCCCGCAGTGCCGAAACGATCCGGGCCTTCTGCTGTGGATCGATCTGGGCGAATATCGTTCTCCGAGATAGGAGTTCGGAAAGCCGCCGATCGGAGAGATGGTCGATGTCCTGGCCAGTGACCACATGCCCGGCCGGTAGCCCGGCCATCGCACACAGGTGCTCGGCGACCTTTGGTGCGTCCCCGGTCAGCACTTTCACGCTCACACCGGCCCCACCAAGCTGACGGATCGCGGCCGCCGCAGTCGACTTGATCGGGTCGACGAACCCCACGAATCCGACGAGCACCATGCCGTCGACTGTCGTCGGTACGTCGTCGAGACGACTGGTGACGGCGACGATCTTGGCGGCAACGGCAAGTACCCGCACGCCCTGCTTCTGGTATGACGCGACGAGGTCGCGTCCTTGATCGGCGAGGTCCGCCGATAGCTCGGCGACCGCCCCGCCGACTTGAACGTGGCCGCACAGATCCAACACCGCGTCCGGGTCTCCCTTGGTGATCACGACGTACTCGTCGGATCGTTCCTGGACTACGATGGTGGACCGACGCTGTCGGACGTCGAACGGTGACTCGTCAACCTTGGTGTAACGTGCGCGCGCCACGAGCTGATCGTCGGCGCCGACGAGTTCGGCCAGCGCGGCGTCGAGTTGGTTGTAGTGCACCGACTGGAACGCGGCCGCCATGAAGGCGTAGGTATCGACCTGTTCGTCCCGCCCACCGTCGATGTCGACGGCGTAGGCATATGCAACCCGATCTTCGGTCAGCGTGCCCGTCTTGTCCACGCAGAGCACGTCGATGGCGCCGAGGTCACAGATGGACTCCAGCCGCTTGAGAATCACCCTCCGCTTGGTGAGATTGACCGCGCCGCGCAGAAAGGTCGCCGCAACGATTACCGGCAGCAGCTCAGGGGTCAGGCCGACGGCGACGGAAACCGCGAACAAGCCGGCATGCGTCCAGTCCCCCGTGATCCAGCCGCTGACCGCAAGCACGATCGGTAACATCACGGCCATGAAGCGGATCAGCGCTTCGCCAACCGATTTGACGCCCGCATCCACGCTGCTCGGCGGTCGTGCTGCGTTCGCAGCCCGCGTCGCGGCCCCCCAGAACGTCTGCGGCCCAGTCGCGATCACCACGGCGGTTCCCGAGCCACTGACCACCGACGTTCCGGCGAAGCACATATCGGGCCGGTCCAAGGGTCCGGCGCGGCCGCCGCCGCCCGGGTCGGAGTCCTTGGGTACGGGCAGTGACTCACCGGATATCGGCGACTGATCCACGCGAAGGCGTCGCGCGGCGAACAAGCGTAGGTCTGCGTGGATCACATCCCCCGGCGAAAGCTTCACGACGTCACCCGGGACGAGATCGTCTACGGGGACTTCACGCTCGATCGCCTTCGAGTCGGGTTCTGGTCGGCGGCGCACGGTCGCGGTATGCGTCGCGAAGGCCCGGAGCGCGCGCACCGCCCGATCCGACCGCGACTGCTGCCACCAGCGCACGCCAACGGACAACGCAACCATGACCGTCACCGTGACGCACCCACGTGCATCGCCGATCACGCCGAGGACCACACCCAGACCGCCCAGGAGCGCAAGAAAGGGGCTTGCCACTGCCGTGCGCAATCGATCGACGGACGACGGTAGACGATCGGCAGGCAGCCGGTTCTCGCCGACGGCCAGCAGGCGACGGGATGCGTCGTCCTCGGTCAATCCCTGCGGCGAACTTGCCAGAACGCCGAACAGTTCGAATACCGACGCCGCATCGTCGAGGTACTTCGTCTTCGACGCCGACGACATCAACGAGCCCACCCTTCTGCGTCGCGTTGGCAGTGGGATCAGTGCCGCACTCACTGACAGGCTACGACGACAGACGGTCAATCACTTGCGCAAGTACCCACCCTATGTCAGTCTAAGCGACAGGGAGGAGATTGTGACAGAGCACGGCCCACCTCCGGGTACACCGATCGCGGACGTGCAGTTGCAGGACACCGCCGCGATGTTCGGCATGCTCGCCGCGACCGCCCGCCTCCAGATCATCTGGCTGTTGTGTGACGGCGAACGAGACGTTGGCACACTTGCGACCGAGGTCGGCCAGAGTGTGGCCGCCGTTAGCCAGCACCTCGCGAAACTCAAACTCGCCGGAATCGTCCGCGCGCGTAAGGAGGGCCGCCGCCAGGTCTATCTCGTCGAGGATTCCGACGTCTCCGAGATCGTCCAGATCGCGGTTCGCCACCACCAGCTGCGGGAGCGCCGAGCAGTGAAGGGCCAGGGCGGCCGCACCGCGTGACGTCTACCGTGGGCTTGCTCGCGGGTATCTCTCGCGAGCTCATACCGGCTTGCCTGCGGGCCGCGCCGGGTCCAGCACGTCGACTCCGTCCACCCGCCACGCCTCCCGCATCGCCTCGGCACCCTTGAGTCGCACCCAGGCCGCCTCCGTCGCCGTGATCGGGGTCGCCGACAACACCGTCACCGGCTCGAGCGGCGCCGCAAGCTCCACGTCGCCGATGTCGCTGGGCCCCAACAGCACCGCGGTGAAGGGTGCACCCCGGGGGGCAGGAGCGGAGCGACCCGGGGGATTGGGCAGGTCCCACAACGGTGTCTCGAGATCGACGAGTGCATCGGCAGTGAGCACCAGGCCTTCCACCGCAGGCGCCGCGGCGACCACCGCGATCGACCGGGCCAACCCAGTGGGCGTCGGGCCGCGCAGCGCCACCACGAGCTCGGCGCGCGGACCCGTCGTGGAGTCGGTCAACATCGCGGTGGGATCGATCATCGGGTGGCGCGAACAACCAAGGGAGACATAGCGGTAGACGCCGTCCCCGTCCGGCCCGTAGCGCAGCACGTCGATGGACTCCGCGCCAAGGAACGTCACGCTGGCCGAAACGGGTTCGGCGATGATCCCTGCCGCGGCGAAATGCTCGTCCAGTCGTGCGCGGATCTCGGCGAGGACGTCGGTCACTCGGCGGGGGTCACTCGGCAGGCGGGATCGACAGGTTCGCGCCCGTGTCCGCGTCGAACAGCGTGATCTTGGCGGTGTCGAAGGCGAGCTCGGCCGTCTGACCAGCGACCGCCTTCGACTCAGCGGGAACCCTTGCCGTGAACTGGTTTTCGCTGGACCCGGATTCGACGGTCAGCTCCGCCAGCAGTGCCGCCCGTGCACTTTCGCCCTCCGTGTGGAAGTGCAGGTACTTGTCGGCGCCGAGGGATTCGACCAGGTCCACGGTCGCCTGGAAGGTCAAGGCCCTGATTCGCGCGTAGGTGTCGATCATCGCGGCGTCCTCCAGATGCTCTGGGCGGACGCCGACGATCACGTTGGCGGGCTTGGGATGTCGCGCCAGCAAGTCGTGGACCTCGGAGGTCAGCGTGATGTCCCCGAACGGCAGCCGCACCCCGACGTCGGTGAGCGACGCCGGGAAGAAGTTCATCGCGGGAGACCCGATGAACCCGGCGACGAAGAGGTTGGTGGGGCGGTGGTACAGCTCCTCCGGCGTGCCGATCTGCTGGGCGACTCCCGCCAGCATGACGACGACGCGGTCCCCCAGCGTCATGGCCTCCGTCTGATCGTGCGTGACGTAGACGGTGGTGGTGCCCAGCCGGTTCTGCAGCCGCGCGATCTCGGCCCGCATCTGCACGCGCAGTTTCGCGTCGAGGTTCGACAACGGCTCATCCATCAGGAAGGCCTTGGGATTACGGACGATTGCGCGCCCCATCGCGACGCGCTGACGCTGACCGCCGGACAGCTGAGCCGGCTTGCGATCCAGCAGTTCGGTCAGGTCGAGGATCTTGGCGGTCTCCTCCACCTTGGTGGCGATGTCGGCCTTGCTCGTCTTGGCCAGGGTGAGAGGGAAGGCGATGTTCTGCCGGACGGTCATGTGCGGGTAGAGCGCGTAGGACTGGAACACCATCGCGATGTCGCGGTCCTTGGGCGCCTTCTCGTTGACCCGGTCGCCACCGATGCGCAACTCACCGGAGCTGATGTCCTCGAGCCCGGCGATCATGTTCAGCGTGGTCGACTTTCCGCAACCCGACGGCCCGACCAGGATGATGAACTCTCCGTCGGCGATGGTGATCGACAGATCCTTCACCGCCGCAGCACCATTGGCGTAACTCTTGGATACGTTCTCCAACACGATCTCGGCCATGGACTATCCCTTCACCGCACCGGACGTCAGACCGGCAACGATCCGTCGTTGGAAGACTAGTACGAAGATGACGATCGGCACCGTGATCACCATCGCACCTGCGGCGATCGAACCCGTCGGCTCTTCGAATTGCGAACTGCCCGTGAAGTTTGCGATCGCCACGGGTGCCGTGATGGCTCGCTGGGTGGCAGTCAGCGACAGCGCTAGTAGTAGGTCGTTCCACGCGAAGATGAACACCAGGATCGCTGCGGTGACGATGCCGGGAGTCGCGAGCGGTGCGATCACCTTGCGGAATGCCTGACCCGGCGTCGCGCCGTCCATCTTCGCGGCCTTCTCCAGGTCCCAGGGGATCTCCTTGAAGAACGCCGACATGGTGTAGATCGCCAGCGGCAGTGCGAACGTGATGTAGGGAATGATCAGACCGGGCCAGGTGTCGAACAATCCGATCCTGCGCTCGATGTTGAAGAGCGGTGTCACCAACGAGATCTGCGGGAACATCGCGATCAGCAGGGCCACCCCGACCAGGGCGCGCTTGCCGGGGAACATCAGCCGGGCGATCGCGTAGGCGGCCATCCCGCCGACGATGACCGCGATCACCGTGGTGATCAGTCCGATGCCGATCGAGTTGACCAGGGCCGAGGTGAAGATGTTGCCCTGGAAGATGGCCTTGTAGTTGTCGAACGTGATCTGTGACGGAATCAGCTTGCCGTCCTTGACGGTTGACGTCGGCTTCAGCGACAGGCTCAGGATCCACAGCACCGGAAACAGCGCATACACGACGA
>NZ_JAVROT010000620.1:0-12089 GCF_032162605.1 Mycobacterium sp. | reverse complement strand
TGTGCGGCTTTGGCGCGCATTGGATCGACGACGCTATCTGATGGGCTTCCTGCACGGGATCGTGTGAGCCGCTCAGGTCGTGAAAGGCCAGTTCAACATTCGGGTGATCGATCACCCTCTGGAAAACCTGACCGTCCTCCTCGAAGAAGGCGGCCCGTACTGGTTCGGCCTCTTTCAGCGCGCGGCGGATCGCCCACTCGAGGGGATCGCGTTGTACCGGGCCCTCGATTCTCACGAAGAGGCCAAGCTGCCACTCCGTACCAAAGCGACCGGTTGCCTGCGCAAGCCAAATATCCAGCTGTCCGCGCGTCAGCGGAAGTACCTGGTCACCGAGTTCCATCGAATCGCGCCCCATCGATGTCAGACGGCTTCCGCAGGCGCCAGCTTTTCGCACAGCAATCCCGCCAGACCGCGGATGCTGATTGTGGTGATGTCGGCGGACGTGATGCGTATGCCCGTCTCGGTCTCGATGCGGGTACGCAGTTCGAGCGCGCCCAGCGAATCCAGGCCATACCCGGAGAGCGACCGGTCGGGATCGACGCTGCGTCGCAGAATCAGGCTGACCTGATCGGAGATCAGTCGCCGCAGCCGGTTGGGCCATTCGTCCAGGGGCAGCCCGTTGAGTTCGGAACGCAGTTCGCTGGTGTCCGTTGGGTTTTGTCCGGTGGAGCGGAACGCTTCGGCGAAGGGGCTGTGTTGGGCGAAGGCGGTCAGCCAGGGAGTATCGGTGATCGGCGCATAGCCGGTGTAGGCGCGGTCGTGGCGCAGCAGTGCTTCGAACGCGTAAGCGCCCTCGTCGCGAGCGATGGCAACGTCGGTGCGTTCCGCGAGGGCGGCAGCGCGCCCGATCTGCGCCCAGGCGCCCCAACCGATCGCGGTGGCTGGGAGGCCCCGGGCCCGTCGCCAGTGGGTGAAGCCGTCCAGCCAGCTGTTGGCGGCGGCGTAGGCTCCCTGCCCGGGCGAGCCCACCAGCGCGGCCGCCGAAGAGAACGAACAGAACCAGTCCAACGGCTCGTCGGCGGTAGCGGTGTGCAGATTCCACGCACCGTAAACCTTTGGTGCCCAGTCACGGTCGATGAGATCGTCAGTGATGTTGGTCAGTGTGGCGTCGTCGACCACCGCCGCGGCGTGCAGCACCCCGCGGACCGGAAGCCCGGTGGCGGTAGCGCTGGCCACCAACCGCTGTGCGGTGCCCGGTTGGGCGATGTCACCGCATTCCACCACGACCTCGGCGCCGCTCGCGCGGATCAGCTCGATCGTCTCCAGCGCCTCGCGCGTTGGCTGCGAGCGCGAGGACAGCACAATGCGGCCGCAGCCGGCAGCGGCCATCTTTCCCGCCAGGAAAAGGCCAAGACCCCCAAGTCCACCGGTGATGAGGTAGGCGCCATCGTGGCGGAAGACTCGAGCCTGCGCAGGCGGAACCGCTACGCGACTGCACCCCGTGTGAGGGATGTCCAGCACGAGTTTGCCTGTGTGCTGGGCGCCGCTGATCAGCCGGATTGCGGTGGCGGCGTTGGCAAGTGGGTAGTGCGTGCTCTCCGGGACCGGCAGCTCGCCGTCGGCGATGAGCTGGTACACCGTGGTCAACAAGTCTCGGACGCGGTCTGGCTGGCTGTACGACAGCAGCGCTAGGTCGACGGCGTAGAACGCAAGGTTGTGTCGGAACGGAAAGAGTCCGAGTCGGGTGTCTCCGTAGATGTCGCGCTTGCCGATTTCGATGAAGCGTCCACCGATCGCCAGCAGTTCGAGGCCCGCGCGCTGGGCGGCGCCGGTGACCGAATTGAGCACGATGTCCACGCCGTACCCCTCGGTGTCCTGGCGTATCCGATCGGCGAATTCTAGGCCTCGCGAGTGGTAGACGTGCTTAATGCCCATGTCGTGCAACAGTTGTCGATGTTGCTCACTTCCGGCGGTCGCGAAGATCTCGGCACCCGCGGCGCGGGCGATCGCGATCGATGCCTGCCCCACCCCTCCGGTGGCGGAGTGGATCAAGACCTTGTCACCTGCCTTGATCTGAGCAAGCTCCCGCAGACCGTAGTAGGCGGTGACGTGCGCGGTCGGCACCGCCGCCGCCTGGTCGTCGGAGACTCCGGCGGGCAGCTTCACCGCAAGGCGCGAATCGCAGGTGATGAAAGTGCCCCAGCAGCTGTCTCCGGACAGACCCCCGACATGATCGCCTACCACGTGCTCTGTCACGTCTGCTCCGACCGCGGTCACCACCCCGGAGAAATCGGTTCCCAGCTGGGGTAGGCGGCCCTCGAAGGCGGGGTACCGGCCGAACGCAACCAGCACGTCGGCGAAGTTGATGTTGGAGGCGCTGACGGCAACCTCGATTTCCCCGGGACCCGGCGGAACCCGTTCGCAAGCAATGAGTTCCATCGTCTCCAGATCGCCGGGTGTACGGATCTGCAGACGCATCCCGTCACGCTCGTGGCTGGCGAGGGTGGACTGGCGCTCCTCGGGGCGCAGCGGAGCGGGGGACAACCGCGCCACATACCATGCCCCATTTCGCCAAGCGGTCTCGTCCTCCTCCGACCCACCGAGCAGTTGCCGAGCCAGCTGCTCGGCATCGGTGCCCTCGTCCACGTCGATCTGAGTGGCGCGCAGGTGCGGCTGTTCGGTGCCGATCACCCGCATCAAACCCCGCAGCCCGGTCTGCTCCAAATTGGCAACGTCTCCGGCCACTACGGTCTGGGCGTTGCGCGTGACGACATATAGGCGTGGGAGCTGGCCAGGAATCTCCGACAATTCACGGGTGATACGCACCAGATGCTTGACATGCTCGCGGCCCAGCAGCGGAGATTGGTCGTCGGCTTCGCCGTTTCCAGGTCCGGTGAGGACCACCACACCGGTGAACCCACCCCCGCGTAGTTGACTTCGAAGCTCTTGTGCGTTCGAGGCGTGGTCGGCTTGCTGTGGCCAGCATATGGTGGTGCATTGCGCAGCAAGGCTTTTCATGGAGTCGGTCAACGTGGTGGCCACCATGTCCGTGGCGGTGGTACTCATCAGCAGCCAGGTTCCGGCGTGGGCCTGTTCCACCTCGGGCAATTCCCGTCGCGACCATTCGATGGTCAGCAGCCGCTGGGCCAGCACCCGATCGTGGTGGCCGCCCTCGGATGCTCCCGTGCCCAATCGCAGCCCCTGGACGCTGAGCAGGACTGCCCCGTGCGCGTCGAGCACGTCCAGGTCGGACTCGATGCCGGAGGTATCGGCCTTCGTCACCCGGGTGCAGCAGTAGCGGGCGCGGCGGGCAGCACCGTAGGAGCGGAGTCGGCGGAGGCCCAACGGCAACGCCAGCAGATCTTCGCCCAGCGCCTGGACCTTCGGATGGGCCGCCACGGACTGAAAGCAGGCATCCAGCAGCGCAGGGTGCACGCCGTAGGCATCTTGATGCGATCGGATTTGGCCGGGTAGCGCGACCTCGACCAAAACGGTGTCGGTTTCTCCCTCGTCGGTGTGCACCACGACGAGACCGTTGAACGCCGGACCGTACTGAACCCCACGCCGGACCAGGCGCTTGCGCACCTCGGCGCCGTCCTCGCGGTGCCGGTGCGCGGCCAGTAGCGCGGACATGTCGTGAGCAGGAGGGTGCTCATCCTCTGCAGCATGTAGGACCGCGGTGGCTTGCCGCGCTTGTTCGCCCCCCTGATTGGTCTGCACGCTGAAGTCGACGACGCCCGGCGATGACAGCGTCGCCGATGCGCCGACCGTGGTCTGCTCGTCCAGCAAGAGCGCCTGCTCGAAGCGGATGTCACGGACCTCAGAGGACTCTCCCAGCACGGTGCGCGCGGCCGCCAGCGCCATCTCGCAATAGGCCGCCCCTGGAAGTACGGCCACATTTCGGATGCGGTGATCGCCCAGCCAGGGCTGGGCCGCGGTGCCGACCTCGGCCTGCCAAACGTGGCGCTCCGGTTCCTCCTGCAAGCGCACGTGCGCGCCAAGCAGCGGATGTACTGAAACGGTGCAACCACCGTGCGTCGGAGATTCCTGATCATCGCGGCTCAAGAGAAGCCGACGGTGCGTCCAGGTAGGCAGCGGTGCGTCCACCAGCCGCCCGTTCGGGTAGAGCACGGAGAAGTCCACTGCGGCGCCCGCATTGTGCAGATCCGCCACGAAGCCACGGAGCCCGTGTGGCAGCGCTTGTTCGCGGCGCATGCCTGCCAGAGCGACCATCGGCATGTCGAGACTGCGGGCGGTCTGCTCGACCGCGTGGGTGAGCAGCGGGTGGGGCGCCAGCTCAGCGAAGACGCGGTAGCCATCCTCCAGGGCGGCCTGTACCGCGGGGGCGAACCGCACCATGTGGCGCACATTGTCCGCCCAGTAACCGGCATCGCACACCGGCTGCTCACGTGGGTCGTACAGGGTCGCCGAGTAGAACGGAACTTCCGGTGTCATCGGGTGCAGGTCTGCGAGCACGTCGGTCAGCTCGTCGAGGATCGGATCGACCTGGGGAGAGTGTGAGGCGACATCGACGGCGATCTCGCGGGCCATCACGTCGCGCTGCTCCCAGGCCGCGACCAGATCTCGAACGGTTTGGGTGGCACCCCCGATCACGGTCGACTGCGGCGAGGCCACGACCGCCACCACGGCGTCGTTGATGCTGCGGTTTAACAGTTCCGAAAGCACTTGCCGGGCAGGCAGTTCCACCGATGCCATGGCACCGGCGCCGGCGATGCGAGACATCAGCCGCGAACGCCGGCAGATGACGCGGAGTCCATCTTCCAGCGATAGTGCACCGGCGACGACGGCTGCGGCGGCCTCACCGAGGGAATGCCCGATGACCGCGCCCGGGCGCACACCGTAGGAGCGCATGGTGGCGGCCAGCGCGACCTGCATGGTGAACAGCGTCGGCTGGATCCGGTCGATGCCGCTCACGATGTGCGTCGCGGTCATCGCCCCGGTCACCGAGAACCCCGACTCGAGAGCGATCAGTGGCTCGGCCGCCGCGACGGTGGCGGCGAACACCGGTTCGGTCGCCAACAGCTCGGCGCCCATCTGAGCCCACTGCGAACCCTGTCCGGAGAACACCCACACCGGCCCCCTGTCGCCCTGCCCGACCGCGGCCTGATGCGGCGTATCGCCGTCCGCGACCTCTTGCAGCGCCTCGGTGAGTTCTGGCCGGCTGCTCGCAATGAGGGCGGTGCGGACCGGTCGGTGCCCGCGCCGGCGCGCCAGGGTGTAGGCCAGATCCAGCAAGGCCACATCCTCGTGTGCAGCCACCCAGTCGCTCAGTCGGCCTGCGGTACGGCGCAGTTCGTCGACCGAGCTGGACGACAGCGGGAACAGCAGTGGCGCGGTCAACGACGATTCGACTGAGAAGTCCTCGGGGGTGACAGCTGCATTGGTTAGCTGTTCCGGTGCCTGTTCCACGACGGCATGCACGTTGGTTCCCGATAGCCCGTACGACGAGGCCGCCGCCCGGCGCGGATGATGGCCATTGGTCGGCCATGGTGTGAGGTCCTGCGGCACGAAGAGTTTGGTGTCGATTCGGGCCATCTCGTCGGGCAGCCGGGTGAAGTGCAAATTCCGGGGGATCACTCCGTGCTGCAGGGCCAGGACCGTCTTCATCAGGCCCAGTGCTCCGGCGGCCGACTGGGCATGTCCGAAATTCGTCTTCAGCGTAACCAGCGCGCAGGGGCCCTCGATGCCATAGACGTTGGCCAGGCTGGCGTATTCGATCGGGTCACCCACCGGGGTGCCGGGGCCGTGCGCCTCGACCATGCCGATGCTGCGGGCGTCGACGCCCGCAGCGGCCAAGGCCGCCCTGTACACAGCGGTCTGAGCGGTGACCGATGGCGTGGCGATGTTCACGGTGTGGCCGTCTTGGTTGGCAGCAGTGCCGCGGATCGCGGCCAGAATCCGATCGCCGTCGCGCAGTGCGTCGGGCAAACGCTTGAGCAAGAACACGGCGCAGCCTTCGGAGGACACGAACCCGTCCGCGGCGACGTCGAACGCATGACATCTTCCGGTGGGCGACAGCATGCCCTCCGCGGAGCCTGCGACGAACTTCCGCGGATCCAGGATCACGGCGGCGCCACCGGCGAAGGCAAGATCGCTCTCACCGTCGATCAGGCTGTGACAGGCCAGGTGCACCGCGGTCAGGCCAGACGAGCAGGCGGTGTCGACGGTCAGCGCGGGACCATGGAGCCCGAGGGCGTACGCGATCCGCCCGGACGCCAGGCTGAAACTGCTACCGGTGAAGCCATACGGTGCCTCCACGGCGTGCGCATCGGCGGCCAGCAGTTGGTAGTCGCCGTGCGTCAAGCCCACGAACACACCGGTCAGCGAGTCCGCCATCGCTTCCCGAGTGAGCCCGGCGTGCTCCATGGCCTCCCACGATGTTTCCAGCAGCAGCCGGTGTTGCGGGTCGATCGCGGTGGCCTCGCGCTCGTTGATCCCGAAGAAGTCGGAATCAAACCCGGCGACGTCGTCGAGGAACCCGCCCCACTTCGTCACCGATCGCCCCGGTACCCCTGGCTGGGGGTCGTAGTAGTCGTCGGCGTCCCATCGGTCGGGCGGAACCTCGGTGACCAGGTCGTCGCCGCGCAGCAAGGCCTCCCACAGCTGCTCGGGAGAATCGATGCCCCCGGGAAGCCGACAGGCCATGCCGATGACGGCGACCGAAGTGCCATCTGCGTGGTTCATGGCGGGCTCACCCGCGTGTGCTCGGTCAGAACGCTCCATCCGACCGCCCCCAATCAACCCGGTTGACTACTCGATGCCCGTTCGGCCAGCCTGTCGCGCAGACTCCGCGGCCGTATGTCGGTCCAGTGCTCTTCGATGTAGTCCAGACAGGCGGCGCGATCGGCCTCTCCGAAGGCCGCGCGCCAGCCGGCGGGAATTTTGGCAAAGATCGGCCACAAGCTGTGTTGCTCCTCGTCGTTGACCAACACGAGGAAGCTGACACTGTCGTCGTCGAACGGTTTGTTGCTCATCGGTTTCCCCCAAGCCTCCGAGATGCGTGGAACCGACCTGAACGTACTGCAGGTCAGCGTCGCAAATCCGGGGTTTAGTTAAAATTGTCTCGACCGTCAGCATCGGGTCGGGTGAACCGACCGGCTTGCATTCGTCCCCACCGGCCCGACTGCGCGCGATCCGGGGGGTGCGGGTGTGGTGCGGTCAGCAAGGCCCGCATCGATCCGGAGATGCGTGAACCTGCAAGCACTACGGCGCCCGTCGTATGGCAACCGCTGTGAGCCACGCTGCAGGATTACCAACTCATGGTGAAACATGGTGGCGGGGCACGTGTTTCATCCCAGTCGGGGTGATGGCGATGCCGTTCGCGCTCAGCGCCGCGCAGCCGGTCGTCGCTTCGGCTGTGGCCCGAACCGTGCCGACTTCCGTCGCGAGCAAAGCACTAGAACGCGAATCGGACCAGCCGGTTGCCGTTGCGATCCGTAGGCACGGTGTGCGCAAATCGGCACGACGGTCCCTGCTGGGTGAGGGAAGTCTTGTCGGACCGGGCAATGCCGGGGCCGTCCTCGACGAGACGGAGCGGGCCATCCCGGCGTGCGATCTCACTGCCGTCGCGGGTGGCCCCCGCTCGACGATGCCCGACATATTGGCCTTGGCTAGCGGTGGTCCGACTTTCGGCAGCGCTCAGCGAGAAACTCTCCGAATTCTAACAGATTTAGCAAACTATGCAGCGGTTCAGCCATCTCGTCCGGGGCGACATTCAGGACGGTGCCGCCATTGGGAACGCTCGACCGTGTAGGCCGGTGATCTCGGTCGTGACGGAGGTCGACATGCGTCCCCGACAGGTTCGCTGAAGCGACCCCTGCCCCGCGGTGACGGCGATATCGTGCTCACCATGCCACGGTCGTTCGACTGCTCAGTCGAATCCTCGGTGAGCGTCGAACAGATTTACGGCGCGTTCTCCGAGGAGGACTACTGGCTGGCGCGGCTGGCAGCCTACGGCGGCAACGGCAGGCTCGACTCTTTCGACGTCGGCGCAGGCGGCGTCGTGCAACTCGTCGTCGTCCACGATCTGCGCAACGCCTTGCTGCCGAAACCGTTTGGAAAGCTCTACCCCCGCGATCTGGAGATCGTGCAGGACGAGACGTGGAGGCTGGTCCGCGGCGTCGGGGTGTGCGGGGAGGTCCGCACCGAGGCGCGGGGGATACCTGGGTCGGGGGTGGGCACGGTCATGATGGCGCCCGCGGACAACGGCTCGCGCCTGAAATGCTCCGGCACCGTGAAGTTCAAGATCCCGTTTGTCGGCGGCGCGCTCGAGACCATCTTGAGTCGCCAGATGGTCGAAGAGACTCCCGAAATGCTGCGGTTCACCACGAAGTGGATCGAGGTGCACGCCTGACGCCGGACGAACGCAAGGGAGCGGCGAGGTCAGATCATCGAATGGCCGGCCGGGGGCCTTGTCCGGCTTGACCTGGAGGGCGGCAGCATCACCGTGACGAACCTCGGGACGTACGGAGTGGAGGAGTTCGCCGCCATCATCAATCCGCCGCAGTCAGCGATCCCGGGGGCCGCTGCGCCTGCTCGCCTAGTCAGGGATGTGGACGGCCCCGGCTAGCCGATCAGACCGCCGGCGCCGACGATGCCGAAAGACGTTTCGGCGGGCTCCCTTTCGGGTTCCAGCGAGCTGTGTTCGCAGTCGAGCAGGAACCGGAGGATGAACTCGTGGGAGGTCGCCAGATGCGCGCGAGTCAAGTCCGCGGCGGCGTTGGCATCACCTCGGCTCACCGCCTCGTAGATGCCGCGGTGTTCGTCGTGCAGGTGGCCCATGTCGCCGAATACCCCGACGTGCAGGTAGAGGTAGCGATCGGTGAGCCTGCGTAGCTGCTCGGTCATCTGAATCATCCGGGGGCGGTGGCCGCGCGTGTAGACGAGCGCATGAAATTCGGTGTTGCACTCCAGCCACTGCACAGGCTCGGGGCCGGCCTCCATCCGTTCCAGCAGCACCTTCATCCGCGTGAGTTCGGCGCGGCCGACGTTGGGCACGGCTAGTCGGGTCAGCATCGGTTCGACCGCCTCGCGCAGTTCGTAGAGCTCCTGCAGCTCCGGCACCGACAGCCGCCGCACCACGGCGGTGGTGGCGCTGACGTCGACGAGTCCTTCGCTGGCCAGCGCCTGCAGGGCATCGCGGGCCGGCATGCGGCTGACGTCGTACTCCTGGGCCAGCCGTTGCTGCGACAGCCGGGTGCCGGGCCGCAGTTCCCCGCTCAACATTCGTTGACGCAGATCCCGGGTCAACCGGCCCGCGGACGATTCTCCTGCCATCTGCCCTCATTTTGCTGGTGGTCCGACTGCGCCGGCACCCGGTCTACTGGCCCGGCGAATCGAGTCTATCCGAGCGCAACGGTATGCCTTGCGTTCCAGATCACACCTGATTACCGTTATCCGTGTACCAAATAGTATTTCGGTATACCGATTTGGAGATCGCCATGACCTTGACTGCGCCCCTCGCCACCGGCGAGGACCCCCGCGTACCGCTGCCCACCGGACTGCTCATCGGCGGTCGCGTCGTGCAAGGACGGGCCGCGCCCATTCCGGTGACCAATCCCGCGACGGGGGAGGTCTTCACCGAGGTGTCCGGCGCCAGCGAAGAGGACATCGACGACGCCGTCCGCAACGCGCACGACACGTTTCGCAACGGGACCTGGCGCACCATGCCGATCCACGATCGCGCACGGTTGATCAACCGCTTCGCCGACGGCATCGAGGCGCGGATGGCCGAGCTCTACGAACTCGAGACCAGGAACAACGGGCGGCCGATCACCGAAACCAAGGCGCAGATCACGCGGCTCTCGGAGTGGTACCGGTACAACGCCGCACTGCTGCTCGCCGACCGGACCTCCGTGGTGCCGCTGCGCGGCGACTACCACGCCTACACCAGCCGGTTCCCGCTCGGCGTGGTCGGCATCCTCTCGTCTTTCAACCACCCCATGATGATCGCCTCAAAGAGCCTCGCGCCGGCCCTCGCGACTGGAAACACCGTGGTGCTCAAGCCTTCTGAGCAGACGCCGCTGACCGCGCTGTTGCTCGGTCAGATTGCGCTCGAGGCAGGCATCCCGCCAGGGGTACTGAACGTCGCCCCCGGCCTCGGGCCGACGGCGGGCGCGGCGCTGACCGGACATCGGTTGGTCAAGAAGACCGTCTTCACCGGCGGCACCGAGCCCGGCCGGGCCATCGCGATCGCCACCGCCCAGCGGTTCGCCAAGGCGACCCTGGAGCTGGGCGGGAAGTCACCGGTGCTGATCTTCGACGACACCCCGATCGACGTCGCGGCACGCGGTGCGGCCTTCGGGGGCTTCGTCGGCGCCGGCCAGACCTGCATCGCGGGCAGCAGGCTGCTGATTCAGCGGACCATCTACGACGACGTCGTCGCCGAGCTCTCGAAGGTCGCCGCGACGATCCGGATCGGTGACCCGGCGGACCCGACGACCCAACTCGGGCCGGTCATCTCGAAGCGTGCCCAGGACAGGATCCTCGGCTACGTCGACGGCGCGCTGCGCGACGGGGCGCGGCTCGCGTCGGGCGGCCACGCGGCGGACGTACCCGGTCTGCCCGGCGGCTTCTTCATCGAACCGACCGTGCTGGCCGACGTTACCAACGACATGCGCATCGCGCGCGAGGAGATCTTCGGTCCCGTGGTCGTGGCGATTCCGTTCGAGGACGAGGCGCAGGCCGTGGTGCTCGCCAACGACTCGGACTACGGGCTCGGGTCGTCGATCTGGACTCGGGACGTGGCACGGGCACACCGCGTCGCGGCTCAGCTGGAGACCGGCATGGTGTGGGTGAACGACCACCACCGGCTCGACCCGTCGTCGCCGTGGGGCGGCGTCCGCGAAAGCGGGGTGGGACGCGAGGGTGGCTGGGAGTCGTTCAACGACTTCACGAATGTCCGCGCGGTCACCATCCGCACCGCTCCCGACGACGTCGACTGGTACGGCGGCGTCGCAACGGATCGGCTGAACTGACATGGGCGAACTCGTGTCCTCGTCACCTGCCCCCGGCGTGCTCCAGGTCGTCATCGACCGGCCGCCGGACAACCTACTGACCGTCGGCCTGTGCGCCGAACTCACCGAACTGCTGCTGTCCCCGCCGTCCGGCGCCCACGTGTTGCGCCTGCGGGCCGCCGGTGAGGTGTTCTGTCTGGGCCGGGAGCGGGCGGGCAGCACCCCGGGGGAGCTGCGCTCGGAAAGCCGGACACTGGTGGGCCTGCACCGCGCGCTGCGGGACACGCCCTTGGTGACCGTTGCCGAGGTGCACGGCGACGCCGCGGGATTCGGCGTGGGCCTGCTCGCGGCTTGCGATGTGGCAGTGGCGTTTTCGGGCGCCTCGCTGTGGTTCCCGGAAGTGGGCATCGACCTGGCGCCCGCTCTCGTGCTGGCCTGGCTGCCGCGCATCGTCGGTGAACGGCAGGCCTTCTGGCTGACCGCCACCGGCGAGCCGATCAGTGCAGCCCGTGGACTCGAGCTGGGCCTGCTCAACGAGGTCGTCAGCTCCCAGGAGGCGCTCGCGAAGGACGTGCAGGCGCGCGTCGACGCGCTGCGAACCCGGAACCCGCGGATCCACGGCGAGATCAAGGACATGCTGCGCGCGTTCCGGCCATTGGACGAGGACCAGGCCCTCGAACTCAGCATCGACCGGCTCGTCGTCGGTGCGCTGCGCCGAGGCGAAACCGCCAGACCAACCGAATAGTCCCGAGCACGCTGGCAATTGGCGAAGGAGCCAACCATGACCACTGCCCCTACCGACACCGGCCAGGCCTGGCACTCGGGCATCAGCCGCTACCAGTGGAGCGTCCTCGTCGCGACGACGCTCGGCTGGGCGCTCGACGGATTCGACTACAGCCTCTTCACCCAGGTTGCCGGGCCCGCGACGACCGACCTGCTGGGCAAACCGTCCACCTTCTACAGCGGCCTCGCCGTCACGATCTTCCTGACCGGCTGGGCCGTCGGGGCGATCTTCTTCGGCGTGGTCGCCGACTACGTCGGCCGGGTCCGGGTCCTGATCACGGGCGTGCTGCTGTTCTCGGTGTTCACTGCGCTGTCGGTGGTGGTGGTCAACTACGCGGAGTTCGTGACGTTCCGGTTCATCGCCGGAATCGGTTCCGGCGTCGAGCTTCC
>NZ_JAVROT010000619.1:0-2526 GCF_032162605.1 Mycobacterium sp. | reverse complement strand
ATGATGTCGCCTCCGACGTAGTTCGCGTTGTGGTGCGACATCTCGGCGGCGGGAACGGCTCGCGTCGCAAGCACCAGGTCTCGGAACCCGGGTGCGGCGCGCTCGAAGATGCCGGTCACCGTCTCGGTGACGTCCCTGGCGGAACCCGCGGGAACGTGCGCATAGGTCCACAGTGGTCGGCGGCCCTGTGCGTCGATGCGCGACGGGTCTGTCAGATGCGGCAGCGCCGCCAATGTCATTGGCCACTCGGCGTGGCGGCCCGCGGCGACTTCCCGTTCGGCCAACGCCATCTGCGCGCGGGTACCGCCCATGTGCACCGTCGGCGCCTGCGCGACGCGCTCGTCGCGCCACGGAATGTCGCCGGACAGCACGAAGTCGACCTTGCAGACCCCGGGACCGAATCGGTAGCGGCGCAACGCCTTCGCGTACCGCAGCGGAACGGCGTCGCCGTAGATGTCGAGCAGTGCCGTCGGCGCGGTGTCGTAGATCGCCACGCCCTCCGGCGGCGAGGTGACGGGTTCGCCGAGAATCAGATCGCCACCGTGGGCCAACAGGTCGTCGATCAGCGCGTCGGTGATGGTCTGCGTTCCGCCGATCGGCACCGGCCATCCGGCGGTGTGTGCGACGGTTCCGAGCATCAGCCCGGCGCCGCTGTTGACCGGGGACGGCATTGGCGAAATCGCGTGTGCACCAACGCCGGTGAACAGAGCCCTGGCGTCGTCGCCGCGAAGCAGGCCCCACGCCGGGCCGCCCTGAGCCAACACCCGCAACCCGGTGCGCACGGTGGTCAGTAGGTCCGGCGGTAGCGACCGCTTGTCGCCGAGGAAGAATCCCAGCACGCCGTCGACGTGCTCGGTCAGCGGGCCGAACAGCCGTCGCCACGAGGCGCCATCGTCGAGTTCGGCACAGGTGCGTTCCAACGACCGGTACGCCAGTGCGGCAGGTCGGTCGGGCAGCGGGTTGGCGTACGACACGTCCGGCGCCACCAGATCAACGCCACGCGCGGCAAGGTCGAACTCGGCGAAGAAGGGCGAAGCCACCCCCAGCGGGTGCACCGCCGAGCAGACGTCGTGGCTGACGCCCGGATACTCGGGGTCGGCCATCGTCCGCGCGCCGCCCCCGGCGGTCGGCTGGGCCTCGACGACGCGCACCGACAACCCAGCCCGTGCGCAGATCACGGCAGCGCTCAGACCGTTGGGTCCACTACCGACGACGGTGACGTCCATATCAATCCCCCGAGTCGCTTCGCTCCTGCCCGCCGCCGAGCAATTACAGCCCATTACTCTGTCCACGTGAGCCTGCCCGTTGTATTGATCGCTGACAAACTCGCCGAATCGACCGTCGCCGCCCTTGGTGAGGTGGAGGTGCGCTGGGTCGACGGCCCGGATCGGGAGAAGCTGCTGGCCGCGGTGCCCGAGGCCGACGCGCTGCTGGTGCGATCGGCCACCACCGTGGACGCCGAGGTGCTGGCCGCCGCGCCCAAGCTGAAGATCGTCGCCCGCGCGGGTGTCGGACTCGACAACGTCGACGTCGACGCGGCGACGGCGCGCGGCGTGCTGGTGGTCAACGCGCCGACGTCGAACATCCACAGCGCCGCCGAGCACGCAATCGCGCTGCTGCTGGCCGCGGCCCGACAGATTCCTGCCGCCGACGCGACACTGCGCGATCACACGTGGAAGCGGTCGTCGTTCTCGGGCACCGAGATCTTCGGCAAGACGGTCGGCGTGGTCGGTCTTGGTCGCATCGGGCAGCTGGTGGCCCAGCGGCTCGCCGCGTTCGGCGCCCACATCGCCGCCTACGACCCCTACGTCTCCGCGGCGCGCGCCGCGCAGTTGGGCATCGAACTGCTCACGCTCGACGAACTGCTGGCACGCGCCGACTTCATCTCCGTGCACCTGCCGAAGACGAAGGAGACCGCAGGGCTGATCAACAAGGAGGCATTGGCCAAGACCAAGCCGGGCGTGATCATCGTCAACGCCGCCCGTGGCGGGCTGATCGACGAGGAAGCCCTTGCCGAAGCCGTCATCAGCGGACACGTCCGGGGCGCAGGCCTCGACGTGTTCTCCACCGAACCATGCACGGACAGCCCGCTGTTCGAGTTGCCCCAGGTCGTCGTCACCCCCCACCTCGGCGCATCGACGGAGGAGGCGCAGGACCGCGCGGGCACCGACGTGGCGGCCAGCGTGAAGCTGGCGCTGGCTGGCGAGTTCGTGCCCGACGCCGTCAACGTCGGCGGTGGCGTCGTCGGCGAGGAGGTGGCGCCGTGGCTCGATCTGGTGCGCAAACTAGGCCTCCTGGTCGGAGCGCTTTCGCCCGAGCTGCCGACGTCGATTTCGGTACAGGTGCGCGGTGAGTTGGCCGCCGAAGAGGTTGAGGTGCTGCGGCTCTCGGCGCTGCGCGGCCTGTTCTCGGCGGTGATCGAGGACCAGGTGACGTTCGTCAACGCCCCGGCACTGGCCGCCGAGCGGGGTGTCGAGGCCGCCATCAACTCCGCCTCGGAGAGCCCCAACCACCGCAGCGTCGTCG
>NZ_JAVROT010000618.1:0-9903 GCF_032162605.1 Mycobacterium sp. | reverse complement strand
ACCGGCTTGTCCCACGGGATGCCCCACATGCCCTCGGTGACGGCCTGATGCGTCATGCCGAGCCCGAGGATGAGCCGGCCGTGCGAGACGAGGCTGACGGTCAGCGCCCGCTGGGCCATCTGCATCGGATGCTGATTCTGGATGGGGACGACGCCGGTGGCCACCTCGATCTCGTCGACCTCGCGCAGCGCCACGGCAAGCACCGTGAGAAGGTCCGGCTCGTAAGGTAATTGGCTCATCCAGAGCCGACGGAAGCCCTCCTCGCGCAACATCGCGAGGTTCTCCACGCATGCGTCGACGGGGTTGTCGACACCCGTTCCGCTGAGTTGTCCGAAAATGCTGACCCGCACGACTGGCACGCTCCCTTGCGTTCGCCCGGCCTACATCGAAGCACGACGACCGAACGCGGACGTAACGGTGTTCCCAAGGTGTTTGATGCGAAGCATGACGACCGAAGCGGCCCGACTTCAGAACTTCGGGCCCAACTGGTTCGCCTCGGTGATGGGCACTGGGATCGTAGCGACGGCGGGCGCGACGCTGCCGATCCACGTCGCGGGGCTGCACGTGTTCTCGCGCGGGGTCTGGGTGGTCGCGACCGCACTGCTGGTGATTCTCGTCGTCGCGGTGACCGTGCAGTGGTTCCGCCACCCGACGGTGGCCAGGAGCCATTCCCGCAATCCGCAGATGGCCCACTTCTACGGGGCCGCCCCGATGGCGTTGATGACGGTCGGGTCGGGGGCGATCCTGATCGGCAAGGACCTCATTGGGATGCGCATCGCCGTCGACCTGGCCTGGGTGCTGTGGACGGCGGGCACGATCGGCGGCCTCTTGACCGCGGCAACCATCCCGTACCTCATGTTCACCCAGCACAACGTCGAGCCCGACGCGGCATTCGGCGGCTGGCTGATGCCGGTCGTGCCGCCCATGGTGTCAGCCGCGGCGGGCGCGCTGCTGATCCCGCACATGCAGTCAGGGACCGGCCGCACCACCATGCTGTATGGCTGTTACGCGATGTTCGGTCTGTCGCTGTTCGCGGCATTGATCATCATCAGCATGATCTGGAGCAGGCTCGCCCTGTACGGCACGTCGGGGACGGCCCGGGTACCCACGCTTTGGATCGTGCTGGGCCCGCTCGGCCAGGGCATCACCGCCGCGGGCCTGCTCGGCACCGCCGCGGCGCTGGCGGTGCCACCAGAGCTGGCGAGCGGCATGAACGTCTTCGCAGTCCTGTTCGGCGTACCCCTCTGGGGATTCGCGCTGCTGTGGATCGTGCTGGCCACCGAGCTGACGCTGCGCACTCTGCAGCGCGGCATGCCCTTCGCACTGACCTGGTGGAGCCTGACCTTTCCGGTCGGCACGTTCGTCACCGGCACGACTCAACTGGCCGTGCACACCGGACTGCCCGCCTTCCGGGTTGCCGCGGCAATCGCATACGCCGGGCTGCTGGGCACCTGGGGGCTGGTGGCCGTGCGGACGGCGCGCGGCAGCGTGGGACGAAGCCTGTTCGCACCACCGCCACCCAACGCGGGGCCGGTGAAGGCGAAGAAGGATGCGCCCGTCCCGCCGATTGCCTAGAAAGGGCCCAGAAAAAGAGGTTGCCCCGTGTTGCCGTCGGGTCGGGGGTTAGACGGCAACACGGAGCTACTACTCGTATCGACTGCTCGTTCTGGGGCGTTACACCCGCTGCTCAGGCCTCCAGAATCGCCGTGACGCCCTGCCCGCCTGCCGCGCAGATCGAGATGAGGCCGCGCACGGGCTTGCCGGTTTGGGCCTTCTTCTCGGCCAGCTGCTTGGCCAGCTGCGCCACGATGCGCCCACCGGTCGCCGCGAACGGGTGACCCGCCGCAAGTGACGAGCCGTTGACGTTGAGCTTGGTTCTATCGATGCCGCCCAAGGCACCATCCAAGCCGAGGCGCTCCTTGCAGTACTCCTCGGATTCCCAGGCGGCCAGGGTCGCGAGCACCACCGACGCGAATGCCTCGTGGATCTCGTAGAGGTCGAAGTCCTGCAGCGTCAACCCGTTTCGGGCCAACAGCCGCGGCACCGCGTAGGTGGGCGCCATCAGCAGTCCGTCGTTGCCGTTGACGTAGTCGACCGCAGCCGTCTCACCGTCGACGAAGTACGCGAGCACCGGCAGCGAGCGCTCAGCCGCCCATTCGTCTGTCGACAACAGGGCCACCGAGGCGCCGTCGGTCAGCGGTGTGGAGTTGCCCGCCGTCATGGTCGCGTCGCCGAACTTGGTGCCGAAGACCGGCTTGAGCTTGGCCAACTTTTCTGGCGTGGAGTCGGGCCTTAGGTTGTTGTCGCGGTAGAGACCGAGGAACGGGCTGACGAGGTCGTCGAAGAAGCCGCGGTCGTAGGCCGCGGCCATGTTCTGGTGGCTGGCTGCGGCGAGCGCGTCCTGATCGACGCGCTTGACGCCCATCCGCTTGGCGGTGATGGCGGCGTGCTCACCCATCGACATGCCGGTGCGGGGTTCACCGTTTGTCGGGATCTCCACGCCGAGGGCCGCGGGGAGCTGGCCGACGAGCTTGAGCCGGTCGACGTTCGACTTCGCCCGGCGCAGGCCGAGCAGGACCCGGCGCAGATCGTCGCCAAAGGCGATCGGCGCGTCCGACGTGGTGTCGACTCCGCCGGCGGCCGCCACCTCGTACTGGCCCAGCGCGATGCCGTTGGCGATGGCGATGGTCGATTGCAGGCCGGTGCCGCACGCCTGCTGCAGGTCGTATGCGGGGGTGTAGGGCGACAGCGAGCTGCCCAGCACGCACTCGCGCATGAGGTTGAAGTCACGACTGTGTTTGAGCACTGCTCCGCCGACCACGGCCCCGAGGCGCTCGCCCTTGAGGTTGAACCGGTCGATGAGACCGCCGAGTGTGGCGGTGAACATGTCCTGGTTCGACGCGTTGGCATACGCCCCGTCGGAGCGGGCGAAGGGAATCCTGTTGCCGCCAAGGATGGCCACTCGGCGAGTCGCCTTGGTGTCGGCCACGTCTACCTCCTATATGTCCATGGGCGTTCGGTGAGCGGACGCCTGGGTGTCGAGGGTCATACTACCCACCGTTCTTACTCTGGAGTAAGTTCGTGAGCGATACGACAGTTGCTTCGGATGCGGGTACCCACCCATTCGTACTTACCCGTTCTGTGTCCCGTTTCTCACCGAAAGGCAGCTCAGTGGCTACCGACCTGTTCTCACAAGTGGTCAATTCCGGTCCGGGTTCGTTCCTGGCCAAACAACTCGGCGTTCCGCAGCCCGAGACCTTGCGCCGCTATCGGGCGGGCGAACCCGCGTTGGCCGGCTCCCTGCTGATCGGCGGCGACGGCCGCGTCGCGGAGCCGCTGCGCGCCGCGCTCGCCGGGGACTACGACCTCGTCGGCGACAACCTGGGCGGCCGTTGGGCCGACTCGTTCGGCGGACTCGTCTTCGACGCCACCGGCATCAAGACCCCGGAGGGTCTCAAGGAGCTGCGGGAGTTCTTCACTCCGCTGCTGCGCAATATCGGCTCGTCCGGACGCATCGTCGTGATCGGCACGACACCGGAGGCGACGGGCAGCGTCGACGAACGCATCGCCCAGCGCGCACTCGAGGGCTTCACCCGTTCTCTCGGCAAGGAGCTGCAACACGGCGCGACGATCGGTCTGGTCTACCTTCCCCCGGACGCCAAGCCCGCGGCCACCGGACTGGAGTCGACGGTGCGGTTCCTGCTGTCGGCGAAGTCCGCCTATGTCGACGCGCAGGTGTTCTACCTCGACGCCTCGGACTCGGTCCCGCCCGCCGACTGGGACAAGCCACTCGACGGCAAGATCGCCCTGGTGACCGGCGCTGCGCAGGGCATCGGCGCGGAGATCGCGAAGGTGTTCGCCCGCGACGGCGCCAGGGTGGTTGCGATCGACGTCAAGCAGGCGGCCGAGGCGCTGGCCGAGACGGCGACGAAGGTGGGCGGCACCGCGCTGACCCTCGACGTCACCGCCGCCGACGCCGTCGACCGCATCACCGAACACCTGCGCGAGCACTATGACGGCAAGGCCGACGTCCTCGTCAACAACGCGGGCATCACCCGCGACAAGCTCCTGGCCAACATGGACGAGGGGCGCTGGGACTCCGTCGTCGCGGTCAATTTGCTTGCTCCCCAACGGCTGGCGCAGGGGCTGGTGGACAACGGGACGATCGGCGAAGGTGGCCGCGTCGTCGGGCTCTCCTCGATGGCGGGCATCGCAGGCAACCGCGGACAGACCAACTACGCCGCCACCAAGGCAGGCATGATCGGGATGACGCAGGCTCTCGCGCCGGTGTTCGGCGAGAAGGGCATCACCATCAACGCCGTGGCGCCCGGGTTCATCGAGACGAAGATGACCGAGGCGATCCCGCTGGCCACCCGCGAGGTGGGCCGCCGGCTGAACTCCCTGTTCCAGGGCGGCCAGCCCGTCGACGTCGCCGAGGCCATCGCCTATTTCGCGAGCCCGGCGTCGAATGCGGTCACCGGCAACACCATTCGGGTTTGCGGCCAAGCCATGTTGGGAGCGTGACCGTGACGGCGGGCAGGAGCGAAGCGATCGGGGGGAGGATGGGGAGCCAGCCCAGCGGGCTGCACAACATGGCCAGGGCCGTGGCGGGTGCGCTGCCGTTCGTCTCGCGTGGCGACACGGTGCCCCACCGGACGGTCGCCGTGGAAGAGCTGGCGATCGACCCGGCCAACGTCGCCGAGTACGCCGCGGTGACCGGACTGCGATTCGGCGATTCCGTCCCGTTGACCTATCCGTTCGCGCTGACGTTCGCTTCGGTGATGTCACTGGTCAGTGGCTTCGACTTCCCCTTCGCCGCAATGGGATCGGTACACGTCGAGAACCACATCACCCAGTTCAAGCCGATCGCCGTCACTGACACCGTCGGCGTCAAGGTGCACGCGGAGAACCTCAGGGAGCACCGCAAGGGCCTGCTCGTCGACCTGATCACCGACGTCAACGTCGGCAACGAGACTGCGTGGCACCAGGTGACGACGTTCCTGCACCAGCAGCCGACCAGTCTCTCCGACGAAGCGAAGCCGGAGCAGAAGAAGACGTCGAAGCTGCCGCCGCCGAACGCGGTACTGCACATCACGCCGGGTCAGATCCGCCACTACGCGTCCGTCGGTGGCGACCACAACCCGATCCACACCAGCTCGATCGGCGCGAAGCTCTTCGGCTTCCCGACCTCCATCGCGCACGGAATGTTCAGCGCCGCAGCCGTACTGGCCAACATCGAGGGCCAGTTCCCCGACGCGGTGAAGTACTCGGTGCGGTTCGGCAAGCCGGTGCTGCTGCCGGCCCGCGTCGGCCTCTACGTCGACCGCGTCTCCGAGGGCTGGGAGTTGGCGCTGCGCAATCCATCCAAGGGTTACCCCCACCTGACGGCGACGGTCACCGCACTCTAGGCGGTCATCGTCAGGCGGTCGCACCGCGAAAACACCGGCACCGCGGTGCGGATTCGCGTCTTGCGTACCGGTGCGCCGTCGAAAAGTCCTTGCTCACTAGCTGTTTCGGTCAGCACCCGGAATGGCGCATGGCCGAAGTCGTAGACATAGAGCCGGCCGCCTGGTCGCAGCACCCGCGCCAGCTCGGGAACCGCCCCGGCGGGATGGTCCCAGTGGTGCATGCTGAACGACGTCACCACCGCGTCGAAGGCGTCGTCGGCGAACGGTAGTTGTGTCACGTCGCCGGCGTGCACCGACGCCCGGTCGCGGAACTCGCGTACGTTGTGCGTGGCCGCCGCGGCCATGTCGGCCGAGAGGTCCACGCCCGTCAGCCGTAGATCCGGGCGCCGTTGCGCCAACTCGACGAGCAGGACGCCGGGACCGGTGCCCACGTCGAGGACGGCGGCACCTTCGGGGACCGCATCGACCAGGTCGTCGGCGATGCGGCGGTACAGCCCGCGCAGCAACCTGCGCGCCACGAAGTCATACACCCGGCTGGCGCGCCCTTCGAAGAACGCCGGGCAATTGCCATGGACATGAGTGCACATCGCGACCTCCCATTGGTTGTGTCATACAACTATCACCACCCACTGTACCGACCTATAGTTGTGCGCCACAACCATTGGATCGATCCGAGGAGGAATCGCGGTGGCCTCCGACGAGTCAGAGCAGCTGCATGCGCTGTTCATGGACCTGGTCCGCGTCGCCGGACTTCTGCAGCCCGACCAGGACTTACCTGGGCACACGCTGTCGCTGTCGCAGGCGTACGCCATCCACGAACTCGACCGGGACACCGGCTTGTCGCAGCGGGAGCTCGCCGAGCGGCTAGTCCTGGAGAAGAGCACGGTCAGCCGGTTGGTCGCCGACCTTCAGCTCGAAGGACTCCTCGAGCGGCGCCGCGATCCGGCCAACCGCCGGACCGACCGACTTCAGCTCACGGATGCCGGTCGCGCCATGCACGCCGGCATCGCGGCGGGCTACGGCGCGCGGTACCACCGCTGGACGGCAGCCATGACGCCCGCCGAGCGCACCGCCCTGCTCGTCGGCCTGCCTGCGCTGATCCGGGTGGTTCGGGAGTCGAAGGCCTAGCGGACCCGACGGCGGGGCAGCTGGTCACACCGGCATCGTCAAGCCGTGGACGCCGCGGGCGCGTCGGCCGGCTTGCCCTTCAAGCCCCGCCAGAACAGGTTGATCATCAACTCAGCGGCCTCGTGAACATCGGCGTCGCCGGTGCTCACCCGGGTCGCCACCGCCTCGCCAGCACCCACCAGCGCTACGGCCATCATGTCGAAGTCGGTGTCGGGCTCGGGGTTTCGCGTGCCGGACTGCAGTAGCTTGCCGACCAGGTCGATGATCTGCTCGCGACCCTCGCGCACCGTGTGGGCGAACGCCTGCGAGCTGGTGGCCTGCGTGTAGAGCACCATCCACGACGCCCGGTTGGTGTCGATGTAGCTCAAGAACGCCACCACCGCGTTGCGCAGCAGCTCCTTCGGGCTCTGGGTGAAGTCGATGTCGGCGCGCACCGAGTCCACGAACCGGCTCAGCTCGCGGTCCAGGCAGGCGCCGAACAGCTCCTCCTTGGAGCCGTAGTACAGGTACAGCATCGGTTTGGAGATCTGGGCCTGCGCGGCGATCGCATCCATCGACGTCTCGTGATAACCATTCACCGAGAACATCTGCACGGCGGCGTCGAGCATCTGCTGCTCGCGCACGGCGCGCGGCAATCGCTTCGTTCCACCTGCCATCTGTTCAGGGTAAGCAATTGCGGTCGGTTCAGCCTCCGCAGCGTGGACTCTTGCCCTTGAGGCCGGCGATTCGCAGCACCGAGGCGTCGACCTTCTTGGCGTCGAGCTCGCCGGCGGTGACGGCCTTCTCCAAGCGGTCGAGCACGGCGGGAACGTCGTCAGTGGTGATCCACAGGCCGATGTCGGCACCGGCCTGTAGCGACTTGAGCACCGCTTCCGGAACGCCGTAACGCTGGTTGATCGCGCCCATGCTGGACAGGTCGTCGGTGAACACGACGCCGTTGAACGGGAGTCCGCCGTAGCCGCCCGTGCGGAGCAGGCCGTAGGCCGCAGTACTCAGGCTGGCGGGGTCGGTGCCGGTGAGCTCGGGGACCTGCATGTGGCCGACCATCACCGCGGTGCCCGGCACCTGGGCCAGCGTGCGGTAGGGAATCAGGTCGTCGTTCATCAGGATCGACAGCGGCGGCGTCACCACGCCGCCCTGATGGGAGTCGCCCGACGCGTGGCCGTGGCCGGGGAAGTGCTTGAGCACCGGCGTGACGCCCGCTTCGAGGAGCCCCCGCGCGTAAGCGCCCGCGTACTCGGTGACCTTATCGGGGTCGGCGCTGAACGAGCGGTCGCCGATGACCGTGTCGTCGTCCTGGTCGGAGACGTCGGCGTCCGGGGCGAAGTCGACGGTGATGCCCAGGTTCCGCATCGCCTGGCCGCGCTTGAGCGCGATGTCGTGAACCTCCTGGGCGGAGACCGTCTTGCCAAGCACCCGCGCCGAGTCCTGAGTGCCGATGATGCCCTTGAGCCGTGAGACCCGGCCGCCCTCTTCATCGGTGCTGACCGCCAACGGCAGCGGACTCGCCGACGCCGCGATCTCCTTGAGCGGGTCGCCGAGCATCGTCAGGTCGGTCCAGCTGCCGATCATGATGCCGCCGACGTGGTCATTGGCCACCACCGCCCGCGCATCGTCGGCGCCCGTGACGCCCACCATCAGCAGCTGGGCGAGCTTGTCGCGCGTCGACATCGCGGACAGCAGCGCGTCGCCCTCTCCACACGCGGGCGGCTCCGGCGAGGGCAGCGGCGTCGGGCCTACGGCCTCGGTGCTCGGCCTCGGCGGATTGGCCGATGCGTTGCGGTGCTTGACGAAGTAGACGCCTGCCACCGCGATGACCGCGATGACGACGAGGGCGAGCAGGATCCGCACGATGGTGCCCCGTTGGCTGGGACCCGTCGAACCGTTGGCCAGCGGCATGGGGCGAATCGTAGCGTGCGACCCCGTCGTCGACCCAGCCGTCGACACGAGCGCCGAGGTCCGCCGGGCTGGGTAATCTCGGCGACTATGCCGTTCGGGTCAGGCGAGGTGTTCGCGGGATACACCGTGGTGCGTCTGCTTGGTGCGGGCGCCCTTGGTGAGGTCTACCTGGCAACCCATCCGCGGCTACTCCGCCAGGACGCGATCGAAGTGCTGTCCGCCTCGGCATCGGCGGACGACGAGTTCCGCGTCCGCTTCAGGCGCGAAGTCGACCTCGCGACTACCCTCTGGCACCCGCACATCGTCGGCGTGCACGACTACGGCGAGTACGGGGGCCGGTTGTGGCTGGCGACGGACTTCGTCGACGGCACCGACGTCGAGCGGCTGATGCGCGAGGAGTATCCGCGTGGCATGCCCGCCGACGAGGCCCTTGACATCGTCACGGCGGTCGCCGACGCGTTGGACTACGCGCACGAGCGGCAGATGTCGCATCTCGACGTGGGGCCCACCAAGATAATGCTCACCGATACTCCGAGACGACGAATTCTGTTGACGGGCTTTGGAATTCCCCGCACCGCCGATCCCACCGACGATCGTGTCGACCAGTACGACCTGGCCGCCACCACGTACCACCTGCTGAGTGGGGCGCCGCCCGTCACGCACACCATCCCCTCGACGGTGGCCGCCCTCGGCGAGACCCGCCAGGACCTCGCCGCGTTCGATCCCCCGATCATGAGGGCGTTGGCGACGGACCCCAGACAGCGGTTCGCCGCCTGCGTGGACTTCGCCGCCGCTCTTCGGGACGCCGCAGCCGCCGTCACCCAGGCGCGGCCGGTGATCGACCCGGCGGCCCGCGCACCGACCGAACACCTCAACAACCCGACGACGGGCTCGGGCATGCCCGCCGTCTTCGTCCCGGCGTGGTCGGCCGAGGAGCCGACCGCCGAGCCGGACTCCGGGTTCGATCGGTTCGAGCCGGAGTTCGCCCCCACGATGGCCGCCATGCAGGTGCCCGACGCATCGCAGCCACCTCCACCGGCACCCGAGCCGCGCTACGACGAGCCTCCCGGGATGACGGCGAAGACCTGGATCGTCACCGGGGTGGTGGCCGTCGTCGCCATGACCGTCGCGTTGGCGGTCATCGTGACCCGCGGCAGGAGTGACGACACCGCGTCCCCGAGTTCGCCCACACAGCCATCGAGCACCGCTGCGCCGTCAGGCCCCTCGTCCGCACCTCCGACCAGTACCGGGGTCGGAGGCCGCCCGAAACCGCCGACGATCCCAGGACCCGACGCAGTAGGCGAGAACTGTTCGGGTGGTTATCAGATCGACGGTCGAGGGGGCTGGGCGAGCCAGGGCGTGCGCGGTAGTGCGCCCGCCACGTGCGCCTTCGTCGGGGGCGTGCTGAAGGCCTACTGGGATGCCGCCGACCCGAACGCCGAGCTGCGGACCGTCGTTGCCGCAGGCG
>NZ_JAVROT010000617.1:0-22849 GCF_032162605.1 Mycobacterium sp. | reverse complement strand
CGGCGAGGGCTAGGACCGTGCCCGACCGGCGTGCGGCCCTGCGCGATTCCGCACGCCGGTCGGCCGCGGTTTCCGAGCGCCGGATCTCGAGCAGAACCCGGGCGGAGTACCAAGACGCGCTCCTGCGGGTGTCGCAAACCGGCGATGGGATCCCTGGGTCTGTCTCATGTCAACGGTGGTTCACGCTGAGGCGCTCGAGGTCGTTGCCCGCGTCGACAGGCTACTTGCGCTGCGCGGAGGCTTCCAGGAGATACCTCGGGGTTCAAAGGGTGTTACTCCTCGCTTCGCGGATGACTTGATCCGGGTGCCGCGGTCGCGATGACCGCCATCGAAACGATCGGCATCGCCGCCACCGTGAACGCGTTGCCGAGGCCGCCGGTCGGCTGGCCGCGGGCCGGCGGTCCCTCCGCTGGGCAGATATCCGTGCAACGCGGCCGCGATCAACAGCACGATCACGGCGAGGACGCGCACTCGCCGCTTGTCGATCCCAGGCCGAGCCAAAGCGGCACATTCATGCCCTACCTCGCGCGACGGCCCGGCGGACTCCAGCGTGAGCCGGAAAGGCACTGCGCCACAGTGTGATTCGTCGCCACTCCCCCGGATTCTTCAACACTCGACGACGTTGAGGGCCAGCCCGCCGCGAGACGTCTCCTTGTACTTGTCCTGCATGTCGGCACCGGTGTCCCGCATGGTCTTGATCGCCGCGTCCAGGCTGACGTGGTGCACCCCGTCGCCGCGCAAGGCGATCCGCGCGGCGGTGACCGCCTTCACCGCCGCCACGGCGTTGCGTTCGATGCACGGGATCTGCACCAGACCGCCGACCGGGTCGCACGTCAATCCGAGGTTGTGTTCGATGCCGATCTCGGCCGCGTTCTCGATCTGGGCGGGCGTGCCGCCCATCGTCGCGGCCAGACCTGCGGCGGCCATCGAGCAGGCCGAGCCGACTTCGCCCTGACACCCCACCTCGGCCCCCGAGATCGACGCATTCGCCTTGAACAGCATGCCGATGGCGGCGGCGGTGAGCAGGAACGTCGCGACGCCTGCGTCGTCCGCACCCGGGATGAACCGCCGGTAGTAGTGCAGCACGGCAGGGATGATCCCTGCGGCACCGTTCGTGGGCGCCGTGACCACGCGCCCGCCGGAGGCGTTCTGTTCGTTGACGGCCAGTGCGTAGACGGTCAGCCAGTCGACGGCGTGCAGCGGATCGTCGGGATTGGCGACCAGCGCCTCCGCCAGCAAACCCGCCCTGCGGCGTACCCGAAGTCCTCCGGGCAGGTGGCCACGCGCGGCGAGGCCCGCGTTGACGCATTCCTGCATGGCCGCCCAGATGTGCAGCAGACCCGCGGTCAGGTCCGGGGTGCGCGCCAACGCCTCCTCGTTGCGTGCCATGAGGTCGGCGATGGTGCAGGAATTGCCTTCGGCCAACGCCACCAACTGTGCGGCGCTGTCGAACGGGAAGGGTGTGTCCGCCATCGCCTCACCGGAGGTGCGCCGTTCGCCGTCCTCGACGATGAACCCGCCGCCGACGGAGAAGTACGTGCGCTTCAGCAGCGTCGCCCCGGCCGCATCGAGCGCCTCGAACACCATCCCATTGGTGTGAAAACCCAAGGAGTGCAACAGCATGACGAGATCGGCGGCCTGGTCGAATGGGATTTCGCGGGTGCCGCCGACGCGGATCGTGTGCTCGGTTCCGATCTCGGCCACGCGCTGCTGACCGGTGACCGGATCGATGGTCTCCGGATCACCGCCCTCGAGTCCGAGCAGCACCGCCCCGACCGTTCCGTGTCCTGCGCCCGTGGCGGCCAGCGAGCCGTACAACTCGACCCGGAGCCTGGCCAGCGGCTCAAGTAGGTCGCGGTCCAAGAGTGCGCCGGAGAAGCGTGCGGCCGCGCGCATGGGACCGACGGTGTGAGAACTGGAGGGGCCGATACCGATGGAGAACAGGTCGAAGACGCTGATGGTCATCGGACTAGCAATCGGTCACGAGGAAACCCGCGGCTCAGGGCCGGGGTGCGATGTCGACGCTCGGCGGGAGCGGCGACGGTTCGGGTTGCGTCGAACGCCTGACGATGGAAAACGTCACTGCGCCGACGGCGAGGATGGCGACACCCGCGCCGATGATGAGTAGCGGCTTGCGGCGCCGCTTCGTGTTGCGGGCCTCCTGCAGCGCCTGCGGAATGTTCGTCACGACCTCCTGGGCGGCAGTGATCTCGTTGGCGATGGTCTCCCGCGCCGCGGCGAGATCCTTGCTCAACTGGCTCTTGATCCTGTCGCGCCGGTAACGGGTGCCGACCCATGCCGCAGACGCGCGCGCGGAGTTGATGCCGACCCCGACAGCTCCCATGGTCAGGTCGACGGGCCCCACGGTTGAGTACTTGAGACCCCGCGCTATGCGTTCCGTCGGGGTCAAACGGGTGGAGCTCATGGCCTCCGCCTCTCTGCGTGGGGACTTCCGCGACCACCCTATTCGGTGCCTATTGCGGGGGGGCCGGAACCCACTCTTGAAACCCGAAATGGCACACTGACATCCCGTGACGAGTCCCATACAGACAGCGACCGCGACACTGCACACCAACCGCGGCGACATCAAGATCGCACTCTTCGGAAACCACGCGCCCAAGACCGTCGCCAACTTCGTCGGATTGGCACAGGGCACCAAGGACTACAGCACCGAGAACGCGTCGGGCGGAACCGAGGGGCCGTTCTACGACGGAGCGGTGTTCCACCGCGTCATCTCGGGGTTCATGCTGCAGGGCGGCGACCCGACCGGCACCGGCCGCGGCGGGCCCGGCTACCAGTTCGCCGACGAGTTCCACCCCGAGCTCGGCTTCGACAAGCCCTACCTGCTGGCCATGGCGAACGCCGGCCCGGGAACCAACGGCTCGCAGTTCTTCATCACCGTCGGCAAGACGCCGCATCTGAACCGCAAGCACACCATCTTCGGCGAGGTCGTCGACCCCGACTCGCAGAAGGTCGTCGACGCCATCGGGAGCACCCCGACCGGCCCAGGAGATCGTCCGACCGAGCCGGTCGTCATCGACTCGATCACGGTGTCCTGACCCGACCGCATAGCGCGCCTCACCCGATCCGCCCCGTGGGGTCAGAGCCCCGCGGGGCGTGTTCGTGGGCGGAGTCGGCTAACCGCCCGCGTATCCAGCGTCGGTCAGGGCATCCAAGACGCCGAGCGGATCGGTGCCCAGATCCCAGCGGGTGAACACCAGCAGGCGGTCGTCGGGTGCGGTGTCGATCTCAAGGAGCCGCACCTTGCGCCCGATCCGGCGGAATTCGGTGATGCGGATCTTCGCGACCTCCTCCCGCCGCAGGACGCGCATCCCGAACCAGCCGCGAACGACCAATCCTGCACCGGTGATTGCCAGCTTCGGTCGAGCGCGCCACGACATGCTTGCAAACGCGAGTAAACCCACCGCGGCAATGCCAGCAAGAACACGTCCCGGCATATCTGTGACAATGGTCACAGTGGAGATTGCCATCAGTAGGCCGAAGAAGCCACAGGCTGCGATTCCCGCCGTCGGCGGGCTCCATTCTGTTTGCTGCATCACGTCAGTGCACCCTCTATGCGTGTGCGATCGAGTTATCCACAGGTGCTATCCCCAATGGGGATGAATGACATCGATGTGATTGGGTGGCGTGAAGGTTGCCACATCCCCAACGCGAAGGAACGAAGTTGAATTCATCCTTGTCCGCGTAGAGCTCATCGCCACCGCATGGTGAGCAACAATCCGGTGATCATGAAGGCAAACGCGATCGCATAGTTCCACTGGGCCAGCGTGGCCATCCACTTGAGGAAGCTGGGGGCGTCCACGGGATTCGTCGCCGCGAGCTGGAACACCAACAACCACAGCAAGCCGAACAACATCAGGCCGACGAACAAGATCACGAACCACATGCTCGACGGGCCGGCCTTGACCTTGACCGGGACCCGGCTCACCTGGCCGATCGTGAAGTCGTTCTTCTTGCGGACCTTGGACTTGGGCATGGTTTACCTTCGGACAGTTGGCTCTGACGGTGACGATTTGAAAAATACGGAGCGACGATGGAGCGGATTCAACCCAGAGCCTAACGCAGCACGAGACCGGGAGGAGAAACCATGGCCCGTGCAGGCCGGTCCCCTTGGCGCATGGGCGTGCCCGCCGTCTGCCTGTGTGCGGGGCTGCTCCTGGCCACCACCCACACCGTGTCGGGCGGAGCCGACATCCGCCGCAGCGATGCGCCGCGGCTCGTCGATCTGGTCCACGAGGCACAGGCGACCGTCGACCGGCTCTCCGCCCAACGCGAGGCGCTCGTCGATCAGGTCGACAACCACCACGGCGGCACCCCGACCGCGGACGCGGCACTCAAGGCGATCACTGCCCGCGCCGATGCGATTGCCGTCGACGCCGGCCTCGAGGCGCTTCGCGGGCCCGGACTCGTCGTCACCCTCGACGATGCCCACCGCGACGCCGAGGGCCGATTCCCCGGGGACGCCTCGGCCGACGACCTGGTGGTGCATCAACAGGACATCGAGGCCGTACTGAACGCGCTGTGGAGTGCAGGGGCCGAGGGCATCCAGATGCAGGATCAGAGGATCATCGCGACGTCTGCGCCCCTGTGCGTGGGCAATACGCTGCTGCTCAACGGGCGCACCTACAGCCCGCCCTACGTCGTCACCGCGATCGGCGACGTGCCTGCCATGCAGGCGGCGCTGGCGGCCTCCCCGATGGTGGCGCTGTACAACCGATACGTCCTGCGGTTCGGCCTGGGGTACACCGAGGACCCGAAGGCCCGCGTCGAGGTGATCGCCCATCCACCTGCGGTGCGGATGCGCTACGCCAAGCCTGCGGGCCCGCTCGGCTACTGACGGGCGATTTGGGCGCGTCAATCCGCGCTCACCGCGGACGAGCGCGCCGAAATCGCGGAGGAGGCACCCAGTAACCTGGGCTGATGCGGGTCCTCGTCGTCGACAATTACGACAGCTTCGTCTTCAACCTCGTCCAATACCTCGGACAGCTCGGCGTGACCGCCGACGTGTGGCGCAACGACGACGCCCGGCTGGCCACCGACGCCGACGTCGCCCGGGTCGCCGAGGACTTCGACGGCATTCTGCTGAGCCCCGGACCGGGCACCCCGGAACGTGCGGGGGCGTCCATCCCGCTGGTTCGGGCCAGCGCCGCCGCGTCGACACCGCTGCTCGGCGTGTGCCTAGGACACCAGGCGATCGGGGTGGCATTCGGCGGCACGGTCGACCGCGCACCCGAGCTCCTGCACGGCAAGACCAGTAGCGTGAATCACGCGAACGTCGGTGTGCTGAAGGGACTTTCGGATCCGTTCACGGCGACGCGCTACCACTCGCTGACGATTCTGCCCGACACCATGCCCGCCGAACTCGAGGTCACCGCACAGACCGCGGGCGGTGTCGTCATGGGAGTGCAACACGTCGAACTGCCGATCCACGGGGTGCAGTTCCATCCCGAGTCGATCCTGACCGAGGGCGGCCACCGGATGCTCGCCAACTGGCTCGCGGTGTGCGGCCAGCCGCTCGACGAGAGTCTGGTCAGCGGGCTCGAACGCGAGGTGGCCGAGACGGTTCGGGCGGCTACTGCGCGAAGCTCAGCGTGATCGAATCGGTGAACTTCGCCATCGTGCCAGCAGCCGGACTCTGAGTGGCCACCGAGGCGGACGGGTAGCCGCTGTTCTGGGCGTTGGAGAGCTTGTTCAAGTCGCCGGTCCACCCGAGCGATCGCAGAAGCGGCTCGGCATCCGCCCAGAACTGTCCCCGTAGGTCCGGCATCGGGAACTGGTTGCCCCGCGACACCCGCAGTTGGATCGGGGTGTCCACCGGCACGGTCTGGCCTGCCGGCGGAACCGTTCCGACGACCTGACCCCTCGTCGAGCCGGGCCCGTCGACGTCGATGGGTATCGGCGGCGCGGTGAACTGGTTCGCGACGAGGATCTGCGTGGCCACGTCGACGGCTTGGCCGGCGACCTCGGGAACCGGTTTCGTGTTCGGACCGCTGCCGACGACGACCGTGATCACGTTGGTGATCGCCGACGTCGAGTTGGCCATGGGGTTGGTCAGAAGGACGCGGTCCCTCTGCTCCGGTGTCGACGCCGAGGCCGAACGCTGGAACTTATCGAACCCGGCATCCTTGAGCTTGTTCACGCACTCGGCGTAGGCGAGGTTCGCACAGTTGGGCACCTCCTGTTGCTGAGGACCGGTCGACACGTTGATCGTGACCTGGTCGTCCCGCGCGGCCGAGGTCTCGGCGCCCGGATCGGTACTGATGACCTTGCCCACGGCAACGTCGGAATCCGGCTGCTGGTTACGGACGGTCTTGAAGCCGAGGTTCTGCAACGCCACGACGGCCTCGTCGTACGCCTGGTTGCGGAGGTTCGGGATCTGCACGTCGCGGGGATTGCCGCCGACGAAGTTGAGCACGATGGTCACGACGACGGTCAGCACGGCCAGCACGGCGACGACGGCGAACCAGCGGCCGATGGCGGGGTTCCGCTCCTTCGGCCGGTAGGTCGGCTGATGGGTTGGATTGACGTCGGTCGGTTGGGAGCGGCCGTTGGACGGCGTCGCCGAGATCAGTGACGTCCGTTCGGCGTCGGTGAACACCTTCGGGGCCTCGGGGGACTCGCCGCTGTGCACGCGGATCAGATCGGTGCGCATGTCGGCCGCCGTCTGATACCGGTTGTCGGGGTTCTTCGCCAGCGCCTTGAGCACCACGGCGTCCAACTCGGGGGACAGTGCGGGGTTGCGCTCCGAGGGCGGCACCGGATCCTCGCGCACGTGTTGGTAGGCCACGGCGACGGGGGAGTCACCGACGAAGGGCGGTTCGCCGGTCAGCACCTCGTACAGGACGCAGCCCAGCGAGTACACGTCGGAGCGGGCATCGACGGTCTCCCCGCGGGCCTGCTCCGGCGACAGGTACTGCGCGGTGCCGATGACGGCTGCGGTCTGCGTGACGGGATTGCCCGCGTCGGCGATCGCCTTGGCGATGCCGAAGTCCATCACCTTCACCGCGCCGGTCTTGCTGATCATGATGTTGGCTGGCTTGACGTCGCGGTGGATGGTGCCGTGCTGGTGGCTGAAGTTCAGCGCCTGACAGGCGTCGGCGATGACCTCGATCGCGCGGCGCGGTTCGATGGGACCGTCGTTGTGCACGATGTCGCGAAGCGTGATGCCGTCGACGTACTCCATGACGATGTACGGCAGCGGACCGGTGGCGGTCTCGGCCTCACCCGTGTCGTACACCGCGACGATCGCGGGATGGTTCAGCGCGGCGGCGTTCTGCGCCTCCCGGCGGAACCGCAGATAGAAGCTCGGGTCACGTGCCAGGTCCGCGCGCAGCACCTTGACCGCCACGTCGCGGTGCAGGCGCACGTCGCGGGCGAGGTGAACCTCCGACATACCGCCGAATCCGAGGATCTCCCCGAGTTCGTAGCGGTCGGACAGATGTTGCGGGGTGGTCATGCGGATGTCTGCTCTGTGACTAGTGGCGGGAGCGTCCCGGGATCCGCTCCGCGATGACCGACGCGGACCGCATCGGTCCAGTCGGTCTCGAGGCTCCGCGCAGGTGCGGGCATGGCGCCGGGAGTCGCTGGTGGTTGGGGCAGCACCGTCGTGCTGGTCTCGGTGGACGGGGCCGGCTTCTGTGCCTTGCGATCCTGCACGTTCAGCACCATCAGGATCGCGATGATGATGGCCAGCGTGCCGAGAACACCCGCGGCCCAGAGCAGGGCCCGCTGTCCGGGGGAGAAGGTTCGCTTAGGTGGCGGAGTGCGGTGGCTGCCCGTCGGGGGCCGCGTCCGGACGTTGGCGGTCGGCGGACGGCCGTAGTCCGGGACGGCGCGGGTCTGCGCCGTGGACGGGATGGCGGCGGGAGTGGCGCGACCGATGGTCGGCGCGTGGTTCGGCCGGGGCGGCCGGCGCCCGGCGCGCACGGCGGCGACGGCGTCGGCGAACGCCCCGCCGGTGCGGTAGCGCTGACCTGGCTCCTTGAGCAGGCTGATCTCGATGAGCTCGCGCACGTTCGGCGGGATGTCGGCGGGCAGCGGGGCGGGCTGCTCCTTGATGTGCTTCATCGCGACCGTCAGCGCGCCGTCGCCGGTGAAGGGGCGGCGGCCCGCCACCGACTCGTAGCCGACCACGCCGAGCGAGTAGACGTCGCTGGCGGCGGTCGCGTCGCGCCCGAGTGCCTGCTCGGGGGCGATGTACTGCGCGGTGCCCATCACCATGCCGGTCTGCGTCACCGGCGCGGCGTCGACGGCCTTGGCGATGCCGAAGTCGGTGAGCTTCACCTGCCCGGTGGGGGTGATCAGGATGTTGCCCGGCTTGACGTCGCGGTGCACCAGGCCCGCGGTGTGGGCGACCTGCAGTGCCCGGCCGGTCTGCTCCAGCATGTCCAACGCGTGCCGCAGTGACAGCCGACCGCTGCGCTTGAGCACGGAGTTCAGCGGCTCACCGGTGACCATCTCCATCACCAGGTAGGCGGTGCGACCGGCGTCGTCCAGCTCGGTCTCGCCGTAGTCGTAGACGCTCGCGATGCCGGGGTGGTTGAGCATGGCAACGATTCGTGCCTCGGCACGAAACCGCTCCACGAACTCGGGGTCCGAGGAGAACTCGGCCTTGAGCACCTTGATGGCGACCGTCCGGCCCAGCCGGGTGTCCTGACCCTCCCAGACCTGACCCATTCCGCCCGTGGCGATGAGTCGCTGAAGACGGTAGCGGTCGGACAGCGTCACTCCGACGCGCGCGCTCATGATCCCTCCCGCAGAGCCGCGGCAATGGTGGCCCGCCCGATCGGAGCCGCAAGGGCCCCACCGGTCGCGGACAATCGGTCACCGCCATTCTCCACTAAGACCGCAACGGCCACCTTGGGTGCCTTGGCCGGTGCGAACGCGATGTACCAGGCGTGGGGTGGCGTGTTGCGCGGGTCTGAGCCGTGTTCGGCCGTTCCGGTCTTCGAAGCGATCTGGACGCCTGCGATGGCTCCCGTCTGCTGGGTCACCTGCTCAGCGTCGATCATCAGGTCAGTAAGTGTAGTGGCGACCTGAGGCGACACCGCCCGGCGGAGTTCCCGAGGACTCGTCGAGCTGATGTTGCCCAGATCGGGTCCCTTGAGGCCGTCGACCAGATACGGCTGCATCGTGACGCCGCCGTTGGCGACGGTTGCGGCGATCATCGCGTTCTGCAGCGGGGTGAGCGCCACGTCCTTCTGGCCGATGCTGGACATGCCGAGGGCGGCGTCGTCGCCGATGGGGCCGACGGTCGAAGGCACCACCTGCAGTGGTATCGGCGCGGGAGCGCCGTCGAGGCCGAATGCCTCGGCGGTACTACGCAGCGCGTCGGCGCCGGTGCGGATGCCTAGGTCGACGAAGGCGGTGTTGCACGACTTCGCGAACGCGGTCCGCAACGTGGTCGTGGGGTCAGTGCCGCACGACGATCCACCGTAGTTCTCCAGCGTTGCGGTGCTGTTGGGCAACGGGATTCGGGCCGCCGCGGTGACCCGGGTGTCGGGGGTCGCGCCATTGGCCAGCGCTGCGGCGGTGGTGATCACCTTGAACGTCGAGCCGGGGGGATAGGTCTCCGAGATCGCGCGGTTCACCAGCGGGTTGTCCGCGTTGTCGCGCATCTGCTGCCAGGCGCCTGCCTGGACGTTGCCGTCGTGCGACGCAAGGAGGTTGGGATCGTACGACGGAGCCGACACCATCGCGAGGATCTTGCCGGTCGACGGCTCGAGCGCCACGACCGAGCCCTTGCACGGGCCGCCGTTGCAGCCCTTCTCCATGGCGTCCCAGGCGGCCTCCTGCACCTGCGGGTTGATCGTGGTGGCCACGTTCCCGCCGCGGGGGTCACGCCCGGTGAAGAAGTCCGCGAGTCGACGGCCGAACAGCCGCTCGTCGGAGCCGTTCAAGATCGAGTCCTCCGCACGCTCCAGTCCCGTGCTCGAGTACAGCAATGAGTAGAAGCCGGTGACCGGCGCGTAGGCCTGTGGGTTCGGGTAGACCCGAAGGAACCGGAAGCGCCCGTCGGTCGACGCCGAGTAGGCGAGCAGCTGCCCGCCCGCCGAGATCTGGCCTCGCTGACGGGAGTACTCGTCGAGCAGGACGCGCTGGTTGCGTGGATCGGAGCGCAGGGCGTCGGCCCTGAACACTTGGGTGAGCGTGGCATTGGCGAGCAACAGCACGATCAGCGCCATGATCGCCATGGAGATGCGTCGTAAGGACGTGTTCATACCTTCTCGATCACCTCCGTATGCGCGGAGGCGATCGGGGTGGCGTTCGGCGCCTTCGGTTCCAGCGGGCGACGAGCCGAGTCCGAAATGCGGATCAGGATCGCCAGCAACACGTAGTTCGCGATCAGCGACGAACCGCCGTACGACAACCACGGTGTGGTGAGACCGGTCAGCGGGATCAGCTTCGTGACCCCGCCGACGACGATGAACAACTGAATCGCTAGCGTCGAGGCCAGGCCTGCCGCCAGCAGCTTGCCGAAGGTGTCGCGCACCGCGACCGCCGTGCGAAGGCCCCGGATGATGAGGATCGTGTAGAGCATCAGCACCCCGGCGAATCCGACGAGGCCGAGCTCTTCACCGATCGCGGCGATGATGAAGTCGGTGGAGGCGGCCGGCACGGTACCGGGCTGACCGTTGCCGAGGCCCGTGCCGAAGATGCCGCCGGTGGCGAAGCTGAACAACGACTGCACCATCTGGTAACCCGCGCCGTCGGGGTCGGCGAAGGGGTCGAGCCAATTCTGCACGCGAGTCTGGACGTGCGCGAACGCGTAGTATGCCGCGACGCTGCCGACCGCAAAGAGCGTGAGTCCCAACAGAACCCAGCTCAGCCGATCGGTGGCGATGTAGACGAGCACGAGGAATGACGCGTACAGCAACAGCGAGGTGCCGAGATCCTTCTCGAAGACCATCACGCCGACGGAGGCGATCCAGGCGACCAACAGTGGCGCCAGGTCGCGGGGGCGGGGGAGATTCATCCCGAGGAGGTGCTTGCCTGCGCTGGTGAACAGGCTCCGCTTGGCCACCAGCACGGAGGCGAAGAAGATCAGCAGCAGGATCTTCGAGATCTCCGCGGGCTGAATCGAGAAGCCGTGCACGCGAATCCAGATCTTCGCGCCGTTCTCCTCGGAGATCGAGCTTGGCAGGACCGCCGGGATGGCCAGCAGCACGATGCCGACGAGTCCGCAGATGTAGCCGTATCGGGCCAGGGTGCGGTGGTCGGTCAGGAAGGCCACGACGAGGCAGAACGCCACCACGCCGACCAGCGTCCATAGCATCTGCTGATTTGCGCTCGGGCCCCGTGCGCCGCCAGCGCCGGGTGCACCCTCGGCGAGGTCGAGACGGTGAATCATTACCAGCCCCAGCCCATTAAGCAGCGCCACCACCGGAAGCAACAGCGGATCGGCGTAGGGCGCGAAGCGCCGTACCGTCAGGTGCGCACCACCGAACAACGCGAGGAAGCCGAGTGTGTATTGCGCCAGGTCCCAGCCGATGCCCAGTTCCTGGTTGGCCTCCACGATCAGCAGCGCGACGGTCGTGATCAAGGCAGCGAACCCGAGCAGGAACAGCTCGGCGTTGCGCCGGTTCGGCAGCGGAGGAAGCACTGTCACGGGCGCCTGCGGCTGGGTGCTCATGACGCCGTCCGGCAGTCGGTGCCCGGTTTCTGCGCCGGGGGCGGCAGCGCCGTGGCGGTAGGTGACGGTGCAGGCGTGGACGTCGGCGGTGGTGCAGGCGTGGGCGTCGGCGGTGGTGCGGTCACCGTGGTCGGCACCTCGGGTGCGGGTGAGGGCTCCGTGCTGGGCGACGGGGTGGGAGCGGCAGGCGTGGCCGAGGTGGTCGGCGGGGGCATCGTCCTCGGAGTGGGTGGCTCCGTCGTCCTCGGAGCGGGTGGCAGGCAGATTGGCAGCACCGACGACTGGGCCAGTTCCCTCAGCTGCCGAATGGCCTCGTCGAGGGTGCCGCCGGGCAGACCGGCAGTCACCTGGGCGCGTTCGGATTCCCGGAGGTCGGCGACCTTCAGCGGCTGGCAGGCCGTGCGATCGTCGTCCACGCCGATGTTCGTGATCGAGTTGCGGGCATCGAGGCAGGCGATCTGAAAGGGTTGCTGCAGAGCCATTCCCACGAAGCTTCCCTGCACACCACGCATGATGTACACGGATCCGTCGCGTTCGGCGACGTAGTAGTTGTTCTGAATCACCATGCGGCCGACCGCGAGTCCCGCCAAGACCAGCACCAGCAGGAGCAGGGCGACGAAGATCATCGTGCGCCGCGAACGCGGCTTCTTCACGGGAGACGCGGGTTCGACCGCGGTCCGCTGGGCGGCGGCAACGCGTTTCGGGTTGAACGCCGATGCCCGGCCCGCGGCCGTGTTGGGGGGTGCGCTCTGGTCGTCCACGCCGGATACCGCACCCGCGAGGATCGGCTGGGTCTGGCCGTACTCGTAGTCGACGACGTCGGCGACCACCACGGTCACGTTGTCCGGGCCGCCTCCGCGAAGCGCCATTTCGATTAGCCGGTCGGCACTTTCGGTGACGTCGGCGATTTGGAGCGCGTCCAGGATGGTCTCGTGACTGACCGGATCGGATAGCCCGTCAGAGCAGAGCAGGTAGCGATCGCCCGCATGAGCTTCGCGGACGGTCAGCGTCGGCTCGACCTCGTGGCCGGTCAACGCGCGCATGATGAGCGACCGCTGCGGGTGGCTGTGCGCCTCCTCGGCCGTGATGCGGCCCTCGTCGACGAGCGTCTGGACGAAGGTGTCGTCCTTCGTGATCTGGGTGAGCTCCCCGTCACGCAGGAGGTAGCCGCGGGAGTCGCCGACGTGGACGAGCCCAAGTCTGTTGCCCGCGAACAGAATCGCAGTCAAGGTGGTTCCCATGCCCTCGAGCTCGGGATCGGCCTCGACGTGGGCCGCGATCGCCGAGTTGCCTTCGTGAACGGCGGAGTTGAGCTGGCTGAGGAGGTCACCGCCAGGCTCGTCGTCGTCTAGGTGGGCCAGTGCCGCGATCACCAACTGGGAGGCGACCTCACCTGCGGCGTGGCCGCCCATGCCGTCGGCGAGGGCCAGTAGGCGCGCGCCGGCGTAGACCGAATCTTCGTTGTTGGCGCGAACCAGGCCGCGGTCACTGCGCGCGGCGTATCGGAGGACGAGACTCATGGACGCAGCTCGATCACAGTCTTGCCGATTCGCACCGGCGTCCCCATCGGAACCCTTACTGCCGTCGTCACCTTCGCCCTGTCAAGGTATGTACCGTTGGTCGATCCTAGGTCCTCGACGTACCATTCGGACCCCCGTGGCGACAGCCGCGCGTGCCGTGTCGAGGCATAGTCGTCCGTCAGCACCAGAGTCGAGTCGTCGGCACGCCCGATCAGGACCGCCTGACTGCCCAACTGAATCCGGGTGCCGGTCAGAGCGCCGTCGGTGACGATCAGCTGGCGCGGAGTGTTGCGGCGCTGCCCGCGGCTGGGCAGCAGGGTGCCGCGAAGCGCGAGGCCCCGCCTCACCATGACGGCACCGGTCGGGGCGTAGATGTCGGTGCGGAGGATGCGCAGCACGGACCAGATGAAGAGCCAGAGGAGCAATAGAAAACCGACACGCGTCAGCTGCAGAACTATCCCCTGCATCTGACGTCCTCTCCGTCACCGTCCCGATGTCGCCGCCTCGGCGCCACCGCACCGCTTTCCGGGCTCGTCGCGACCGACCACCGGCCTGCTCAGCCGCCGTCGGCAACGTCACGATACTTGGACCGGTGACGGACGTGGGTCGAAGCATCGGCTTGGCCCCCAGCTGTCACCAGCCAGAGCCCTCAGTGAACGCGGACGATGATCTCGGAGTGGCCAAGACGAATCGTGTCACCGTCGGCCAACTGCCATTCCTGAACCGGCGCGTTGTTGACGGTGGTGCCGTTCGTGGAGTTCAGATCGGACAGCAGGGCGACCTGCCCGTCCCACCGGATTTCCAGGTGGCGGCGGGAGACGCCGGTGTCGGGCAGCCGGAACTGTGCATCCTGACCGCGGCCGATGACGTTGGCGCCTTCGCGAAGCTGATAGGTGCGCCCACTGCCGTCGTCCAGCTGCAGCGTCACGTTCGTGCCGCCGACGCCGTAGCCGGAGCCGTAGCCTGCGACGGGGGCCGCGGCAGGCGGTTGACCGTAGTCGTATCCGGCGGGTTGACCGTATCCGGCATCGGCCGGCTGGGCGTAACCCGCATCGGAGTAGCCCTGGGGCGCCGCGGGGTCGCCGTAACGGCCGTAGTCGGGCTGACCGTAGTCCGGCCTGCCGTAAGCCTGGCCGCCGTAGCCGCCCGCGTCGGGGTAGCCGCCCTGATCGGGGTAGCCACCCTGGTCGGGGTATCCACCGGCGTCTGGGTAACCGCCCGGGTCGGGGTACGCCGGTCGCGGGGGTTCGGGACGAGCCTCTGGGCGGCCGTACTCCTCGGAGCGCGGCGGCGCAGGTGGGCGCCCGTACTCGTACCCGCCCGGCTCGGGCGGGCCATAGCCGGGGGGGGCGCCTGCGGGTGGGCCGTACCCGGGGGGCGGCGGCGGGCGGTAGCCCTGGTCGGGGTAACCGCCTCCGGCCGGTGGGCCATACCCGGCGGGCGGCCGCTGCTCGTAGGACGGCGGAGGATAACCCTGGTCGGGGTAGCCGCCGCGGTCCGGGTAGCCGCCTTGGTCGGGGTAACCACCCGCGGGCGCAGGGGGTTGCCCCGGGCCGGCCTGATCCGGCGGGTAGGGCGCGCGCCCCTCTTCGCCCTGTCGGCCGTAGTCGTAGTAGTCGTCGCCTGGCTGCCCTTGTCCATGGCCGCCGCGGTGTGTCGGGTTGTCGGTCATTGGTGGAACTCCTGGTTCTGCGGTGTGCGCACGGTCTGGTGGTGCAGAGGCGGTTTCGCCGCTGGTCGAGTCGGGGTTGACCGTTCCACGGGTGCGAAACTGGCCTGTGTGCAGCTGCGGTGACGCTTCGAATCCAACGACCACATCACCATACGTTTGCCATCCTTCGTCACGGATGTATCCCTCCAGGTGTCGGGCAAAAGTCGTCGGAGTGAGGTCGGGGTCCGTGCGGACCTTGTGAAAGTCGGATGCACTGAGGGTAATGACGTAGTCGTTTGGGGCCAAAATACGGCCACCGCCAACGTCGCGTACCCCGGCCTCCGCCTCGCGCCGTAGGATGGCCTCGACCTCCTGCGGAACGATCGAGCCGCCGAATACCCGCGCGAAGGTGTCACCGACGGTCGACTCGAGCTTGCGTTCGAAGCGATCGACGAGTCCCATATCACCGCCTGCCTCGCTGTTCGTCGTCGTGGGTTGTGCCCGGCACCGCCCGCAGCCTGCGTGTCGCGAGCCCCAGTGCCTCTATGCATGATATCGGCCATAGGCGCAGGAACGGGAACATCGGATCTCTGAGGATCCGATCGCGCCAGGTCAGGGCGGTCCGTTGGGGTGCGCATCGGCTCAACTGCGCGGTTGGGGAGTGAAGCGATGTGCGTGATAGTCTCTCCCGGTTGTTGGGGCGAGTGGCGGAATGGCAGACGCGCTGGCTTCAGGTGCCAGTGTCCTTCGGGACGTGGGGGTTCAAGTCCCCCTTCGCCCACAATGAGCAGTTCAATGAACTCGCGGCGCTAAGGTCACGAACTCGAAAGAGGTCGTGACCTTTGTGTTTTAGTGACAGGTGGGCCGCAGGTACGACTTCAGGCTAGTAAGGAGTTGTAGGGGCGTGCCGACAAAGCTCATCACCCAAGTCACGCGCCGCAAGATCTTCGACACCATCACCCTGTCAAAAGAGTTCTGGGAGGGGAGGTTGGAAGAGCCCGACTTCTTGGCGCGCATCTACGACCTGGACGCAGCAGACGCTCCATCGAGTCGAACTGCTGGAGCGCGAGCTGCGGCTCGCGTTGGCCGAGATCAAGTGGATGTAGAAGGCCGTCCGTCGGGCGTTGTCACGGCTCCGCGACGTTCTCCCCGAACATCCCGAACTAACCGACGACACTGCCCCCATCGGGGTGGTGAACTCCGTGGGCACCCGAGAACTGGTTCAAACGGCAACCACAGGCGGTGGGCGACATCTGGCTGCGATCTACTGCCGAATCGCCATGATGCGCGTAACGGCAAGCGCTGCGATCTGAGCGGGATGGCGTATGTGTCGCGGCCCGTGGTCGCCCTGGACATCGACGGGTCCTCAACCCCCATGCGATCGAAGCGTCCCATCCGGCGCTGGCAGCCCGCCTGCCCGGGTACGTGACGCACGACGTCACCCTGCCGGCCGGGACGCGGCACCTGCGGGGTAGTAGGTGGTGGCCTCGACGACCACGGGAAGTGGGTCGCCCTGATACAACTTTCCGAACCTGGTGGGTGTGTAGGAGAACTTGGCCATGGAACTGCCTTTCATCTAGCGGTTACACGGTCCGCTGGCGACGCTATAAACGTTGTCACCGAACGTTTTTGAACTGGGCAGGCGTATGTGAGCGAACGTGACCGGACTGAAGTCCTAGTACGCGAGCTCGGAGCAAGCATCTGTCAGCTCCTTGAGCGAAATCAACGTGCTGCGGCTACATGTTTCGAGAAGCAAAAGTTGGCAGACGTGTCGCGCGCGAGGCGCAGATGGCCGGGTATCCGAGCTCAATTCGGACATGGCTCTAGAGAGTGCGGGGTGGCCTGGTCGGCGGTGCCGATACCGACGACTATCTCGCCCCTGAACCGGGACAGCTGAAGCTGATGCGACGGCCTCTGGGTCGTCCCAGACCGGCTCAGATGCCTCGCGATCGCGGCCCCTACTCCACACCGATACTCGAGTCCTTGCGTGAATTCGGTTGCACGGCATGAGTCGGTCCGGGTAGTTCGGCGGCCGGTCGTCGACACTTCATCTCTAACGTGATGCATACACGTGCAGCACGTCAGTTCACGCAATGAGAGTTTGAATTATCTGAGACCCGTGACGTCGCGAGCGTCACGCACCACTTCTCGCGGCCGCGTCGCGGAAGGCGTCCCCTCGCGTGGTGGGAGGCCGGCCGATCAGGGTCTGAAGGTCGGCACTGTCGGTGTAGAGCTCCCCACGGGCGAGGCCGTCGTCGGCGTCGGCCAGGACCGCGGCCATTTCTGCGGGCAGTCCCGCGCCAATCAGGACACCGGTGTAGTCGCTGACCGGAATGTCTCGGTAGGCGACGTCGGTGCCGAGGACCTCGCTGATCGTGGCGGCCAGTTCGGTTAGGGTGAAGGACGGTCCGCCGAGTTCGTACGTGGCTCCGGTGTGCCCGTCGCCGTTGAGCACTGCGACGGCGGCGGCGGCGTAGTCTCGCCGGCTGGCTGCGCTCACCAGACCGTCCTGCGCGCTACCCGCCAGCGCATGGTATTGACCGATCGTCGCAAGCTGGTCGGTGTAGTTCTCCAGGTACCACCCGTTGCGGAGGATGACGAACGGCAGGCCGCTGTCGCGCAGGTACTCCTCAGTGTGCCGGTGCTCCTCGGCCAGCTTCATCCGCGCCGTCGACGCATTGAGGATGCTTGTGTAGACGATCTGCGATACCCCGGCGTCGCGCGCCGCGTCGATGGCGTTGCGGTGATTGCCGAACCGCTCGCCCACCGTTGACGTCGAGACGAGCAGCAGCGTCTTGGCCCCGGCGAACGCGTCCTTCAACGTGCTCGAGTCGGCGAAGTCGGCGCGACGCACCGTCACGCCGTCACCTGAAAGGGCACTGAGTTTATCGGTATCGCGGCCGGTCGCGACGATCGTGTCCGGCGGTGTGCCGGCAGCTATCAGCTGTTCGACGACCAGACGGCCGAGCTGGCCGGTGGCTCCGGTGATGACTATGGACATGGTGTCGCCTTTCGGTGGGGGGTCAGTCGTTCCGACCTGACCGGGGTCTTGCTGCAGTGCCGGCGCGCCTGGATCTACTGCTTCGGGTTGGGTCGGGTGCGCAGCCGGATGACCGGCAGTTCGCGGTCGGTCTTCTGCTCGTACTTCGCGAAACGCTCTGCCGTGCTGGTGATGTGGCGCCACGCGTGCTCGCGGGCATTGCCGTGCAGCTGCTCGGCGCTGACCTCGACGGTGCGCCCGGCGAGCTGGATCTGCACGGTGTCGGGGTGGGCCGCCAGGTTGTAGTACCAGGCAGGGTTCTTGGCTGCCCCGTTCGCGGACGCGACGATCAACCAGCTGTCGGTGCCGTCGGGGAAGCAGGCGACCGGGGTGTGGCGCGGGGTGCCGCTCTTGGCGCCGACCGTGTTCAGGACCAGCGCCTGCATACCCATCACCTTCTCGGCGTTGCCGCGGATCCGGTTCATGTTCCAGCGGTTCATCCAGGCCATTAACTTCCCGCCGGGCTGGCGGGCACCGCGGGTGCCGTGGGGGGTGTCAAAGCTCATCTGATCTCTCCTACTCTCATTGGTTGACGGTCAGCGGTGGCGGCAAAGCCGGTGCCACGGGCCGATTCTCACTGGCCGTTGATCCGGGCCCGTGCTCTGTTCAGGGGTGTAGCGGACCGCGCAGACGAGTGGTCTCATGGCGGTGTTGGCGTGCTCCGATGAGCCGGTAGGCGAGTCGGACGGGTGCGGGTATGACGGCGAGGAAGCCGGTTCGTTCCGCCGGGGTGGCACCTTCGAGGAAGTAGCCCAGCGCGATCAGGCGGCGTGTCAGGGGTATCGACATCAGTCCCCGTTGGCCTAGCTCCTGGTATTCGGCAGCGGTGATCACCCGTTCGACGATCGGCAGGATCGCCGCCTCCTCCTCGTCGAAATGCTCGTTGAGTCCCGTCGAAAGCTGTTCTAGCAGCGTGGCGAGTGCCGTGCTGGTGTGCGCGGTGGGCGCGTCCTGCCACTGGGCGAACGCAGTCGCGGCGTGCTCGAGCAGCACCGCGAGGCCGTGATGCTGGCTGTCCATGCGGGCGAGCAGATCGGCGTGGAACCGGGTCCGCGCCGAAAGCCTCGGCCACAGCAGTTCATCTTCATCCACGTGGTGGTGATGCAGCATGTCGAGAACTTCGCGGGCACGCCGGGCGACGGTGCGGGCCCGGGCGACGTCGCCGCCGGCCACCGCAGCGACGAGTTGGGACAGCAGTTCGCATTCGCGGCGGAACATGCGGTGCACGATCACCATATCGCTGGTGTCGCAAAGCTTTTGCGCGGCGCTCGGCGCGGTCATGGCGTTCCAGGCGGCAGCGTCGATGGGCCGCTGGGGGTCCCTACCGCGGATCTCGGCGAGGATGCGTTCCCGGGACAATTCGGTGTACTCATGTCCACGGGCATGTGCCTGCACGTTGGTCACCAGCTCTTCTTCGGTCTCCCCGGTGATGACGGTGCCGGAGGGACCGCAGGTCAGGCTGATACTCATGGCGTTGCTCCTTCTAGTGGTGTTGCGGGGAGTCGGACCCCTCGGACGCCGGGGGCGCCAGTGGAAGCGATGTTGGTGGCGCCGCCGCGCGTGCGTGGGGTGTCGGCCCGTGCGGCGACCGGTCCGGCCCGTCGCGGCATCTACCCGTCTCTAGCCGGCATATCATTAGGATCATTGACGACATTAGTCAATGGAACTGACTATGTCAAGGAGTGGTGAGTGGTGTTTGGTGCCCGGCGACACCCGCACGCGCAAGTGGCTCGGGACGAACGTGGATCGAGGGCGGACGACTCGGCGCGGCTAGGGCTTGTGCGCGTAGGGGTCGGTGATCTCGCGGAGTTGATCCAGGATTTGATGCAGCAACGTGAAATTGCGGGTGCCCAGGAAGGCCGTCCACTCCGACAGGATCTCGCTGGATGTCGCCATGGCCACCTCGGCCGCCAGCCGGCCGCGCTCCTCGATCACGATCAACCGAGCGCGCCCATCGGTCGGGTCGGGGACCCGGCGGACATAGCCCAAGCGTTCCAGTTGATCGACCAGCACCCCGGCGCTCTGTTTACTCACTTGCGCCTGATCAGCGAGGTCCGTGAGACGCGAGCCCGCTGCGGCGATGCGTTGAAACACCCGGACTTGGGCCAGGGTCCAGTCGTTGAACCCGGCATCCTGGAGGGCCCGGAAGATTCGGTCCTCCATGTACCGGTACGGGATGAACAACGCCACCCCTAGATCAACTGGTTGCTCGTCGTCCATACCGTTCTCGGCTCCATCGCCCACCTGCTCCCATGAGGTACACACCCTACGTCAACACCGCCGAGACAGATCGCTGCCGGCACGACCGCAGCGGCCCGCGCGCATCGCTGCACTCGCCGGGTTCCGCGTGCGCCATCTATGCGCTTGAGTGACGCCGCACCTGTTGCCGTCAGTACTTCTCCATGACTAGTATAGTCAGTGTTATTGACCATACTAGTCATGGAGATTCCGATGCGCCTGCCGAGCGTCGCTACGAAGCGGCATACAGAGCGGTGTTGCAACCAAGCAACCGTCGGAGGGGCGAATGACACGGTCATCGACAGAGCGAACATCGCCGCACCGACCCACGAATTCTGCACATCCAGAGAAGACAGACACGAGAACAGAGGTAGCACCATGACATCGACATCAACCCTGGCGGGCAAGCGGGCCCTGGTCACCGGAGGCAGCCGTGGAATCGGTGCCGCGATCGTGCGGCGGCTCGCGTCTCAGGGAGCCACCGTCGCGGTCAACTATCGATCCGATCGGGCCGCCGCCGATGCGCTCGTCGGCGAACTCCGCGACAACGGCTGGGCGGCATCGGCTTTCCCGGGCGATGTCAGCGACGACGCGGCGCAGACCCACGAGCTGGTCGGCTCGGTGGTATCCGAGTTCGGCGGCCTGGATCTGTTGGTCAGCAACGCCGGCGTCGAGCATTTCGGAGCACTGGAAACCATCACCCAGGCCGACTTCGATCTCCTCTTTCAGACCAACGTGGCCGGACAGCTGTTCGTCACCCAGGCGGCCGTCGCCGCGATGACCGGCGGCGGCCGGATCGTACTCAGCTCCTCGGTCAGTGTGCGCCTGGCGGTCTATCAACACGCCCTGTACGCGGCAAGCAAGGCCGCAATTTCGGCCATGGTGCGTAATCTGGCTCCCGAACTAGCTGAGCGGAACATCGCCATCAACGCGATCGCCCCCGGCGCCACCGCCACCCGCATGGCCACCCGCTATGCCGCCAACTACACGCCGCCTGCACTCGCGGATGTACCGTTTGACGCGGTCATCCGCTCGATGAGCGCCCTCGGTCGGTTGGCCCAACCTGACGAAATCGCCGCCGTGGTCGCCTTTCTGCTCTCCCCGGACGCGTCTTACGTCACCGGCACCACCATCGAAGCCGACGGCGGCTGGAGCTAACACGCTGCGCTCAAAGCCGCGCACTCACTGTCTGGGCCGCGTCGCACGGCATCGCCGGTCTCACCGACCACCGCGTCCGCGACATCAGCAACCCAAAGTCCCACGAAACATCGCCAATTGGAGCAGACGAGAATGACGCGTGAAATGAAGCACCTGGTCCTCATCACCGGAATGGTGTGCGTCGTGCTAGGACTCGGCCAGTTCGTTCTCGGTTCCCAACTGGCGCCCGGCGCCGCGATGGCGAACGCCACCACGGAGTCCGCCGAGCGATTCGCCGGCGGCATCTTGATCGGATTCGGCCTGGCCTGGCTGTGGGCGGCGCGCATGTCGCCGATACCCCTGGTCGTGGTGCGCTTCCTGGCCGGCGTTTCTGCTGCTCGGCGCGACCGGTCGGATCATCTCCATTGCCGCGCAGGGCTGGCCCCACTGGTTTCAGCTGGCCCAGACCGCCGTCGAGATCGTGGTGCCGGCGCTCGTCCTGATCCTTACCAGGGTCGTCGCCAAGCGAGCGAGTCGTCAATCCGGAACCCAGCTGAGCACCGATTCGCCCGGTAACGGGATGGCGCCGGTTACGGAGCCGTGTCCGGTAGGGCCGAGACCCGTGACGTGATCGAAGTTCCGATTGATGGGCCAGATCGGTGCCATCCACGTAGTCCATCGCGATCCAGAGACGCCCGTCGTATTCTCCCCGGTCGTGGATCCCGACGACATGCGGATGACGTAGTCCTGCGGCCAGGTCGGCCTCACGGATGAATCGCTCGCGGAAGGAAGTGTCGCTCGATATGTCCGGACGGAGGACCTGAGGGCTTCCTGACGTGGCAGGCGGGATACTGGACCAGATGGACCTCGCCCATCCCTCCGGAACCGAGCCGTCGCAGGACCCGGTATCCGGCGAAGGTCTCCCCAATCTTCAGCGGCATGGCGAGATGCTAGCTGTCGCCTCGGCGACACTCGCTTGTTCTGGAGATGTGATGCGCTCCGTATACGGCTTAGTTTAGTTACCTCATCGAGAGTCGGTATGGAGTCGATGGCGAACACCAGCTCAGCTTTGAACCAGACCGACAGCGCTGGGCACCGCAGATGCACAACTGGAAGGAGTTTCGAGTTGCTGAACTCTGAGGAGTACGACTCGAGCGCCATCTCCCGGGCCAACGCGCGGGCCTGGGATGTCGAGGTTGCCAACAATCACTGGGCGACCGTGCCCCTCACCGACGACGAGTTCCGCGCCGCGGCGCGGACTGGGTTTCCGGTCTCGTTGACAGGATCTCGGCCCGTGCCAGTCAGTTGGTTCGGCGACCTCTCGGGCCGACGCGTTCTGTGCATCGCTTGCGGCGGTGGACAACAGACTGTGTTGCTCGCCGCGCGGGGCGCTCTCGTCACCTCATTGGAGAATTCCACGCAGCAGCTGCAACGCGATATCGACACCTGCGCGAAGTTCGGTCTTGCCTTGACCGCCGTCGAGGGTTCGATGGACGACATGCATATGTTGGCGTCGTCGGTGTTCGACATGGTGGTGCTCGGCATGGGCGCTCAGTTCGTGGCAGACATTCGACCGGTGTTCGCGCATGTCCGCCGCCTCCTCACCAGCG
>NZ_JAVROT010000616.1:0-5383 GCF_032162605.1 Mycobacterium sp. | reverse complement strand
CAGGAGGCTCATCGCCTTCTGACGGCGGTGGCGAGCCCTGTGCTGCCCTCCCCGAACAGCCAGCAGGTGTTGCCTCAGCCACCACCTGGCGGGGAGCGCAAGCGCAACAATCTCGAAATCGACCCCGCTTGCTCACGGCATTGCCAAAACTCGGTTGGTCAACGCGAATGTGGCCGATGCGACTGTTCTGACGCCTCGCTAGGGGCCGATCCACCGAGCTCGTCGCAGGTCGGCCGTCGAAGCTAGCGTGACAATAACGCAAGGGGTGCGACCCGCCCCGCGTCTACCGGCGCGCGCGCACCTTGTAGGTCGCGGGCCACGACTCACGGGACTCGTCGCCCGTCAGGGGCACTCCCACGCTGCCGACGTTGACGTCGTACGCCTCCATCCCCGCACCGACCTCACGTTCGACCTTCTCCCGCGCCAGGTAGTACAACTCGTCGATGGCCAGTTCGCGGAACGCGACGAAGGTAGTGCGGCGGACGGTGTCCGGGCTCGAGGCAGCGGCGACCATCCGCTCCGTCAGCAGGCGCGACGCAACTGCAGCGCCACCGAGCAGCAGGAACGGAACCACCCAATAGCAGACGAATGACAGGGGCATCTTGGTGTCAAGAATCGTCGCATCGCCCTGCACCATCGGCGGGATCGCCGATGACACGGTCATCCCGGCGAACGCAGCGACCCAGACCCACGTCAGTACGGCCGTAATCCGCCCGAACAGGTCGCTGGCGATCACCTCGGCCGGCTGCTCCCTCTCGGCGAACTCCCGCACGAACGGCTTACCGATCAGAACTCCGACCAGCGCGACCAGAAGGATGCCTGCGTTGCTCAGCGGCTGGATCCACCGTTCCATGAACGATTCGCTCACGGCGAACGTCAACACCGTCAACACCGAAAACGTGGCGATGGCTCCAATTTCAAGCGTCTTTCCCGATCGGCCCCTGACGCGTCCGACCGCGAACGACAACACGGCGACCGCCAGCGCGGCCAGCACAGCGGTCGTGAATGGAACGTTGCCGACCAGTACCCAGTACACGATCCACGGCGCAAGGCCGGCAAGAATTCCCACGGTGGGTCAGTGTAGGTAGACCCCATGGATCGCGTGCGTGAACCCGTCTGGCCATACAGACCTCTCACAGGCTGCCGATATCGTCAAACCATGCCCGACACCGTGAAAGCACCACCCGCCTTGCTGATCGCCGGAATCGGCCGCGTCCGCCAGGTACTCGACTTGGCGAGCCGGTCGGCGGTACCCGCCAACGTCGCACTCTTGGAGACCAAACTCGGCATCGCCGACGTCGGCGGAGGCCAGGGCGCCGGAGCTGCGCTGGACGCGGCGGGAGTCACCGAACGATGCACCGTCACGGGTGGATCCTTCTTCGAGGCGGTACCCGACGGTGCTGACGCCTACCTCCTCAAGACGATCATCCACGACTGGGACGACGACGAGTCACTGCTGATCCTGCGCAACATCCGTATCGCGATCGCGACCGACGGCAAACTGCTGGTTCACACCGGTGGGCGTGAACGCACCGCATCCGAGCAAGCAGACCTCTTGTCCCGCGTGGGTTTTCGGCAGACCAGGATCATTCCGGCCGCGGGGCCGATGTCACTCGTCGAAGCCGTCCCGGCACAGTCATGACTCCACACCGGATCAACGTCTCGTCGGGATCGGCGTTCGAGACCGAGGTCGGATATTCGCGCGCAGTTCGGGTCGGGCCGCTCGTCGTGGTCGCGGGGACCACCGCACCCGGCGACGACGTCGCCACCCAGGCGCGGGCAGCATTTCGCCGCATCGAGAGTGCGCTGACCGAGGCCGGCGCCACCCTCGCCGACGTGGTGCGCACGCGGATGTTCATCACCGACATCGAGCGCTGGCGCGACGTCGCGGCCGTCCACGCCGAGGTGTTCGGTCGGGTGCTTCCCGTTGCCACGATGGTCGAGGTCTCCGCACTGATCTCGCCCGACCTTCACGTCGAAATCGAGGTCGACGCCTATGTATCGGATGGAGGCAACTCGGCGAACCTGTCATCCCGCCCCGGCCGGTAGGTCGTGACACTCGTCACAGCTGCGACAGGCAAGGGGCCGTACAGGTGAGGGAACGTCATCGACGCCGGGTCGGTCGGCACGCCCGGTTCCCACCGCACGGGCGCGCCGAGCAGATCCGGATTCAGGCGAAGCAAAACCATGTCGGTGCGGCCCGCGAACAGCCGATTGGCCGGCAGATGCACCTGAGTGGGGGCCGAAAGGTGAACGAAGCCTTCGCTCTCCAGGGATGGCGGCCGCCGCTCACCGGCATCCTTGGCACCCTCCCACTCATCGGTGGTGCAGAGGTGAATCAGTTCTCGCGGCGACGGGATCATGCGGTCAGTGTGCCCGTGGCGCAACTTCGAGGTCGCGTGAGACACGACACACCGGTGAACGACGGGGGAACAAGGCCGGAAGCAAAAACGTCTGACACAGTAGGTCTACGCACGTAGCAGAAATGGAGGAGGCGCCATGAACGCAACTCTGACCAGCCCTGAGCTGACTCGGGCTGATCGCTGCGATCGGTGCGGCGCTGCCGCCCGTGTCGTTGCCAAGCTCCCGTCTGGCGCCGTGCTGCTCTTCTGCCAGCACCACGCAAATGAGCACGAGGCAAAGCTGGTCGAACTGGCCGCGGTGTTGGAGACCAGCCAGTCCCAGTCCTGACGGACACAAACTGACCGACCACTGCGCGCACGCGGGCGGGCAGTCGTGAATGCTGGTGTGGTCATGACCGACCAGCATTCGCCGGCGAGGCCCTCCCGGCACCACTTCTGGCACGTCGCCAAGCGAACTGTGGCCAAGAGTTGGGACGACTCCATCTTCTCGGAGTCGGCCCAGGCCGCGTTCTGGTGTGCGTTGTCTCTGCCACCACTGCTGCTCGGGATGCTCGGCAGTCTCGCCTACATTGCGCCGCTGTTCGGTCCGGCGACCCTGAAGACGATCGAAGACCGTTTGATCAGTACCGCAGCCAACCTGTTCTCGGGCAATGTCGTGAACGAGATCATCGCACCCACGGTCTCAGACATCGTGGCGGGCGCCCGTGGCGAGGTCGTGTCACTCGGATTCGTCATCTCCCTGTGGGCGGGCTCGTCAGCGGTCTCTGCGTTCGTCGACTCGGTCGTCGAGGCGCACGACCAAACGGAGCTACGACATCCAGTCCGCCAACGCTTCTACGCTCTCGGCCTGTACGTGGTCATGTTGGTATTCGTCATCGCCACGGCACCGTTGCTCGCAATCGGGCCGATGAAGGTCGCCGAGCACATCCCCCAGAGTTGGCAGTACTTCCTGAGCTACGGCTACTACCCCGTTCTCTTCGTCGGTCTGGTCGCCGCGGTAAACATCCTCTACCGGGTGGCATTGCCCAAGCCACTCCCGTCGCACCGACTGCTTTACGGTTCAGTGCTTGCGGCGTTGGTCTTCCTAGTCGCGACGTTGGGGCTTCGCGTGTATCTGACGTGGATCACCGCGACCGGATACACCTACGGCGCGCTGGCGACACCGATCGCGTTCCTGTTGTTCGCCTTCTTCCTCGGCTTCGCGATCATGACGGGCGCCGAACTCAACGCCGCAATTCAAGAAGAGTGGCCCGCGCCCGACACCCACGCCAATCGACTCAGGGGCTGGCTGGAGGAGAAGGCCGACGAACGCAACGGCGATGGCCCACTCGGCCCCGATGACGAGGCCAGGACGGAGGGCCGGGCGACCGGCGGCGGGATCTGACGGGGCAGCCGCTGAGGTGCCCGGCAGGACGGCTTCTACTTCTTGAGCGACTGGTAGATCCGCTTGCAGTCCGGGCAGACCGGTGAGCCGGGCTTGGCCGACTTCGTCACCGGGAACACCTCGCCGCACAGCGCGACGACGTGCGTGCCCTCGACCGCGCTCTGCACGATCTTGTCCTTCTTCACGTAGTGGAAGACCTTGGGTGTGTCGTCATCGGTTCCGTCGTCGACGCGTTCGTCGGTTTCGGTGCGCTCGATGGTCTGCGTTTCCATGACGTTCATTGTGCCTGGCAAGGAAGCGGTAATAAACCGGACGGTTCACATGGGTCAGAGTGTGGAACAGTAGAGACATGAAACAAGGCCCAGAGCTGAGTTTCGACGACGACGGTCGACCAGTCCTCATAACCCGCGCAGCGCAGCCCTACGACGAGCAGCACCGCGAGCGGGTGCGCAAGTACCTAACGATCATGTCGTGGCGGATACCCGCGCTGTTGGGCGCGGCGCTCGCCTACGGAATCTGGCACAACGGATTGATCTCGCTGGCCATCCTGGTGGCCTCCATTCCCCTTCCGTGGATTGCCGTATTGATCGCCAACGACCGACCCCCGCGACGGGCCGAGGAACCGCGGCGGTATCGGGGAAGTGGGCACATCCCCCTCTTTCCCACAGCCGAGCGGCCCGCGCTGGAGGCGCGCAGAGTGCGCGCGCCGCAACCGGAATCAGCAGAACCGCAGCCCGACGTTCCGTGAAGTGAGAGTTCTTCGTCGATTCTTAGGAGAATCTCAGGTCGACATTGAATAAGTGCAGGTCAGAAGGTGTGAAACCAGCGCCTTGCGGGAACTCTTCTGGGGACTGGAGCGTTGAAGCTCATGACAGTTCCAGCAGAGCAGGAGGCCGTAATGGCAAACGCCACCGCAAGCCGTATTGACACCGATCTGGACTCCCAGAGCCCAGCCGCAGACCTTGTGCGCGTGTATCTGAACGGCATCGGCAAAACTGCCTTGCTGAACGCAGCCGACGAAGTCGAACTCGCCAAGCGCATCGAAGCTGGGCTTTATGCACGGTACCTGCTCGATACCAAGAAGCGGCTAGGTGACACCCGCAAAGGGGAGCTCGTCGCCGTGGTTCGCGACGGGGAGGCTGCCCGCCGCCACCTCCTCGAAGCCAACCTGCGACTCGTCGTATCGCTGGCCAAGCGCTACACGGGTCGTGGAATGCCGTTGCTCGATCTCATCCAGGAGGGCAACCTCGGACTGATCCGCGCGATGGAGAAGTTCGACTACGCCAAGGGATTCAAGTTCTCCACGTACGCCACCTGGTGGATCCGTCAGGCCATCACGCGTGGCATGGCGGATCAGAGCCGCACCATCCGGCTGCCGGTCCACTTGGTCGAGCAGGTCAACAAGCTCGCGAGGATCAAGCGTGAGATGCATCAGAACCTGGGTCGCGACGCCAGCGACGAGGAATTGGCCGAGGAGTCCGGCATCCCGGCCGAAAAGATCGCCGACCTGTTGTCCCACAGCCGTGACCCGGTAAGCCTCGACATGCCCGTCGGCAGTGACGAAGAGGCCCCGCTCGGCGACTTCATCGAGGACGCCGAGGCGATGTCGGCGGAGAACGCCGTCATCTCCGAGCTG
>NZ_JAVROT010000615.1:0-6568 GCF_032162605.1 Mycobacterium sp. | reverse complement strand
TCATTCGTGACCGCCGTCATCACCATGAAGGATCACCCGGATGGCACCGAGTACACCGCCACCGCGCTGCACCGCAACATCGCCGACCGCGACCAGCACGAACAGCTCGGCTTCCACGACGGCTGGGGCACAGTCACCCGGCAGCTCGCCGAACTCGTCGAGTCGCGGGCATAGACACGCCAACGGAACACGGAGAGGCATGATCGCGACGACAAGGAAGTGCCACCAAGCCTAAGACGCACGACAGGCCGTGCGCTGCAATGTATTTAGCACCTGTTGACGGCAACTGAATACCACTGCGCGGCAAGTCCTCCCGCTCCGAATAGCGCCACGGCGGCGCTGACAACTCGTCCTGCCCCTAGCCAGGCCGTCCGCTGACGGCGATCTGATGCTCACAGCTTGGCCTGCAAGGACCGCCGAATACTCGGCTGTCAGGGCGGAAACCCAAACAGCGAACGGGACCGGGCATCTGTAATGCCCCTCGATGACACGGGTCGCTTCCCCAAGCACGCATCGAGCTTGAGTCGCAGCCAATCAACATCATGTCGGCTGTCGACATACCACCGCGCAGGACGCCTCGCTCGAACGAGCGGTCCATACGATCCCCGTGCCAGCCTGCACGCGGGCAAGACGAACGGCGTCACACCTCATGCCTCATGCCTCATGCCTCATGCGAGCGTCCGCCGCCTGCTCGCCGAGCCGAAAATCACCCCCGATCGCCTGACACACGATGAGCGAGCCAACCAACCCTCGGTGCCGTTCGTGTGCGTGAAGGACGGCGGCAATAGTTACGTTCGCTGTTAGCCGATACCGGTACCGAAGAGCAGGCCCAGCAGATACGTGACGGTGGCGGCGCCGTAGCCGATGAGCAGTTGGCGCACCGCTCTGCGTAACGGCGGTCCGCCGGACAACAGGCCCACAATCACACCGGTAGCCACCAGGGCCAGCCCCACCAGGATCGCGGCTACGACCAGTGCGACGATGCCTTGCAGTCCGAACAGGTAAGGCAGCACAGGGATCAGCGCACCAGAGGCAAAGAAGCAGAAGCTCGAGATGGCCGCTCCCAACGCGGTGCCAACCGCTTCGTGACCGTCGACGCCCGAGCCCGCGGCGCGCCTGCCGTCAATTCCTAGGGTGTGATTCCGGAGTACCTCCGCGGCGCGCGCGGCGGCTTCGTCGGCGCTCAGTCCCCGGGCTCGGTATACCAATGCCAACTCATTCGCGTCGATATCCAGTTGGGGCAGCGCGGCGGCTGATTCGGGGCTAGGGGTCGATGCCTCCAACAACTCGCGCTGGGATCGCACCGAGACGTATTCGCCCGCACCCATGGATAGAGCGCCAGCGAGGAGACCAGCTACACCGGTGATCAGCACGGTTTGATTGGAGACCCCGCTGGCGCTGACACCCAAGACCAAGGCGAGGTTGCTGACGAGGCCGTCGTTGGCCCCGAACACTGCTGCCCGGAAGCTGCCCGACAGCCGATTACGGCCGCGGGCAGCCAGCGCGCGGACCACTTCCTCGTGGATACGCTCATCTGCGGCCATCGATGGAGTGGCGTCAACATCGGCGTCATACGTTGAGCGCGCCTCAGCCCGCTGGGCGAGGGCGAGGACGAACACCGACCCGAAGTGCCGCGCCAGAAAACCCAGTACGCGGGTACGTAGGTCGTTCTGCCTGGGCTTGCCCACCTCATCGCCCAGCAGTGCCCGCCAGTACTGTTCGTGGCGGCCCTCTGCCGCGGCCAAGGCAAGCAGGATGTCGCGTTCCTCCCCAGTGCGCCGCTCCGCCAAATCGCGGTACACCGCAGCCTCCGCGCGTTCGTCGGCGAGGTGCTGCCGCCAGCGGCGAAGGTCGGACTGACGTCGTTGCTTCCTCCTTGGCTGCGCGGCCCGCTCAACTTCCTCTTTGCTGCGAAAGTCTGCCTCGCCGTCCATAACTAGCATCATTCCCGGTCAAGACCGCGGGGTAACGCGTGGCCGGTCATCGACGCCGGCGAGGGCGCACAAACGGGAACTTTGTTCGGCGGAAACTGCATCGGCACACCTACTCACCGTCAGACGCCGGTATGACGCGGGTCGGCCCGCTTTCCAAGCCCGTGCATCCCGAGCTGACTGGCCGAATCCCTATACATGCCGTCCCGCCCGTGGGCACCACCTTTCCCGTGTCCGCACCAGATGTGAAACGCATGGAGTGAGTACGCCGGGCAGGCGCATCATTGGCAGTGTGGATGTCGAGCTGCGATTCGTGCAGGGCTGCCCGAACCTGACCGTCATTAGGCAGCTGCTGGTGATCGCCCTCGAGGCCGTCGGTCGTTCCGACACACAGGTGCGGCTTCGGCTGGTGCGTACCTCCGCGGAGGCCGCGGCACTCGACTTTGTCGGATCGCCGACGGTGTTGATCAACGGCTGCGACCCGTTCCCGAGAGATGAAGCCGCTGTTGGGCTGTCGTGTCGGCTCTATCGTCGCGACGGTGGCCTATCTGGATCGCCGAGTGTCGAGCAGTTAGTCGGCGCACTGGCAGCGTCGCGTCCGGCTGGGTAGGACGAGCACGGTGGCGGCGGACGACGGCACCGTCGATAGAACCGCGCTGGCGGCCGACCTCGAGCGGGCCCGCGTTGAGTTCCACCGACTGCTCGTCGACGCAGAGCGCGAGAACGTTTGGACCGTGCCGACGCGCGGGACGCGGTGGACCAACGAGCAGTTGTTGTTCCACATGGTATTCGGCTACATGGTTGTGCAGCGGCTGCTGATCCTTTGACCACGACGTCCATGGTGGGCACCAGCGGCCAGTTGCCCCGCACGGAGATCACGCCGCGCGACGGGGTGTAGGCACACAGCGCGTTGTTGGTCGCCGGTGCGCGTCCGCTGGACCACGTCTCTTCGCCGAGCCCGAAGGATGCGAAGCTGGCAGCCGTCGCCGTGCCCGACCCGCTGGACGAGCCGGACCCGAGCGCCGATTTTAAATAGTTTGCGTTGTAGGGACTTTCAGCAGCCACGACGGTACGTAGGTGTTGCACGATCTCGGCCGAGATGCGTTCTCCGGGAAGGATGCCGGGCAGCTTCGAGATCGCCGAAGTCGCCGACACCGCCGCCCTCACTCTGCGGCCAGCACTCGCGATCCGTTCCCGCTCCAAATCCCGATGACGTCATGTGACGCGACAGTCGGTTCCCGCCCGGTGGCCCGGCAGGCGCACCGGCGATGCAAGATCAGGTCGTCGGCCTTCGGCCCGCACTCGCCGTGCGGGCCGCCTGAGAACGCGAACTGTGCGGTCGACGGCATCGCAGCCGTCCGTACCGCACGCAGAGGGCCAGCGTCCGACGACATCGGGCAGTGGCGCGCGGCAGGCCTAGTGCACCGTAGTACGCGTCGACGATGACCAATGCAGGGTGCTAGCCGATCCCGAACGGTGCCCGCTTCGTCCATGTGGTCGCCGTGAGCAGCGAACGGTCGCGCTCGGTGAAGAAGCGATTCCACGTGGGTGTGAACCAGCCAATACGACATCATTTTCCTGTGTTCAGGAAACGCGGAGAAAAGCAGCGTAGAGGTGGAGATGTTGACTAAGGCCTCGACATCAGAATCGGTCTGCCCAAGTTAGTGTCGACACTTTTTCGTGATTGGCCTCATAACCGGGGAGCTGCGTTGCTCTCTCACATCCGAAGTTGCTCGTCGAAAACATCTTCGTCGCGCAGCTGCAGTCATCGGGGTTCATCGACAGCCTCTACACGCAAGGACATCCATGACCAGCCAACTCGAGGACATCGCCGATCTGCGCGGCTGGCTGGCGCTGATCGACGACATTGGCGAGCTACGCCACATCGACGGCGCGCACTGGGACGAGGAAATCGGAGCCGCATCGCAAGTCAACTACTTGCGCTCCTCGCCGCCGGCTCTGATGTTTGACAACATCACCGGCTACCGCAGCGGTCAACGCGTATTGAGCGCCAGCGTCGCCAATGCCCGCCGACTCGGCGTGACACTGCGACTCGGAACAGATCTCGACGACCGCGCGCTGATTGATGCGCTGCGCAGCCGCCCGAACCACTGGGCAGCCACCGCAGCCAACTACCCGACGCAAGAAATAGCTTCCGGTCCGGTGTGCGAAAACGTCCTGAAGCCACCCGAAGTGAAGCTGTTGGACTTCCCGATCCCGCGGTGGCACGAAGGTGACGGCGGGCGTTACGCAGGCACCGGCTGCGCCGTGTTCACCACCGACCCCGACACCGGTGTCGTCAACGCGGGCGCGTACCGCATGCAAGTCCAAAACGATGGGCGCGCAGCAAGTGTCAACATGGAGGCGGGCAAGCACGGCGCGGCGCACGTCCGCGCCTGGTTCGACCGTGCGGGCCGGGCACCGGTGACCGCCTCACTCGGCCACGACCCGCTCCTGCTGGTGGTCGCGGGCACCGAAGTCCCCCGCGGCGTCTCCGAGCTCGAGTACGCCGGGGCTGTGCTGGGTCGACCCGTGGACATTGTCGCCGGCGAGCTCACCGGGCTCCCGGTGCCGGCCTTCAGTGAGATCGTCGTCGAGGGCTGGCTGACTCCCGACCGCCGCGAACCAGAAGGCCCGTTCGGAGAATGGACCGGCTATTACAGCGGCGGCAGTGAGCCGGTCCTGACCATGGACATCGAGCGGATTTATCACCGCCACAACCCCATCCAGCTCGGGGCGCCCCCCGGTAAGCCACCCCACGACTACTCGTACATGCGCAGCGTCATGAAGTCCGCGATGATTCACGACGCACTGGTCGCCACCGGACTTCCCGGCCTGGAAGGCGTGTGGGCGCACGAAGTCGGCGGCGGCCGTCAACTGCTCGCCGTCGCTGTGCACCAGCAGTATCCGGGGCATGTCCGCCAAACGGGACACCTCACCGCGTCGCTGCCCTCGGCGGCCTACATGAACAAATTCGTCGTCGTCGTCGACCACGACGTCGACCCCCGCAGCCTCAACGACGTGATGTGGGCGGTCTGCACACGCACCGATCCCGGCGTCGACATCGAGGTGCTCCACCGCACCTGGGGCAGCCGGGTTGACCCACTGCGCGAACCAGGCGCGCCCGCGTTCAACAACAGAGCCGTCATCGACGCCTGCCGCCCCTGGGCGCGTCTGGCGGAGTTCCCCGCAGTCGCTGAGGCTTCGCGCGACCTGCTCGACCGAGTGGTGCAACGCTGGCCCGACGTCCTGGGTGGGATCCGTTGACGTGATTCAGCAAGGCACAGAACGTATTCCGTGGGTGGTAGGAATCACCGGCGCCAGCGGCACACCCTACGCGGCCGCGGTCTTGCGCGGACTGCTCGACGCCGGCCTGCCGGTGGACCCGGTCGTGAGCCAAGCGGCGCGACTGACGCTGATCGACGAGACAGGCTCGACATTCCACGAGGCACAGTGGCGTGAAGATACCGAACAATTCCTCGGACGCGACGTCGGGAACATGCTCGTGTGGAACGTCAGCGACTACTTCACGGCCGACCCCGCCAGCGGCAGCTATCTGACCCGCGGCATGATCATCGTCCCGGCCAGCACAGCCGTCATCGCTGGCGTGGCCACCGGGATCAGCAGAGACTTGATTCAACCCGCCGCCGACGTCACCCTCGAGGAACGCCGCCTCCCTGGTAATCGTGCCCAGAGAGACACCCATGCGTCACAGCACGCTACGGCAAATGGCCGACCTGGCCGCAGAACGAGCCGTGATCCTGCCAGCCTCCCCCGGCTTCTACGCTGGCTCCAAAGACGTCAATGAACTGCTCGACTTCATCGCCGCGAAAGTTCTGGATGTGATCGGAGTGCCGCATACGCTCTCCCCGCCGCTGGGCGGGCCAGCTCGGAGTCGCGAAAGAATCCACCGATACCTAGCGAGAGTCGATTCCATCCGTCAAGTGTCATGAACTGACTGTTGGCAGTCGCCTCGACTTCACGGCCGCAGGCCAACCGCAGCGCGTACGCTGCCTGCCGTCCGCTCGGGACCCCGCGCAGCATTGGCCGCGCGACTAGGCGCATGGGTTCATCGAGCGACCACACCAGCAGGCGCTCGCCGGTTCCCGCCAAATCACGGAGTGTCACCTCGGAGCCGTTGTCGGCCCTGAGGATCCGTGCGCCCGCGGTAAGAATGCCGGACTCGTAGAGATCGGATGCCACGAGATTCTCTCAGCTGCAGCCGTACAGTGACCACGGCGTTATCGCAGACCGCAACAGGTGCAGTTGATGCGCGTCCGTGGTGGTGCTAGCTGGTCTGTTGAGATTCCGAGCGACGAGGTCCGCCCGCGTGAGCCAGAGCTTCATCCCGTCCATGCCTGCTCTTGCCGGAACGCCACGATCGCCAGGTCCATGGTCCGGTCGGCGGAGCTGACCCGCACCGTGGACTGCGAGGTCTGCACGGAGCGCAGGTCGGGCGCCGGCCCGCGGGTCTCGCCGCGGCCCAGGGTGATCACCGTCGAGGACAGGCCCGCCGATGGTGGCGCGGTGGGCTGGTCGCGACCACGATGGTCGGCACGCAGTCGGGTGCGCGGCGGCGATCCACCACCGCGATGTTGTTTTGCGCCAACGGAAGCCACCGAGCGGGCTGGTCGGAA
>NZ_JAVROT010000614.1:0-5649 GCF_032162605.1 Mycobacterium sp. | reverse complement strand
TCGTCGTGTGCTCTGTCATGCGCGGCTGTAGATGGCCGCGTCATCGATGTTCGCGCGGGAACGGTCCGGGAGGACGACGACGCAGGCCACGGTGATAACCGCGGCAAACACGATGTATGCCGAAATTGGGTACGGTGTGCCGGTCTCGTGCAGCAGCCACGTCGCCAGTAGGGGCGCCGGGCCTCCGGCGAAAACCGACGCCAGCTGGTAGCCATACCGGCGGCGCCGTAGCGCAGGTGGGTCGGGCAGCTTTCGCCGATCCGCGCGGCCTGGGGCCCGTACTGCATGGCGTGCGCCACGAAGGACACGACGATGGCGATGAAGATCAGCGCGTAGCCGCCATGCGACAGGACATCATCTGAGCCTCGGTCGTCGGGTCGGGTAGCGCGCCGCGGGCTCGATCGGCGTGATCGGTAGTGTCGGAATGTGGACATCTCCTGCGCCTTCGCAACGTCATCTGATAGCCCGGCGCACGTGGAGTTAGCCGAAATACTCGGCTACAGGCGAGCGTGGCTTTATGACTCTCCTGCCCTGGTGACCGACGTGTGGATGGTTCTCACCCGGTGTGCCGAGCGCACCTCGCGCATCGGCCTCGGGCCAGGCGTGCTGGTGCCCAGCCTGCGCCATCCCATGGTCAACGCTGCCGCCATCGCCGAGCTAGTGAATCAAGCACCTGGCCGGGTCGCGGTGGCTATCGGCTCAGGCTTTACGGGTCGGCTAGCGCTGGGCGAGCGGCCAATGCCATGGCGGCAGGTCGCCGAGTACGTCCGTTGCCTGAAGGCGCTTCTCGCCGGCGAGACCGCGGATTGGGAGGGGGCCAAGATCCGCATGCTGCAGCTGCCTGGCTTCGGGGCTGAGCGACCCATTGACGTGGCGATCCTGATCGGCGCCGACGGGCCGAAGGGGCTAGCCGTGGCGGCCGAGTTGGGCGACGGTGTCTTCTCGGCGGCCCTACCTCAACCTGATGCGGCCGGCGTAACCGGTTGGCGGGCGCTGTTGTCCTTTGGCACGGTGCTCGACGAGGGCGAGGACCTGACGTCGCCCCGGGTCATCGACGCCGCCGGGCCTGCCGCGGTGGTGCTGTATCACGCCAGCTACGAGCGCGGCGGTGCGGCTGCCGTCGACGCACTACCGGGCGGGCGGGCGTGGCGTGAGGCGATCGAGGCGTACCCCGAAAGTGAGCGACATCTCGTCATCCACGCGGGACATCTGATCAAGGCCAACCCCCGTGACGAGCCGCATGTCGCTGACCTCATCTCGTTTGCCAGCTCCATGGCGTTGACCGGCACAGTTGAGCAAGTGTCGGAGAAGATCGCCGGACTGGCTGCGTTGGGAGTCACCGAGCTGGTGTACCAGCCGGCCGGATCCGACATTGGGCGCGAGCTCCGCGCCTTCGCGTCTGCCGCTGGCCTTCCGAGCCCCAACTGAACCCATTCCGCGCGCTGGTTCTCTAGTGCCTTGTTAATCTTCGCGGCATTCCGCGACATCCAAAGAGGGAGCGGAGTCAATTGCAAGGCCCGTTCCTGTGAGTCCAGTCCAGCAATCTCTCGGGGTGCCCCTCGGCACCAGGCAGCGCATGTGTTTGGCGGAGGTGCGGTACGCCGGCGAGCTGGTGAGCTGCTCGGCGCGGGCGTTGATGAGCAGGCCCTTTGGTGTCCGGCGCGCCGTCGGCGCTGGTCTTCGTCCACGGCGGCAACAGGCCCCAGCGCATCAAAGCGCACCCGCGTCGACTCGTCGTCGGGCTCGGTGTGGCGTTTGACCACGGTGCCTGATTGTGGTGGTGTGCGACGTTGTAATTCGTCCCGGAGTCGGTACCCGCGTGCTTGCCAGACTGCGTTGCCTCTTCGATTGCCTTGAATTCTCGGCCAACAGAGCCCGATCCGTCGTGACTGCGAACCGTCCGCATATGACTTCCATCGTGGCAGAACCGGAGCAGGATGGGGCCGTGGCGCACGAACCGCCGGGCACGAGCGCGAGAACGGCCTGTTCGGAGACGAGCCCATGGTGTTCCTCGTGGATCTGCGCAACTACTCGCTAGCGGCACGATCTTTGATCGTGGCTGTGGCCTCGTCCGCGGTGGCATAGGTCGTTACCTCGATCGCCCCAGGGTTCGTCTCCTCCAGGGCGGTGTGCAACCGGGTAACGGCAAGTTCGGTGCGTGAGCTACGTCACATGCTGTTAGAGGTGTCACTCGCGCGGTGTCTTATGCCCGAACCCCCGAAACGAAGGAGACACAGGGTCATGAGTCAACCGACACACGAAGTGTTCGAATCTGCCTAGATACTGGGTGATCGACGACATCAAGCCTCCCCGCATCCACGCCGTCTTTCCCGAGGGCGTCGAGAGCCTGTTCGTGGTGTCCGACCTCAGGGATGAGCCCAACGGTCGAAAGTCAGTACCGGCCTTCCTGCTTACCGCGCACCTGGGCTGAGTGTCGGCTGGCTAGGCCGCCAGGTAGCGACCCCTGGCCGTTTCAATTTCACCGTGCCGATCAGATCGCTTGGCGGGGAATGCTTCTCACCTGCACACCATGCCTGACTCCAGGCCATCAGTGGGTAAACGCAGGAAGGCCAGAGCGTACCCTTCTGGGCACGCTCGGGGAGGACCGGTCCACCACCCCTCCCGTGACGCGGCGGCACCGGTCGCATAGGACACCGGAAACCGTCGTCGTCGCGTCGTCGGCGATCTCGGATGTGCGGCAGCGTCCGAATCGCGGGCCGCTCATTGCGTCATCGGCGAACCGGTGCGGACCCAACGGCTACTGGAACAGGAGACGACTCAATGGACACGACAACAGGCCAACCCGGCGGGCAGCGGCGGGCCGACAGCCAGGCAGCTGGCCTCGACAGCGGCGCACTCGCCACCGTCGAGGCGACGGAGACGTTCGTCGCACACCGCAATCTGCTGTTCACCGTCGCCTACGAGATGCTTGGATCAGCGGTCGACGCCGAAGACGTCATGCAGGAAACCTGGCTGCGCTGGGTGAAGGTCGACGTGGCGCAAGTGAGCGAGCAGCGCGCGTATCTGGTGCGGATCACGACCCGGCAGTCCCTCAACAGGCTGCGTTCGATGAAGCGCCGCAGGGAGGCATACGTGGGCTCGTGGCTACCGGAGCCACTCCTCACTGCACCGGATGTGGCTGCCGACGTCGAACTCTCCGAAAGCGTGTCGATGGCGCTGATGGTCGTCCTCGAGACACTGACCCCGACCGAACGGGCGGTGTTCGTGCTGCGAGAAGCGTTCGGAATCGGCTATGACGAGATCGCGGCCGCGGTCGACAAGACCCCCGCTGCCGTGCACCAGATTGCCCACCGTGCCCGCCGCCACGTCGAAGCCCGCCGACCGCGCCGGGCGGTCACCGCACGGCAGGCACAGGCGGCTCTCGAAGCCTTCCAGCGGGCGCTCGAGACCCGAGACCTGCAAGGTCTGCTCGACGTGCTCGCCCCCGACGTTGTCGCGATCAGCGACGGCGGTGGCATCAAGCAGGCCGCACCACGTCCGGTCATCGGCGCCGACAAGGTGGCCCGCTTCATCGTCGGCGGACTCACCCGCAATGACGTCCCACTCACCGTCGAGCCGACTGTGGTCAACGGTAGCCCTGCACTGGCTCTGCACGTCGACGGTGAACTCGACGGCGTCATCGCGATGCGTGTCGAGGACACCCGCATCACCGGCCTCTACTACGTTCGCAACCCGCAGAAACTGACCCACATCGAATCCGAGACCCCACTCACCCTGCGATGAATACCGGTCACGGCCCGACTGTCGAGGAGTAGACGTGTGGCTGAGGCATGACCGGTCTAGCCGCGCACTGAGCACCGGCCCTATTGATGGTTGAGGGTCAAGATCTCGTGCCTGCCGGGGATCGATGCCAGTTGTCACCAGGGAGGGCGCGACCGCGGGACACGGGTTCAATGGTGACGCAACCTACGCTGGACCAGATTCCGGCGCGGTTCGCTGGCGTCATCACGCTGGCACCCAAGGCGGCTACCTGGTAGCCGCAGTCGTCATGTTTGCAGCCAACTGCAATAGCCGTTGAACCTTTACCTTCGGAAGCGGATTCCGCGGCGATCGCTCCTAGATTCCAGCCAGCGGGGTGGTCAGATTGGGTGCCAGCGGTGACGACATCGGTTTGCTGGAGCGCCATAATTAATTCAGTCCAAGTCGGGCGGGCAAGTCAACAGGAGAACACGATGCACACGTTGATCAAGTACACCACACCGTGGTTGGCCGTGGCCGCGATCGGTGGCGCGATCGCTCTCGCGCCGATCGCCAGCGCCGACACCGATCCGGCCGTGCCGTATGGCACCGAGCCGCACTCGCCTTACATCTTGGGTTACCACGTGTCGAACCACGACGAGGCGAACACCACGAACGGCCAAGTTGACGTGCCGTTCTGATCCAGACCGGACCAAGGCCGGCGGCCGTTTTAGCCAGCATTCTCGGATGCTCTTGGCGGACCGCAACTCAAATAAAGTAGAGAAGATGATGATGGTGTGAAACTGCGTTATGTCGCACCACAGGTCATCGCCGCATCCGCGGCAGTGATTGGACTTGCTCCGATCGCCTCGGCCGATGCCAGCGTGCAGCGGAGCCCGGGCAACGCCCAAGTCAGTGCTACTCCCGGGCCAGCCGCGCAAGAGGCTGCTCAAGCACAAATGCCGTTCGGCGGGGATTCAAGCGCCCTCCTGTACCACCACTGAAAAGGACCGTGCGCGCATGGGGCTCAAGGCAAGTTGGAAAACTCGCGACGCGGTGTCATAGACAATGGGTTCGGTCAGCCGCCCGGCGTCCTCCAGCGCGAAGTCGGTCCACCCCGACAGTTCGGTCACCGTATGGCGGGCGAAGAAGTCCCGGACGACCCTCTTGCGGGTCATCTCCCACGTGACGTGCTTAACGCCGTTCTCGCAGATATCCAGGTGCAGGCCCTTGCGGTCATCCGGCCATGCGTACCCCGGGCAGCCGAAACCGCCGTTCTCGTGATTCATCCTCTGAATTGCGCGCATACCGGCAACCAGTTCCCGGCTCTGCACCAGCACCTTGCCCACGCTGCGCGCCGCGCGCCAGCCGGCCGAGGGATGGTGGTAGTCCTCCTGAGAGAACTCGCCACTCGCGGTCGGTCGCCGACCCATCGCGGGACGGCCCGGCTGACCCAGGCCGAGTAGATCACCCACCACAGGTGCATGGTCATCTCACACAGTTCTCGGCACTCCCAGCTTGCAGGTCCAATGTCATACGTATCAGTGCGCCTCCAGGAAGGTGATCACCACGCGGACCCGGCGATAGCCGTCGCCGGTCTCGGGCCGGTTGAGCTTCGTCAGGATGCTGCGCACGTGCTTTTCGCAGCGTGCCTTCGGTGACCCAAAGCCGTTGGGCGATGCCGGCATTCGACCGACCCTCCGCATCAGCGCCAGCACCTCCTGTTCGCGGGCTCGTCGATCAAACAAATTGGGCCACAGTTGCATTGGCGCGGAGGGCGTAGCGTCGAGCGAGCCAGGCGCACACCATCAGTTGCATCTGGTGGAAGAGCATCAACGGCACCACCATCAACCCTGCCGCGGCCGCGGGCAACAGTACGCTGGCCAAGGGCAACCCGCTGGCTAGCGATTTCTTCGAGCCACAGAAGACGATCGCGATCTGATCCTCGGT
>NZ_JAVROT010000613.1:0-2985 GCF_032162605.1 Mycobacterium sp. | reverse complement strand
CTGCCGAGCGCGCCGCGGTCTGCGACCTCACCCACGGACCGGTCTTCCGGGTCACGTTGATCCGCATCGCCGAGGACCGGCACCGGTTCGTGCTGACCAATCACCACATCGTCATCGACGGCTGGTCGCTGCCGGTTCTGCTGCAGGAGATCTTCGCCAGCTACTACGGGCAGCGGCTGCCCGCGCCGGTGCCCTATCGCAGGTTCGTCACCTGGTTGGCCGGTCAGGAGCTCGCTGCCGCCCAAGCGGCGTGGGCCGAGGTATTCGACGGTTTCGACACTCCCACGCTGGTGGGTCACGCCGGCCGGGAAGCGCTCGGACGTCGCGCCGTGGAATCGTGCCGGTTGCCCGAGCAGACCACCAGGGCGCTTGGCGAGTTGGCGCGCTCGTGCCACACCACTGTCAACATCGTGCTGCAAGCCGCGTGGGCGCAGGTGTTGATGCGCCTGACCGGCCAGCACGATGTCGCGTTCGGCACCGCGGTGTCGGGTAGGCCGGCCGAGCTGGCCGGCTCCGAATCAATCGTGGGCCTGTTGATCAACACGGTGCCGGTGCGGGCGAACATCACCCCGGCGACCACCACCACCGACCTGCTGGAGCAGCTGCAACGCGCCCACAACAACACCCTCGAGCATCAGCACTTGGCGCTCAACGAGATTCACCGCGTCACCGGTCTCGACCAATTGTTCGACTCCGTCTTCGCCTACGAGAACTACCCGATCGACACCGGCCCGTTGGACGGCGACGCCGAGTTGACCATCACCGACATTGCCAGCCGCGAATACCTCCACTACCCGCTTGCGATGCAAGCCGTGCCGGGTCAGGAACTAAGCCTGCGCGTCCTATACGACACCGATGTGTTCGATGCGGCCAGCGTGGATGCGCTGATCGAGCGATTGCGCCGGGTGCTGGTGGCCATGACCGCCGACCCCTCACAGCGGTTGTCGTCGATCGATCTGCTCGACGTCGGTGAGCACGACCGACTGGATGGGTGGGGTAACCGGGCGGTGCTGACCCAGCCGGTGACCACGGCGTTGTCGATTCCAGAGCTGTTCGCCGCGCAGGTGGCCCGCGCCCCGGAGGCGGCGGCGTTGACCTTCGAAGGCCGCTCGCTGACTTACCGCGAGCTCGACGAGGCGGCCAACCGGATGGCGCACCTGCTGGCAGCCCAGGGTGTTGGACCGGGTCAGCAGGTAGCTCTGCTGACGGAGCGATCAGCTCAGGCTGTCATCGCAATCTTGGCGACGCTCAAGTCGGGGGCGGCGTATGTGCCGATCGACCCTGCGGTGCCGACATCGCGCATGGACTACATCGTTGCCGATGCCGCGCCGATCGCCGCGCTCACCACAACCGGGCGGGGGTCCCGGCTGGCCGAATCCGGTCTGCTGGTCATCGATATCGACGACCCCCGCGTCGACAGCCAACCCAGCACCGCGTTGCCGATGCCGGCCGCTGATGACATTGCATACGTCATCTACACCTCGGGTACCACCGGCGCCCCTAAAGGGGTAGCTGTCACCCACCAGAACGTCACCCAGCTGATGACGACGCTGGACGCCGGCTTGCCGCGCCCGGGCGTGTGGCCGCTGTGTCATACCTTGGCGTTCGACGTCTCGGTGTGGGAGATCTGGGGTCCGCTGCTGCGCGGCGGGCGGCTGGTGGTCGTACCCGAAACGGTCGTCGGATCACCCGAGGACTTTCACGACGTGCTGGTCAGAGAGCAGGTCAGCGTCCTTACCCAGACGCCGTCGGCGGTTTCGATGCTGTCGCAGGAGGGTCTGGAGTCGACAGCGTTGGCGGTCGTCGGTGAGGCCTGCCCGGCCGAGGTGGTCGATCGGTGGGCGCCAGGGCGGGTGATGATCAATGCCTACGGCCCGACCGAGACGACGATGTGTGTGGCGATCAGTGCGCCGCTGACACTGGGCTCGGGGGCGCCGCCGATCGGCTCGCCGGTGCCAGGGGCGGCGTTGTTCGTGCTGGACAATTGGTTGCGTCCAGTGCCGGCGGGTGTGGTCGGTGAGCTGTATGTGGCCGGCGAAGGCGTGGCGTGCGGCTATCTGGGCAGGACCGACCTGACCGCGTCCCGGTTCGTGGCATGCCCGTTCGGGAAGCCCGGAGCGCGGATGTATTGCACTGGCGATCTGGTGCGCTGGGGCGACGACGGCCAGCTGCAGTATTTGGGCCGCGCCGACGATCAGGTCAAGATCCGCGGCTACCGCATCGAGCTCGGTGAGGTGCAGGCCGCACTGGCCGCACTGGACGGCGTGGACCAAGTCGCGGTGATCGCCCGCGAAGACCGCCCCGGCGACAAGCGTCTCGTTGGCTACATCACCGGGACAGCGGATCCTGCGAAGGCCCGCGACCAATTGGCGGATCGGTTACCGCCGTACATGGTGCCGGCCGCGGTGGTGGGGTTGGTGGCGCTGCCACTCACTGCCAACAACAAACTCGACACCCGCGCTTTACCGGCCCCGGAATACCGCGGCACCGGTGGTGAATACCGGCCTCCGGCCAATGCGATTGAGGAGCTCCTGGTCGGCATCTACGCCCAGGTATTGGGGCTGGAGCAAGTCGGGGTCGACGACTCGTTCTTCGACTTGGGCGGCGACAGCATCCTGTCGATGCAAGTGGTGGCTCGCGCCCGCGCGGCCGGGGTGGTGTGTCGGCCGCGTGATGTCTTCGTCGAGCAGACGGTGGCTCGGCTGGCCTCGGTGGTCGAGGTGGCCGGCGGTGAGGCCGCTGTGGTCGACGAGGGCACCGGTGTGGTGCTGGCGACCCCGATCATGCGTTGGCTGCACAGCGTCGATGGTCCGGTTGACGAGTTCAACCAGACGGTGGTGGTACACGCCCCGGCCGGGGTGACCGAGGCCGATGTGGTCGTCGTCCTGCAGGGGCTGCTGGATCACCACGCCGCGTTGCGGATGCGCGTCACCGACGACGGCAGCGGCGGTTGGTCGATGACGGTGCCCGAGCCCGGTTCGGTCG